>NZ_PUIA01000074.1:0-300000 GCF_002967715.1 Blastopirellula marina
CCCGCAGACTTCGCGTCGCAGTGGCCTGCTTCCGTTCGGGCTACGCCCTCACTCCAGCAGCCCACTGCGATTCCTTTTACCCAATCCGAACTCTCATAACGGTGGGCCAGGTTTTTGGGGCATTTCAGAATGATTCATAGTTAAAAATCATCTTAACGAGGATATGGACACATGCTAGGCCACGGAATAACGAATATCTCTGGATCGGGGGCGGTTGCCAATGACCTAGAGAAAATCTATCAGGCGTATCATCTTAAATATCAGCCAATCAACTTTAGCGATATCAAATACGAATATTGGCGCGACAATTGGCAAAGAATTATCGTGCTTGATAATCGAGAAGCATCGCCACGGATGATCGATGTATTGCCAGAACTCAAGGTGATCAGCAGGGGGGTGCCTGTTGTTGTTGTGGCTAGCCAAGCAGAACAGTCTTTCGAATTGTTAACGACATCTCGTCTTGATGGAGCAGAAGGAGTATGGTTTTCAGAAACAGGGACCGAATCGCAACTGATGCAACTTCTGGGGGTCGCAGATCGAAAACTTATCCGATGGAGTTCCCATCTGGCATGGGCCCGGCATGAAGAAGTTCGATCGTTGTCCACAACTCCAAGCCATGCTTTTGCACATTAGAACAACACCGCTGTGAAACCGGGACTCAAGCTACTGTCCTGCCGTTGGAACAGGAATCTCTGACACCATGACAGACGTGTCGGGAGCTTTGCCCGAGTAGAAGGAGACATAGTGCTTGTTGTTTGCGACGGTGGCGTTCGCGTTACCGGAATCGAACGTAACTTTACTGCCGGTTGCTACAACCTCGGATGCTGGCCAGGCGAGAGGGTTTTCGAAGACCGTCCTCGGGTCGACGACTCGGCACCTAAGAAGACCATGTCCACGCTCGTAGTAGTAGTTGCTCAGCAGGCCGGTTTCGGCATCGAAGACAAGGCTTGGTGTCGAAGCCATGACATCGCCGATGTTTGTTCGCGCACGCGTCCAGGTTGAGCCGTTGTCAGTGGAGATCATCTGGTATTGTGTAGGCCCGGTCTCTGTTCTACCGATGGCAAGAATCCTGCCATTTCCCAAGTAGGCCGCAGCTGGCTCGGTTGGCCATTCTTTTTTCGTTAGCCCAGATTCGATGGTCTTCTGTGTCCACGTGGCACCATCGTCGCTACTGGTCATTGTGCCCCACGCGTGAACGGGATCGTCGTTGTATTTTCCAGCAAACCATAGGGCCATCAGCCCAACATCAGGAACAGCGAACACATCGGTAATCTGCATGGGCTGCACAGCGAGGTTCGGCGTCGCGAGATGTGTAAACGTCACGCCGTCGGTAGTGCGATACAGATCGTGGTTCCAGTCCTTGCCGATTCGGCGTACCCATAGAAGCATCGCCCCAGTTGAGTCGAGCCCTTTCCCGACAGTCACTTCACCATACCCTGGCGTGTTGGCAACTACGGTTTCTTTCGACCAAGTTTTACCACCGTCTGTGGAAGTACGTGCGTAAACGCCACGCGCATCTTCACCAATTGTGTGACCAGAGCCACGGCTGTAGGTGCATACCAGTTTGTTTTCAATGGCCTGGATCATCGGCCAGGAATTATAGCCACTCACATCCTGTACGATATGTGTCTGTTGAGGGATGGCATTCAACGGAGTCACCTTCACAACGGCCAGTCCGGTGGGGCGGGTAAAGGTGTCGCCTGATTCGCCTGGTTCGCGCTGAATACGAACCCACAAGGGGGCCTCAGAATCCACTTCGTAGTAAGGTTCCAGAACGATGGTCCGAGTGTGCAAAGGTCCGGCGGGAAGGGGAGTTTGCACTGTCTTGCCGAGAGAGTACCGGTCTGTGAAAGGGGCGTTGCTCACTAACTGGGACAAGTGAACGCGATAAACATCCGAGTACTCGGGACTGGTAGACGGGTCCGTCGTCGTAACAACGATCTCAACCCGCACTGCGCCGCACCCTCTGGGCAGGCCATTCACGATACCGACTACCGACTGTCCTGTGGTGCCGCCAGACAAGGACCAAACAGGTATGTGTGTAGACCCGTGTGACATGTTCACCAACGAGGGTTGCCCGGTCGCGATTGACATGTCGTTTGCGGTAAGAAAGATTGGTTTCGCTGCACTCGGACGGGAAGGTGTCTGCTCCAACGCGTGAATATTCTCTTCCGGCGATGTAGCAGGTTGTTCTTCTCCGAAGCAGGTGATGCTGGCAGAAAGCAGCGTGATGAACACAGTGATGGTTCGCATGATGGTTCAGCTCGATAGGGTGTCTGTCTATTTAGGTAAGGCGTTTATTCGAGGCAAGGTCGAAGATTCAGTTATCGCTTGGGGCGTTCGCCGAAGGAAGAATTCGAGCTTCCTTGAGCAATAAGGCGATACGCTCAATATCGGGTTGCGTGAGTTTTACCAATGGTGGACGTACGTGGGCTGCGTCGAGTCGGTCGAGCAGCACGAGCGCCTCCTTCATACGATTATGCATATCGAGCAGCGGATCGCAGTAAAATGCTTTAACTGTAGGATAGATGCGATCGTTGATTTGCCGCGCGGTTTGCAGATCGTTGTTCTGGACCGCCTGAAACAGGGCGACCTGAAGGTTGGCTATTACACTACCTGCACCGGAAAGGAGGCCGTCGCAGCCCATGACCAGCGAGGCAAGCAACCACATGCTATGGGTCGATAGAACGCGAACCGGGCGGTCGAGAGCATGAAGTTCGCGGATGTGTTGTTCGTGGAGGTGGGGGTCATTACACCAGTCTTTGATAGCCTTGATCGAAGGGAATGTCATGTATAGCTCAAGCAAGGTGTCCAAGGAATAACCGAGTCCACCGGACATAGGGTACTGAAACAGTATTAATGGTAATTCTGTTGATGCAGCGATGCCTTCAATATGGGCGCGGGCACACTCAGGCCGCAAACGTCCTCCCATGGCTAGCACATCCGACGGAAACACCAGCAGTGCGTCAGCACCAGCATTCGCAGCCATTGTCGCCAATTGGGCCGCTTCGCGCGTGTCGCCAGTGTGAATACCTGCGACCAACGGGACTTTTCCGGCGATTTCGTCCCGAGCAATCTCAATGCTTCGACGCTGTTCTTCAAAACTGAGCGCATGAACTTCGGCCGCGTGACCATTGACAGTGATCGCTGTGATTCCTTCGACACAGGAAAGTTCACGCAAATGACGACGATAAGATCGTTCGTCGACCTCAAGTAGGGCGTCAAAGGGCATCAGGCAGGCTGGAATCACGCCTTGTGGAATGAACGGGGTGCTACTCATTCGTCATTTTCCAACTCGTAACATCGACAACATGTCCTTGGCGGCGTAAGCCATCATCAGAACGTCCACTCCAGACACGATCAACGAGTAGCCTCGATCTATGTATGGCTTAACCGCATCGGCGGAAACGCCGAAGATTCCTAGCGGCATGTTTGCCGCATTGCAGACGTTGGTAACGTGATTGATCGCGTCAACAACGTCAGGGGCGGTGACTTCTCCCATCTTTCCCATGCTGGCGGATAGGTCATACGGGCCAATAAAGATCGCATCGACCCCTTCAACTTTCACGATCTCTTCAATGTTCTCGACGCCTTCGATATGCTCAGCCTGCACAATTACAGCTACTGAGTCATTCGCTGAGCCAACGTATTCTGTGAGCCCCATTCCATATGTCGATGCACGCGATATGCCGACTCCGCGGCACCCTTGGGGAGAGTAGCGGCAGTAGCGTACCACCGCTTCAACCTGCTCGACTGTATTGGTTTGCGGCGCGATGATGCCCGATGCACCAATATCGAGTGCCTTCTTGATCGGGATCTCCTCGGAGGCTGGTACACGAACAACGCACGGAATTCGATGATCTACAGCACGGAGTACGGGAAGCAGATCGGTCGTTTCGAAAGGGCCGTGCTCGGCGTCGACGAATAACCAATCGAATCCGCACTCGGAAAGGACTTCTACAATCGCAGGGTCAGTTGAACTTACGATCGTTCCGAGTAAAGTCTGCCGCTCGCGAAGTCTTTTGCGAAAGTCATGATTCATGTCAGGTTCCATGATCTAAGGTCACTAGATTCGGCGGCAAGGGTTGATAATTGTTCCTAAACCCTCGATCGACGATTCCAGCACCCAGCCATCCTCAATATACATCGGTGGCTTGCGTCCCATGCCGACGCCATCGGGCGTACCGGTGAATAGGATGTCGCCGATTCTAAGTTCACAGATACTTGAGATGTAGGAAATCAGCGTGGGGACATCGAAGATCATGTCCTTCGTATTTCCATCTTGCAGTGTTTCGTCGCCGACCTTGCATGTTAGCCGAAGTGATGAGACATCAAGCGAGTCTGCAGTCGTGAGCCAGGGGCCCATCGGTGCGAAGGCCGCATAGCTTTTGGCGATACTGAACTGCGGAGGTTTGCAGGCAAGCTGCAGCGTACGCTCTGAGATATCCTGTCCGACACAATAACCAGCCACGTGTCTCAGTGCATCGTCCTGACTGATGTTGCGACCACCTTGGCCGATGACTACGACCATTTCTACTTCCCAGTCGACGGTATTGCTGGGCAATGTGACGGTTGCCCCGGGGCCTGAGATCGACGACTGGAACTTGGTGAAGATCATTGGTTCCTGTGGCGTAGCCATGGCGACCTCTGCGCCGTGGGCTTTGTAGTTAAGCCCAATTGCAAAGACCTGACTGGGATATGGAACGGGCGATTGTAATCGTTCGAGCGTCCTTACAAGGTGATCTGTACTCAGAGATGGGTCTTCGATCGGATCGTTTTCGGCGTACCAAAGCTGGAGCTCGTCAAGTTGAGCAATCAGGCGTTGATTGTCCGAAGTGAAACGGCCGTCCGATGCTTGCTCGATGTCTACACCACCAGTTGCCGTTACGATGTGCGCGCGACCGCCTATATTTGCAATCTTCATTTCAATCCTTCCAAGGATGCTAACTTCATGTTGCTGCGGATACGAGACAAGAGTTTGAGTGCCGCAAGAAACAGGATTGCCTCAGGACGGCCCAGGCTGCTCTCTAAGGGGTCTCGAAAGAACTCACATGTTCCCTGCATTCTTAAACGAATAGGGACTCAATCGGTTTGCCTTGATCGGTAATGGGAACGGGGCGAGAGCCATCGAATAACTCGTCAGCAGGATTGAGGCCGAGGGCCGCATGAATGGTGGCGTGAAAATCGGGTACAGAAACAGGATTCTCAATGATGTTCTTACTCAGGTCGTCCGTCACTCCGTAAGCTCCCTGATGATTCAAGCCCCCACCGGCCAGTAGTAAACTGAAGCAACTGCCCTGGTGCCCACGTCCACCACGACCATCGTACGAGGCTGGTCGTCCAAACTCGGTGCCGATCGCCACCAATGTTTTATCAAGCAGCTTTTGGTTTTCGAGATCGGTAATCAACGCGGAGAGCGCGATATCGAGCTCTTGAATGAGTACATGCTGGTTCTGCTGCCCTTCGTTGTGCGTATCCCAGCCGGTCCCATTGATGAAGTTAAGATTGTGTGACACTTCAATGAAACGCACGCCGGACTGTACGAGTCGCCGGGCAAGTAGGCATCGTTGGCCAAACTCACCCCCATAGGCGTTTCGTAATTCGGCTGATTCGTCACTCAAACGGAAGTGACGCATGAAGTCTGGCCCAGCTAGACGCATGGCCTCCGCTTGGGCAACTCGATACTGTTCGACGACCGAACCCTTGGGGATACGGTCAGCCAATGGTTGGAGAAGTTGTTGGCGGCGTTGAGCACGTTCAAGAGGCACATCTTCCGGGTGGGTAAAGCCGGCCGGACCACTCTCGGTATCGACCAGGTAAACATACCCACCCTTCGCTCCAAGGAACCCGGGGCCGCGACTGACATTGGGGTAACCGATTACCATGTAAGCGGGAACCTCTGGATTGGCGGCACCTCGCAAATGCCCGATGATCGAACCGATCGATGGATAGGTGATACTGCCGCTGATAAGCCGTCCGGTATGGACGAAGTTTGTGCCGAATGCGTGTTCGTCGACCAAGTGATGATTGATCGTGCGAACTGCGGTCAGGCGATCGGCCAGCTTGGCTGTACGATGCAAATGCTCACAGAATGCTACGCCTGGCACGATGGTGTCGACCGTGCCATATTCCGATCCAGCGAGCTTGGGTGACGCCTTCGAGTTTCCGCGGCGTTTGGGATCAAAAGTGTCGATCTGTGCCATGCCACCCCCAAGCCAAAGAAAAATTACGTGCTCGGCTTTGCCCTTCGGGATGTTAACAGCAGCTGGTGAGGCGAACAGTTTAGTACCGGCGAGTGCGGTGCCAGTCAGTGCACCGGTTTGCTGAAGAAATGTTCGTCGGTTCATGAGTGTGGTCCAGTGTAAGATGAGTGTGTGCCTTGGTGGCAGTTTGGCGTTCGACTTTTGATATTTACGGAGTGTAAATCCATTCAGGCGCATTCAGCATGGCCCAAAGGACATCTTCCATGCGAAGTCGCCAGTCGTTGTTCAAGGCATTGGTCGCAGGATCACCCCGACGGGCTGCGATTTCATTTTGCTGCGCAAGTGTATTGGCTGGCCCGTCGACATGGTTAGACCAACTTACGTAGCGAACTCGTTCTCGTTTGCCAGGGGTAGGTTCAAAGCGGTCGCTTATGGGGATCACCCGCGTGTCATAGCCTGCGGACAAATAGCGTACATAGAGTTCTCTTTCAGCCGGCGAGGGTTCGCGCGTCAAAAGACGAAGGAACATGCGGTCGACGAGTTGCTCGACAGGCTGGTCTTCCAGGGCAAGTTGAGTCATCCCGTGGCGGTCACTCAATCGCGTCAACCAGATACTCATGACACCATTGCCGAGAATAGCTGGTTGCAGAATATTGGGTTCCGTATCCCGCTCGCTACGCGGATCTTGACGCGCTCCACGCCAGCCATAGGCCCTTAGGACACTTGCGACGGCGGTGACACGGGGTAGCCCGAGACTTGGACGATCCCGTTCATTGGAAGTGGATGCCAGCATCCAGGAACGCCGTGGTTTACCGAGCGTGATGGAATTCTTAATCTCCCGAACGCTGTCAATGTCGAGACTCACTTCCTCTAAGTCGAACGGAGTCCCTGTCGCGTGGAATGCGGAGTCGACGATCTGCTCGGCTGTCAAACGACGTGGGGCAGGGGAGACATACAGTGGGCTCGTTTCGGTCAACTGGGGATCGGTGGCCCGTTGATAAGCATGAGAGCTGAGGATGAGGCGGCTGACGGCCTTAACGTCATATCCAGATGCGATGAACTGCTGCGAAAGCCATCGCAGCAGTTCAGGATGCGATGGTCCTCCTTTTTCCCAATCGGAGAGGTTCTCGACGAGTCCGCGACCCATTAGGCGCTGCCACACCCGATTGACCATTACCTGGGCGAAACGTTCGTTCTGTGGTGCTGTGATCAAGGCTGCAAGGCGATCTCGTGAGTTGTTAGGATGCTCGGCGAGAACGTCGGCTACTGTCTCGTCACAGTATCGTTGGAACGGCCAGGCAGGCTCGACCTCTGCACCCGGATTAAGTGTCACTTCAATCAGTGGCTTGCGGCCCGTCTGATGCAGTCGCCCTGGAGGGACGCTGCTGGTTGATGGGAGTTGGATCGTCTCCTGCTTCAGCAATGCTGCTAGTTGCAGTAAGTCTTCCTGTTTCGAGATATGCGCCGGCGCGTCGTGGCATCGGGCACATTTCATCTCCACACCAAGAAACGCGGAGCTGATAATAATCCCTTTGGCCGCCATCGGAAGGTCGTTTTGCGAAGCGGTACCGAAGCCTGCTGGTCCACCAAACCGTTCGCTTCCCTCCATTCGGATCAACTCGGTGACAAAAAGATCCGCGGGCTTGTTATCTAGAAGGGACTCATACAACCACCAGCGGAAGGGGCCAGTGTTATTAAGCGTGGGGTTGATGATATTCGGATTCTCGGCCAATACGTCGAGCCAGTAGCCCATCCAATGATCGGCCCACCGTGAATCAGACAATAATCGATCGATTGCGTTAGCGCGACGATTTTCCGGAGAGTCACTGAGGAATGCGTTGATCTCAGCTTCAGTTGGTGTCACCCCAACCGTGTCAAGCGTTACCCGACGCAGGAATACCAGGTCATCCGCTAGAGGTGTTGGCTCAAAGGTCTTAACGTTGAATTGAGGCCACACGGCACCGTCGTTGATCCATCGCTTAAGTAGGGCAACTTCGTTATGGGAGAGTGGATCACCCTTCGGAGGCATCTTGACATCTTTGTCTTGCGAGGTGATACGACTAATTAATGGGCTATCGTCGGCTTGACCCTGGACGAGGGCTGCCCCTTCCGTGTCTCCTCCGAGAAGCATCGAAGCGTGGTCATCCATGCGTAGTCCGCCGGCTGCTTTTACACCCTGATGGCAATCGTAGCAGCGGTTTTCAAGTAGTGGTTGAATGTCTTTGAAGTAGTCGACGTCGGACTGCTGATTCTGGCTGGCATCGCGGGCCACGGTGGCAATCCGAGCGGCAATGAAGTGATCGATTTCATTGTTAGCCGGAAAACCATCCGCTAACGGTGGGATGCTTACGGGCTCTACGCTGGCAAGCCAATCAGCCGCCGCTTTGCGGCGTTTATTCCAGTAGTCGCTGTTCGCTTCCCGGCAAGCAGACCTGGCCGCTGTGTTTACATCATTTAGCCATGCTTGACGTTCGGCGGCATACAAAGCCCATCCGGTATCGTTGTAAGCAACCTGTCTCTCGCCTGGGGAAAGAAGAGACCAAGAATCACTCCCTTCCAAAGAGATCGCAGCGACCGTTTCACCAAGTTCTGGACGTTGCTTGAGCTTTCCCTTGATGTTCCCAAGCATCGTTTCAAGTATGACGAAATGCTCGCCACCAGACGATTCAAACTCGCACCACGCATCACGATTTCCAGGTGGCACGAAGCGAAAATCTGGGCCTAGATCGAGATAATCATCCTGCACGGCAAGCGGCGTATGTCCACCAGAGTCGAAGCTTCGTGGTCCGTTGTCGAGAACCTTCTTCCCGTCAATTAGAAGTCGTGACGTTCCACGCCCTCGCAGCAGCAAACGATGCTTTCCTTTGGGAAGGGTCACGATCGCTGAAGCCCGGAAGTGCGATGGATTCTTGCGGTCAGCCCGCACGCCTGTGGAAACGTACTTGTGTGGGACGGCAAAGAATCCGAACACGTCTTCAAGGTATGACTCAGTGACCTGAGGCTCATCTGGCCAGCCTTGTGCTTCGGGAACTCCCTTTTCACTGATCTGAACGAGCACCCTTCCAGGTGGAATCATCTCGCGAGTCACGGCTGGTGGTGGAGGAATATACTGGTAGCGTGCGGCGATTTCTGCGGGGTCAAATCCGGTGCGATAGATCGCAAGACTGTCGAGCCAACCGGAGAAGGAAGAGCTTTCGCTATGCGTGAATCCAGTACCGATGATTAGATCGTCTGGATTTTGTACAGGCGGTAGATCGGTCTTGCCTTCAAGATCCCACTTGCCGTTAACTTGCTTTCCGTCTATCCAGGCTATCAGGCTGTCGGCCTTGCCGTAGGTGTACTGCAGTGCCACATGATGCCAGCCTGAGGGAGGGACGGTTGTATCGCTCCACCACCGATGCCAGGCGAACTTGCCAGTTTTGGGATCTTGGCTGGTGAAGAGGAAGCCGAACTGTGCGCCAGTGTCGGTACCTTGAAAGCGAACCGCGTAGTTCTGGTTGGTCTCGGGAAAGTCTTCGCCATGCTTGGGATGTCGCCCCTTACCGACAACATATGCGACCTGACCGCGTCCGGTTGATCGGAGCTTTACCCAGGTTTCAAATCCGAATGTGTCACCTAGACCGAACCGTACATTGGTGAACCCGCCTCGCTCGTGATCCTTGATCTCAATGGAGCCTTCGTGTCCGGTGAAGGACATGGCGCTGTTAGTGGCGTTGAACCCCGGATACTTGGGTGGCCTGGGGCCATCATCTGGAGTGCCAAACTTGCCTAGCCAAGCCCCTGGCGATGAATCGCCGTCAAACCGCCACTCCAAAATCGGCTCCGCAGCAACGGCCAAAGTGCTGGTCATTAGAAGCAACGCAATTGCGATTCCGGTTATTGATGTCATGGCAGGAGTGTTTGGGTTAGTAGATGAGGACTTGAGAGTAGGCTGAAAGGTGGGACCAGTACCGCGTGGATCTTGAGATGGGAGGTTATCTTTGATTAATCTCTACCGGCGGCAGCGGCTATTCAGCTCCTTGATGAGCGTAGGGAGCTGGACCAAGTGGTGAGTTACGCGCCGAAAACCAGTTCCTTATGCACATGCCCCTCGTTGAGATCAACCCGTTCAGGACGCCCCTTATGCATGTAAACGACCTTCGTGTGATCAAGCCCCATCATGCCTAACACCGTGGCGTGGATGTCATGAACATGCAGTTTGTCTTCGACAGCATAGAGCCCAAGGTCATCCGTAGCGCCAATCGTTTGGCCACCTTTCGCTCCACCGCCGGCCATCCACATTGTGAAGCCGGTTGGGTTATGGTCGCGTCCGGTTCCCTTTTCACTCATTGGCGTACGGCCGAATTCTCCGCCCCACATCACTAGCGTGTCTTCCAGCAGTCCGCGTTGCTTCAGGTCTGCGATCAGGCCAGCAATCGGTTTGTCTACTCCTTTGCAAAGACGGGAATGATTCCCTTCGATGTTGCTGTGGCTATCCCACTTACTACCGGCACCCGAGTAGAGTTGAATGAACCTTACGCCGCGTTCGACCAACCGTCGGGCGAGCAGGCACTGACGGCCGTAGACCTCGGTCTCTTTCTCGTCGAGACCGTACATCTTCTTGATATGCTCCGGCTCGTTCTCGATATCGATCGCTTCCGGGGCATCAGCTTGCATCCGAGCCGCCAGTTCATAGCTGCGAATGCGGGCATCGAGGTCGGTGTTGGATTCCCGTCCCACGTAATGTCGATGGTTGAGTTGGTTGATGAATTCCAGCTTCCGCTGCTGCTGCATCGATGAAACGTCTTTGGGGTTGTTGAGATTCCGTAACGGTTCATCGCCCCCTTCGAACAGGACACCTTGATGACTCGATGGCATGAACCCGGATCCCCATGCGCGGACGCCGTTGACGACCATCGAGTTGCTATCTTTCATCACAACAAAATCGGGCAAACTGTTGCTGCTTGCACCAAGCCCGTAAGAGATCCACGCGCCGAGGGAGGGACGGCCGCCGAATACGGCTCCCGTATTCATTTGGCAGACGCCGCCGGCGTGATTGATCCCATCCGAAACGCAAGAATGAATAACACACAGTTCATCCGCGATCGCATGGTGATGAGGGAGCCAGTCGGATATCCATAATCCGCTCTCTCCGCATTGCGACCATTTGCGTTTGCATTCGAGAATCGGCGAGTTAATCTCGCCCATGGCCGTGACAGGCCGCGGGAAACTCTCAGGCAGAGTTTGTCCGGCCAGACGGTTTAATTCCGGCTTGTAGTCGAACAAGTCCAAATGACTGGGACCACCTTCCATGAACAGCCAGATAATGTTCTTGGCGCGGCCGTATCGATGTGGAATCTTTTCGGCAGCAGGGTTGCTGTTATCTGCGGCCAAGAGGGACTCGCCAGTGAGTGCCGCATAGGCCAGCGCACCGAAACCGCCACCTGCACGGCAGAGAAAGTCACGGCGTGAATTCGGAAGTTCGATGTTATTGCACTTGGAGTATTTCATGACGGAAGTCCAGCTTTTAAAGTTGTCTTGGATGATCGCGAGCACTGATTACTGCAGGTACAGGAACTCGTTGGAATTGAACAAAGCGTGACAGAAATCAGTCACGGCGCGGAGAGTCTTTGTGTCGGCCGTCGCCTTGGCATTTTCCAGGTTGGATCGCAACCACGCTGTGTTCGGAGCAGGTTGTTCGCCGTCTTCATCGTTGAATCGCCAGTCAAGAATTCTCACGGCTTTCTCGGATTGCTCACCAATCAACAGTTGCTCCTGGGGGAGTAACCCATGGCTGATCGTAAGCCGTGCGAACTGACCATCCCAGAGATGCCCGGTAGCTTCTCTTCCGCCGGCGATGATTTTGAGTGCCGGATTCTGAATTCCCGACACAACGGATGTCGTTACTTTCGATGTCTGCACTTCGGAGTCTGGATCCGACAGATCCTTCATGTAGAAGGTCACCGATCCGGATGTTGGATCGTCCTCGGACGTGGTCGCGGAAACTACGGCTGCAAGATAGACAGGTTTGTTTAGTGGAACTTTAAAACCAGAGGCGACGACCTCAAAGGTTGCTTGGTCCTGAAAATCGCGGCCCGTCAAAGCAACGATGAAATTATTCGGCTGGTAGGCGGACTTGGTACTGGTGACAGCGACCGTCCAGCCATTTGTCTTGGTATTGCCATTCCAACGGGAAATGAGCGAGTTGACGCTGGCATCTGGATACAGACGGTCGAGAATCACAACCCCTTCGACTGTGAATTGATCATCGAATCCTTCCGCCTGCTTAACGTGAAGTCGCTCAAACCGGCTGTCTGGTTGAAGCCATAGCGTCTTCTTGCCGAGTCCAAGATCCTTTACCGAAGCGAAATGCTGCGTCACAGGGCGCAGTCCTGTTTCATTGGGATATTTGGGGACGACCGCAGGTACCGTGACCGAATTGGTCTGTTCTTGGATAAACGTTAGGGAGTCGGTGATCTCCTGATCTTCCGCCTCACGTCCGAAGACAAGACGCCATGCTTGGCGAATATCTTCCTCCTCTAATTGTTCTTTTCCTGCCAGTAGCCGCTTGGCAAAGGCCTTCGAACGATCTAACGTCCAGGTTCCGTTCGCTAGTAGCAACGACTGAATGGGAGTGGTCGTCGAGTCACGGGTAGGTGCAGACTCGAAGCAAAGTGGAGCATCGAACCCACTCAGCATTTCATCTGGCCTATTACGCTTTCTGATAACGTAAACGCTACGATCGGGCGTCGACCCGCTGACGGATGATCCACCAGTGCGTTGTTTCAACTCGCCAGATACCGCCAGCATTGCATCACGTATCTGCTCGGCATCGAGTCGCTGAGCTGGAAATCGCCATAGCAAACGATTGGTGGGATCGATATCGAGGGGATTCTTGGGTTGCGCCGTATCGATCTCGCGTCGGGCGGTCTGCCGATACGCAGCACTGTTCATGATGAGCCTGTGCATTGGCTTGGTCTGCCAGCCGTTATCCAGGAATCGCCGCGTTAACCAGTCCAGCAGTTCCGGATGACTGGGAGCCTCACCCAACGTTCCAAAATCGTTTGGCGTGGGTACGATACCGTTGCCAAAATGGCGTTGCCAGATGCGGTTGACAATAACTCGCGTCGATAGTGGATTGTCTTCTCGAACAATCCAGTTTGCCAAAGCGGTACGTCGACCAGTCGTTGTTGCGGTTGGGCTGATTTCTGGCGTCGGATCGCCAAGGAGAGTCAAAAAGGAAGGTTCAACTTCTTCTTGCGTCGTACGCGTTAATAAATATGTTGGTGCTGGTGCGGTACCGATATCGGTCGCAACGAATGCCGTCGGTAGCGACTTGGGTTTGAGGGAATCGAATTTCTTTAACTCCGCCTGCAGCTCTTCGTAACGCTTCAGCTTTTCAGGCGACTTCTTAAGCCCTTTCGTGGGATCGTAGGACTTTTCAGCGCGATCCACCTGTCGCCAAACGAGATAGGACAACTGCTTATCAAACGTCGTTTTGTCCGACTCTGGCTTATAATAGATTTCCTGAATATCAGGTGGGAATTGTTTAACGATATTGCGTCGGTTGGCATCAGGCCCAGCTCCAACCAACTCGTCCATTTCGTTCCGGATTTCCTGGGTCGCTTCTTCCCACTTCTCTTGTTGCTGTTGGTGTTCGGCAATCTGTTCAGGAGTCGCCAGTGGGCGATCCATCGGCCAAGACACGGACGACAGAAATGCCTGCAGACCGTAATAGTCCTTCTGCAGAATGGGATCGAATTTGTGGTCATGACACTGAGCACAGCCGATGCCGATTCCCAGGAAAGCCTCGCCGGTCACACGCGTCATTTCATTGATGATCAAATCCCAATGCATCCGCGCATTCCGCTGATTCCATTCGTAGATGCCGTGACGCAGGTAGGCTGTTCCGATAAAGACATTCGGGTCATCTGGCGCGATCTCGTCGCCTGCCAGTTGCTCTCGAACGAATTGGTTATAGGGTTTGTCTTCATTCAGTGAGCGGATTACATAGTCACGATAGACGCTGGCATCGGGGCGGAAGGCGTCTTCGTTATACCCGTCGCTTTCCGCATATCGCACGACATCAAGCCAGTGCTGTGCCCAGCGTTCCCCATACCGTGGGCTTTCCAGTAGCTGATCAATGAGCCGCTCCCAAGCATCGGGGCGATTATCTGCGACATAAGCCTGGATCTGTTCGGGCGTAGGGGGCAGGCCAAGTAAGTCAAAATAAGCTCGTCGTACGAGTTCGTATCGATCCGCTTCTCGCGCGGGTTCAAGTCCGGCCTGATTGAGTTTTCTCGCAATGAATCGATCAACCTCGTTTCTGGCCCAACCATCGCCATCGTGTGGCACGGCAGGATCGGTGACTGGTTGAACGGCCCACCACTTGCGGTCCTCGTCAGTTATACGGTCTCCGTCCTGGCGGATAATCAGTGAGTCGTCTCCGCCTGGCCAAGGGGCACCGAGCTCAATCCATTTGGTAAGAACGGCGATATCTTTCTCAGGCAGTTGGCCTTTGGGTGGCATTTCGTACGACTCATACCGCACCGCAGAGATAAGCAGGCTTTCGTCCGGATTGCCGGGCACAATCGTTGCCTCTTCCGATTCGCCCCCTTTAAGCATGGCCGATCGCGAGTCGAGCCGTAGCATGCCCTTCTGACTTTCCGCGCTGTGACACTCAAGACAGTGTTGAGCCAAAAGCGGACGCACCTTCATCTCGAAGAACTTGAGGTGTTCCTTGCTAGCCGAGTCATCTTGAGCGGCCAGGGACGAGCAGGCGAGTAGCGTTAAAAGGAGAGAGGGTATTCGAAAGGTACGGTGCAACATGAATTGACTCAACTGGGGTAGGAAGGCGGGAGATGAGTAGTTATGTGCATTGGCTGCCATTACCAAAGAATGGATTCATGAGGTCCATCTTCTGGCGTCGGTAGCTATCGGCTGGCCGGTTATCCAGTAGTTCAAACGGGGACAACGAAAATGATGTCACCCTGGAAATCCGGAAAACAAGCCCTCGAATATGACAGCGGTCTGTCTATCTCAGATCTGAAAATCTGATTCCGAAGGCAAGCTCTCAATCACCAATCGTACAGCCACGTCTGAAACCTACCGAGGTTTTTCTTGGAAAATCAATAATCATTGAAACAGGTGCTTGTAGTGGCGTACTATGTTCCCTTAGACCTGTTGGGAACGAGATTCGTGGTGCGAGGATCTGTCCGGAAAGCAGAATGAGTGCTAGTCCAACGAGTGCACGACTCCGTAAGGCGAGGAAGGATAGATAAAACAGCTAGATCTTTGGCTTGAGCTGTTAAGCCATCCAGCTGTTTTCATGTTCAAGAGCCCTGAAGGCGTCCCGTTCTCGGGGAAAGTTAAAATCGCCAAGAGCCCAATCAGCCAGGGAGAGAAGGATTCGTCTGGCGATCTGCCGGTATCTCATCGCGATACCGGCAGATTGGAGATGTTTGGCAGTTTGCCGCGTCAAATCTTAGATAGGTGGTAGCGTGCGTTGCATCTCGCTTACTGGCGAAGCGACATCCTGCACTGGCATGAACTGGTTTTGATCCGGATCAAAGGCGAACACGTCGCCCGTCTCGAACTTATAGACCCAAGCATGAAGTTTTAAATCTCCACGACCAATTGCCGCCGCCACCGCAGGATGGGTTCGCAAACTTTCCAACTGAACCAGGACGTTTTCTTCGACCGTCAGGGTAAGTCTTTGTGCGGGATCGGTCAGATGAGCGTAGTTTTCTTCGACGATTCGTCGCGTCGCTTCCGCATGCTGAAGGTAGGCACGAACTGCCGGCATGCTCTCGACCGCTTCCGGCGTAAGAAGACCTGCCATCGCACCACAGTGTGAGTGTCCGCAAATAACGATGTCACGAACCTTCAATGCGGCGACCGCATACTCGATCGTTGCCGCTTCGCCACCAAGAATCGAGCCATAGGGAGGGACGATGTTTCCAGCAGTTCGTTGAATGAACAACTCGCCCGGCTTCGTCTGCGTGAGACGGTTTGGGTCGATACGTGAATCGGAACAGGTAATGAATAACGCCAATGGATTTTGCCCATCGACAAGTGTTTCGAACAGCTTTTGATCCTGGCTAAACTGCTCTCGTTGAAATCGATGGATACCTTGAACTAGCTGCTGCATTTGTTGATCCCTTGGTTCCATAAGACTGTCAGTGCAAGAATCTGCACTCGTCTTGCATTGATTTTCGTGATTCATATGCCCAGATTTTATCCATTGAGAGCCGGGTAGACTTCCTCCCTCGCGGTCATTTTGCAACAAATAGTTGTGTTTCGTTCCTCATTTTCGTGGTAAGTACCGGTAATCGAAAGAATTGGTGCCATGAATATATCCTTTGTGCGGTATTACGTTTGCGTCAGGGGGCGGAAATCCTTTCCAGTAAACCAATTCCCCCCTCGTGGCATAGTTCGACTCACTGCCTAAACCAAGTCCCAAGGGGCCCCAGTCTGACTGTCGAAGCTACGATTCGTGGCAGTTGATTCGGCTGTTAAACTGGTTTTCGAATAGATCGTAAACAAGCCCTCCAGGCACCTGCCATAATCCTCGGTAATCGTTCGAAATAGATTGCTGTACGTGGATGGTTTGAACTGTCCAAGCTGAGATGTTTTCGCACCAGGGAGTCACCAAATGTTCGATCGATTGATGTCGGCTAAATTGACGCAACTTGCTACACCATGCCTTGTCGTCGACTCGCAATTGGTACTTCGTAACCTGGAGGCCCTTCAGCAGTACGCCCAGCAGCATGATTTACACGTTCGCCCCCACGCGAAAACGCATAAGTCACTCCGGATCGCGCGAGAGCAATTGCGATTGGGGAGTCAAGGGCTATCAGTCGCCAAAGTGGGAGAGGCTGAAGTCTTAAGTCAAAGCTGTGATGACATACTTGTCGCGTACCCTGCTGTGGATTCGCAACGGTGCGAGCGGATTTCGAATCTAGCTAAACGGATCAATATTCGAGTCGCGGTCGATTCACGAGAAAGTGTCGACATGTTGGCAGGCGTTACCAAGGCACATGGCACGACCGTAGGGATATTGATCGATCAAGATGTTGGCTTTCACCGGACGGGGATGTCCTCGCCAGAGGCAGTAGTTGAACTCGCCACGTATGTCGTCGAGCAGCGCGAAGGAGTTCGATTTGACGGAATCTTCTTCTACCCAGGACACGTTACGGTACCGGCAGGTGAGCAGCCAGATCTCTTACGGCAAATAGATGCCCAACTGCAAGAGACGATAGAGCGATGTCGAGAGAAAGATATCGACGTTTCGATCGTGTCAGGGGGATCGACACCGTCGATGTTTCAATCACACCACATTACAAGCCAATCCGAAATTCGTCCTGGGACGTACGTATTCAATGACATGAACACCGTACGAGGCGGATTCTGTAGTATCGACCAATGCGCGGCGGTCGTAATCGCGACTGTCGTAAGTACCGCGGTTGCTGGAAAAGCGGTAGTTGATGCTGGAACAAAAGCATTGGCAAGCGATCGAAATTGGATCGTTCCCGATTCAGGTTTCGGGCATGTCATCGAGTATCCTGAAGCGAAAATCGTACGATTGAGTGAGGAGCATGGTGAGATCGACTTTTCTAAATGCTCATCTCGACCAGGTATTGGAGAAAGGGTCGCGATTATCCCAAACCACATTTGCCCATGCTTGAACCTTCACGATAGTTTTCTTTGGCTTGACGATACTGGGCAAGTCGAGCGGACACCGGTCGATTGCCGAGGCATGCTTCAGTAATAGTGTTCCGGAAGAATGGAAAGAGTTTCGCATCGTTTGGCATGGAGACATCCATTGCGTATGAAGTCGAGAATCCAAGCCGACGAGACTCGGTACTAAAGAACGCTTCATGGTGGAAATCAGCAGATTCGACACGTGATTCTCCTCAGGAAAGCATTCCAGCCGTGGAGTACTCCCGATTGGTCTCCCACAAGGTAGTGGTTCACATACGTAATAATTCTGTTGCAATTTATTAGCGTATGGTCGATATTGTCTTAACTCACCTTATTCCGCATTGGATGCGGACCTACCCGCTTGTCTAAGCAAACCACCACTTGCCATGCAAACTACACCGTTATTCGGTTTGGATCGCCGGAACATGTTGCGCATTGCCGCTGCAGGCGTCATGGGAGCAACATTACCCAGTTTGCCGATTTTCGCTGCCGAGTCCGCACAGAACCGGCCCGTTGGATTTGGTAAAGCCAAGTCGGTTTTGATCGTGTTATTGAGCGGAGGCCCTAGCCAACTCGATACGCTCGATCTCAAGCCGGAGGCTCCGCAGGAGGTACGAGGGGAGTTTCAGCCCATCTCGACAAAAGTGCCAGGTATTAGTGTCTGCGAACACTTACCTAAGCTAGCCAGTCAAATGGAGCGATGGGCAATTGTGCGAACCATGGCTCATCAAGAGCATAATCATCTTCTGGCAACGCATGTGGCCCTTACTGGCCGACCGACACCACTGCCACGTGGTGGTTCCGACTTAGACCGAGTTGAGTCCCGTAACGACTTTCCCAACTTCGCGGCAGCGCTCGACTTCGTACGACCTCGGAACGATGGTATCCCGAGTGGTGTTACCTTGCCGAATTACTTGATCGAGGGACCACTTACGTGGCCGGGGCAGCACGGCGGTTTTTTGGGGGCCAAGCATGACCCGTGGCAAATCAACGGTGATCCTAGCGACAAGAATTTTCGCATCGAGGCCCTCTCGATGCGGGATGGCGTTTCGCTGGATCGATTGCAATCACGACATCAACTGCTCGACGATCTCAATCACGGCCGTCATTCATTATCGGGAATCAATACTGATTCGCTCCGCGACCAAAGAGATATTGCGTACAAACTTTTAAATTCAGCAAAACTGGCCCAGGCATTTGAGATCGGTCGCGAGTCGGACGAAACACGGGAGCGGTATGGCCAAAACAAGTTCGGCCAGTCTCTATTGTTATCTCGCCGGATGATCGAAGCCGGGGTGCCTATCGTACAAGCCACCATGGGGATCGTGCAGACATGGGACACGCACGTCGATAATTGGGGAAAGCTCAAGAACCGACTTTTGCCGGAACTCGATCAAGGGCTGGCGGCTTTGACCGATGACCTGGCAAGCTCAGGCAAGCTCGATGAAACGTTATTGATCGTGATGGGAGAATTTGGTCGTACGCCAAAGGTTTCTACGCTTCCAGGTCAAACGATTCCAGGACGTGACCATTGGGCGCATGCGTACAGCGGTTTGTTCGCCGGCGCTGGAATCCAAGGCGGACAGGTACTCGGGCAAACCGATGCGAAAGCGGCTTATCCGATCACGAATTCCTGGTCACCGGCCGATGTTTGCAGCACCATCTTCAATGCGATTGGAGTGGACTCAGGTGCCACCATCTATGATCCTTTGAATCGTCCGCATCATTTGCTAAATGGGTCGGTGATCTCCAATCTGTACACGGGGGCCAGCACATGAGTCATCCAGCGGGGCACAATCCGTCGCATGATTGGCAGCATGGGGGCTTTACGCGCCGCCAGGCGCTGCAGGCCGGTGCGGTGGGAATTCTTGGGCTGGGAATGAATCACTTACTTGGATTGCGCGAAGCGAATGCCGAAGCCCAGCCCTTGGGTAAAGCGAAGTCACTCATTTTTATTTTCCTTTCCGGTGGGTTGTCTCAGCACGATAGCTTCGACATGAAGCCGAATGCGCCGGAAAATGTTCGTGGCGAGTTCAAGCCGATTGCGACGAAGACGCCTGGGCTGCAAATCTGCGAGCACTTACCACTGTTAGCTCAGCGAAGCGAGATGTGGGCGCTGTGCCGTTCGGTGACGCATGGGTCGAACGAGCATTCAGCCGGCCATCATATGATGCTGACTGGACATTCCTATCTGCCGACAGGATTCGATCCGAATAGTCCTAAGCGAACCGACCGAGCCTCGATTGCTGCCATTGCGGGATATGCCACACGCGGCCAGCAGAAGAATAACCTTCCGTCCGCAGTTGTTTTGCCAGAACGATTGGTTCACAACAGCGGTCGAGTCATACCGGGACAGCATGCCGGTGAAATGGGACCAAAGCACGATCCTTGGATCATCGAAGCCGCACCGTTTCACAACATGTCGTATGGTGCTTTTCCGGAATATTCGTTTGACCATCAAATTCGGGGCAAAGCGGATGATCGCGTCTTTCAGGCCCCTCAGTTATCGCTTCCCCAAGGTCTTGGCATGCAATCGGTCCGAGGGCGTCTGGAACTACTAAGTTCCCTCAAACGCCAACGCCGCGATCTGGCCCAGCATGCCCAGGTCGAGAACTTCGACCGCCTACGTCAGGGGGCCGTATCGCTGCTCACCGATTCCAGCGTTCACGAAGCCTTGGATGTCACCCATGCCGATGCCAAAGACCTGGAGCGTTACGGACGAAATTCATTTGGTTGGTCACTACTGATGGCGCGTAAACTGGTTTCGGCAGGCGTTAAGCTGGTGCAAGTCAATCTAGGCAATGACGAAACATGGGACACGCATGGCAATGCCTTTCCCCATTTGAAGGACAAGTTGTTTCCTCCGACTGACCAAGCCGTGTCTGCCTTATTGGATGACTTGCAATCGACCGGTGAACTGGATGAAACCATGATTGTCATGGCGGGCGAATTTGGTCGCACGCCCAAGATTACGCTGCTTGAAAAGAGTTACAAGTTGCCCGGTCGCGATCATTGGGGCGCTTTGCAGTCTGTATTATTCGCAGGCGGAGGAGTTCGAGGTGGCAATGTTATTGGCAAGTCCGATGCGTTGGGAGCCTATCCAACCGAACGTCCTGTAACACCAGAAAACTTCGCCGCGACGATATATCATGCCCTAGGCATCCCAGCCACCGCAGCCTGGTACGACGTCGAAGACCGACCACACCACATATACCATGGCGAACCGATTGCCGAGTTGTTTTAGCATTCGGCTTATACGACTTGGTCCTGCCCTTTCGTCAAATAGACTCACCAGAAAATCAAATAATCAATGTTCCGGCGTAAATCAATTCGAACCAGTGGTTGTCGTGAATTCCAAAACGCTTCGATGATCAATCGTCGTCAACTACTCCAAGCGGGAGCGCTAGGTGCCTTGGGCCTGGGCTGGGGAGACTTGCAGGCGCACCTTGCGGCAGCTGAACAGAATCAAATCCTACCCCGAAAACGTGCCAAGGCATGTATCTTTCTGTTTATGTGGGGTGGTCCGAGTCAACTTGAAACATTCGATCTGAAGCCTAATGCCCCGTCTGAAGTGCGAGGGGATTTCAAACCGATATCGACCAAAGTGCCTGGCACGCAGATTTGCGAGCATTTTGGCCGCGTGGCACAGTGGACCGACAAATTAGCGATCGTTCGTTCGCTTACGCACGACGACCCTGCTCATTTATCCAGCGGCCACGCCACCCTGACCGGTCAATTGGCTCCGATTGTGAAAAGTGACGCCGATCCGCCGAGTTCTAAGGATTCACCTCACCTCGGTTCGTTGATATCGAAACTGCGACCCAATCACAACGGCTTGCCATCGTTTGTAGCCATGCCATGGAAAGCACTTCATCCAGCAGCGCCAGGTGGCGAGGCCCCAGGGCAACATGGCGGATGGCTGGGGTCCGCCTACGACGGCATGCTGCTTGGCGGCGATCTGAATGACCCAAACTGGCGTCCCCAGGGGCTCGGTCTGCCTGCCGATGTAGAGCTCGGACGGCTGCAATCACGGGTCGAGTTATTGAAGATGATGGATGCGCAGCGTGTCGGTATTCACAATTCGCTGGCGGCTTCTTCCTTTGAAAGTCATCAAACCCGAGCGCTCGAGATGATAGGCTCGGCTGAGGTACGAAATGCGTTTGATCTCACGCAGGAATCGTCTGAAACCCGTGAGCGATATGGCCGCAATATTCACGGACAATGTGTGCTGATGGCTCGCCGCCTGGTGGAACATGGCGTCCCTCTGGTTTCTGTCAATTGGCATAACGATGGCAGGAATTTCTGGGATACGCACGGCAATAACTTTAATCGTTTGAAGAACGACTTGATTCCTCCTGCGGATATGGCCCTGTCGGCGTTGCTGCAAGACTTGGAAGAACGCGGCATGCTAGACGAGACACTCGTAGCTTGGGTTGGAGAGTTTGGTCGCAAGCCCCAGATCAGTCAGAACAATGCCGGGCGAGAGCATTGGCCATTCTGCTACAACGGCCTACTGGCAGGGGGCGGAATCAAGCCTGGGATTGTTTATGGGGCGAGCGATAAACACGCGGCCTACCCGGTTTCCAACCCAGTTACCCCGCAAGATTTTGCGACTACCATCCTACATGCCATGGGCGTTCCCACTTCGACGGCACTGTTGGATCGAGAGAGTCGCCCGCATCATATCTGCTCTGGCAGAGTCTTACACGACTTGCTCGTTTGATAACCCTTCCTGTCCCCTTTTACCGCTACTCATAAAAGAGCCTTCCCACTATTCTCTCCTCAACCGTCGATATTAGTACCATGCGAATGAGAACGATTTCAACTTACGTGCTCGGCATTGTGATTGCCGCGTGGCATTTATCTGCCTATGCCGAAACGTTCGACGCGATCCAGCCTCGCACCTGTAAGCCAGGTCAAATCACCAGCTTGGCCATTCACGGAAAAGATCTTTCCGATACGATTCGACTGGCATTCAGTACGCCTGGCATCACGTGGAAAGTGGAGAAGATCGAGCCCACCCAAGCGACCGTAGCGGTAAACGTGCCAGCCGATCATCCACTAGGCACTGTACATCTTTGGATAGCTGGCAAGACCGGGACGGCTCAAGTTCGCACCCTATTGATTGATGGATTGGAAGCGGTAGTCGACAACGGGAAGAATCATTCCCTCGATTCCGCTCAGGATATCTCTTTGTTATCTTCGGTCGAAGGAACCTGCGATCCATCGCTGAGTGATTTCTTTCGCTTGCATGTCGCCGCAGGGCAGCGAGTTGCCATTGAAGTTCATACGCAGGTGTTACACTCGGCAATGGATCCGGTGTGCCGCTTGTTGGATGAAACGGGACAGCCCCTTGTTCAAGCGGATGATTCTGAAGTGGGCCCTGATGTTCGCTTCAGTTATTTGTTTCCGAAAGAGGGCAATTATTGGATCGAAGTCCACGACAATCGTAATGCGGCCGGGGGCGCGCCCTACCAATTGCGTGTCGGCGATTTTCCCATCGTTAGTCAAAGCTTTCCGCTGGCGGTCCAAGCAGGTCAGAAGGCCGAAGTCTCCTTCTTGGGGCCAGACGCGAGTGGGCTACCGGCACGTGCAGTCGAGATTCCGTCTGGTGCGCCTGAGATGGTAGCGATTCAGGCTCAGGCCGCCGACGGCAAATCCGCGACATGGGTTCCGCTGCTTTGCAGCAAGTATCCCCAGGTCACCGAATCCGCGTCTATGCCAATATCTGCGCCTCCCATTGGTATTAGCGGTCGCTTGAATGAGCCGAAAGAAATTGATACGTATCCGATCCAGGGAGTCAAAGGACAAACGGTTCGATTCACTGCAAGAACCCGGAGTCTGAAAAGTCCTACCTTGCTTCAGATGCACTTGCTTAATGCGGCTGGTGGTAAAATTGCCGAAACGAAGGTTACCGACAGCGACGAATGGAGCATGGACGTAACTTTCCCGGAAGATGGCGAGTATCGTTTGGAGGTGTCCGACCTGCTGAAACGTGGGGGCGAAGCGTTTGGCTATTGGGTCGAAGTCGTACCAGCGGGAACTTTTACAGTATCGCTCAAAGGCGATGCCAAAACGCGCGAACAGTTTGCTATTGAGCTAAACAGCGGTGCCTGTGCGATTGACCTCGATGTCGCTCGCTTTGGTTTCGATGGTGAGATTGACCTCTCCTTGGCGCATCCCGATCGTGGCATTCGATTGGTCAATTCACGGATCCCAGCGCAAGCGAAGGCTGGGCGTGTGTACCTAGTGGCCAGTGAGAACTGGAAGCTGGAGCAGTTAGAGTCCATGAAGCTTATCGCCACGGCCGTCGGGGATCCGAGTAAGTCGTGCCTGGTGAGCAGCCACTCGATACATCGCGCAAAAGAACCCTTTATTTTGACGCCAAGTCCTCAGTTGGACGGTGTTTTGGTACTTTCGGCTAGTTCTAAAAGTGACGCTCCGTTTGCGATGGAAACAGCCGGACCGATTTCGTTTGCTCGTCCGGTTCGTTCTCATACGGCCCAGGTGAACCTCAAGCGAGTGCAAGCCGAGTTTAAAGCAGGCGTCGAAGTTCTTGCTGAGACGCTTCCGACTGGCTGGGGGACAAAAGCGAAAGCGGACAAAGATTCCTACACTCTGACGCTCAGTCGAAATGATCAGGCAACCGGCGAGCCCGATCAACTCACCCTGCAAGCGTATGGCGAACATAAGGGGGTAGGGCGTCTAGAGTCGTTTAACGTGCCGATTCGTTGGTTCGATCCGCTTGGTATCAAGCTGGCTTTCGAGGAACCAATTGTTCGTGGTGGTTCTGTACTTGTTCATGCCACTTTGATTCGCGAAGGAGGTGACCCTCAGCCAGCGACCTTGACTTTGACGGATTTACCCCCGGGAATAACCGGTCCTGAATCGATCACCGTTTCAGGTGATCAATCTGCGTTTGATTTTGAGCTCAAGATTGGTGGCGACGTTTCACTTGACATATCACATGGCCTGACAATTCAAGCCGTCAGTAAGTTTCAAGGGCAGGATTTCAAGGTGATTTCGACGCACGAGATGCCTAAACTAATCGAAAGCCCAAAACAGCTGGCAGTCTATCCCGTAGCGATCGAGCTCAACGATTCCACCGGACGCCAGCAAATAGTGGTCACCGGTAAAGATGAAAATGATCAGGCGCGCGATTGGACGCGGCATGCGCGGATTGTCTCGTCGCGACCTGAAGTCGCCGAGGTACGTGAAGGGGTGATTTATCCGCTCACGGACGGAGAAGCGGAGATCAGCATCGATGTAGGAGGTTCGCACCAGGTGATCCCCGTAAAGGTATCGCAGATGTCGACGCGTCGTCCGGTTCAGTTCGAGTCGGAAGTGCTGGTGGCCTTGTCGAAGCAGGGATGCAATTCAGGGGCCTGTCATGGATCACCAAGCGGTAAAGGAGGCTTTCGGCTGTCCTTAAGGGCGTTTGATTTGAAGCTCGACGAACTTACGCTGATTCATGAGGATTTCGGTCGTCGCGTCAATTTGATCGAACCTGAGAAGAGCCTGCTGCTGCTTAAGCCGCTAATGAAGGTAGCACATGGCGGCGGCAAGCAAATTCGAAAAGAGGACGAGGCTTATGTGATCTTACGAGACTGGATTGCTGGTGGTGCGGCACCGGATCCAGCGGGTACCCCCCGAGTAACCAAGATCGAGGTGTCACCAAGTGAGAAGCAAATTCGTTTGCTTGCCGATGGAAGCCAGCAACTGGCAGTTACAGCGCACTTCGCCGATGGCAAGACGCGTGACGTAACTCACCTGGCGGCGTATGAATCATCGAATACCGCAGTTGCCACTGTCGATGCATACGGACTGGTAACCCCACATGCCCGCGGTGAAGTCGTTGTGCTCGTGCGTCTATTGGAATACATCGAATCGGTTCCTTTGATGTTTGTCGAAAACCAGTCAAAGTTTCAATGGGCAGCGCCGTCACCTTCCAATTACATCGATCAACTGGTAAACGAAAAGCTGCAACAGCTTCAGTACCTACCGGCGGACACCTGTACCGATGCTGAATTCATTCGCCGAATTCACCTCGATTTGCTTGGTGTGTTGCCCACTGTGGAGCAGACGTCGACATTTTTGGCCGACAATTCTTCCGATAAGCGATCAAAGTTGATCGATACCCTTCTCGAACGCGACGAGTATGCCAAATTCTGGGCGCTCAAGTGGGGGGATCTATTAAAAATGACCAGCAAAGAGGTCGGCGATGAAGGGGTATATAAATATCATCGGTGGGTCGAAGAAACCCTTCGCAGCAACATGCCATACGACGAATTCGCCGCTGAACTGCTGACCGGATCAGGCAGCACCTTGGCGAATCCACCGGCGAATTTCTATCGTACCGCTGCCGATATGAACGAGTGCGTGGAAACGATATCCCAGGTATTCCTTGGTGCTCGTCTACAATGTGCAAAATGCCACAATCATCCCTTCGAGAGGTGGACGCAAGACAACTACTACGGGCTGGGAGCTTTCTTCAATCGCATTCAACACCGCAAGACCGACCGACCAGGTGAGATGTTTATCTACACATCCTATTCCGGAGAAGTCACGCAGCCACGAACTGGACAAGTGATGGCTCCCTGGCTACCGCAAGTGGGAAGTATTGACCGAGCGGCGGACGCCGACCAACGAATTGCGTTTGCCGAGTGGCTAATCAAGCCAGAGAATCCCTACTTCGCCCGAATCGAAGCAAACAGGATTTGGAGCCAGTTATTTGCCCGGGGAATTGTCGATCCTATCGATGACTTTCGCGATTCCAATCCGCCGGCGAATGGCCCACTGTTGGACGCGTTGACGAAGGACTTCGTCGAAAGCGGTTTCGACCGAAAACATCTGCTACGTTCGATTCTGAACAGCCGCACTTATCAAGCGAGTCACGTAACCAATGAGATGAACCGGGATGATACAACTTACTTCTCTCATCAGGAACCTCGCATGTTAGGTGCCGAGCAACTGCTGGACGCCATCAATCATACGCTGAACTTGAATCAGAAGCTGGGAAGCCTGCCAGCCGGTACACTGGCGACTCAGATGCCAGCACCGGATGTTGCCAAAGTCGACTTCTTGAAGGTATTTGGGCAGCCTGAGCGCAGCACGGTATGTGCTTGTGAACGATCAAGCGATTCTAATCTTGGTATGGCGATCGAATTGTTCAACGGACCGTTGATTCACGAAAAGCTGCGTGCTGAGAACAATCGATTCCGAAAGAGTGTGTCCGAAGGGAAAAGCACCGAGGAGGCAATCAAAGAACTGTACCTCGCCGCCGTCTGCCGCCCTCCATCCGATATTGAATTGAAGGCGGCCCTGGATCACTGCTCAAAGGCGGCCGATCCCGTTGCTGGTATCGAGGATGTGTGTTGGGCACTCTTCAACACGGACGAGTTCTTATTTCAGCACTAAACGAATTTCTCCTAACTGGTGATCTCTTTGACGGTAAACGAGAGATTCGGAAAGAAACCCATGAGTTGTTACACATACTTTTCAATTGTCGCTTTGACCGTCATGAGTGCGACGGCGCACGGTGCCGATTCGCCGGTTAGTTTCCGTAGCGACATTGCTCCTATATTGCAGGATAGTTGCCTAGCATGTCATGGAGCCAAGAAGGCGGAAGGTGGGTACCGCGTCGATAGCTATGAAGAGTTGCTTAAGGCCGGCGATTCGGGCGAGGTCCCTGTTGCTGCGAATCCGAACGACCCAGGCGAGTTGGTTCGGCGGATTATATGTGAAGACGAATCCGAGCGGATGCCTGCCGAAAGCGAACCGCTCTCCGCTGAAGATGTAGCACTCTTCCAAAAGTGGGTAGCTGAGGGAGCCAAGTTCGATGGGGAAAACCCCGGCCAGGAACTTGCCCTTGTGATTCCACCACCCACTTATCCTGCTCCTCCAGAGCATTACGCTCATCCCGTGCCGCTTACCGCGGTGGCGTTCTCGCCCGACGGAAAAGCGGTGATCTCTGGCGGCTATCATGAACTGATTATTTGGAATGTCGAGAACGGCACTCTCGTCAAAAGAATTCCAAACGTTGGACAACGTGTGTTCGCTTTGAGCTTTTCCCCTGATGCGAAGACCTTAGCGGTTGGTTGTGGCGAGCCTGGGAGAAGCGGCGAGGTGCGACTGATCGACTTTGTGACAGGTGAAGTCAAAGCGGTTGTCGCAAGAACTGGCGACGTAGTATTGGATATCGCTTTTCGCCCAGGCACATCGGAACTTGCTGTCGCTTCGGCGGATAGTTCGATACGCATCGTTGATATTCAAACGCTGAAGGAAATCCGCACGATCGCCAGTCACGCCGATTGGGTGACATCGGTCACCTGGAGTGACGATGGCAAGTTGCTCGCGTCAAGTAGTCTCGATAAGTCGGCCAAGGTCTACGATGGCAGTTCCGGTGACCTAATTTCCAGCTATCTAGGGCATAAAGAAAGCGTTCGCGGTTTGAGCATTTTACCGGGCAACACTCAAATTGTTTCGGTTGGGGCCGACAAGAAGTTGCACCGATGGAATATATCCGACAATAAGAAGGTCGCCGAGGTGGGGCTTGGAAGCGATGGCAGCAAGATCATACGCCAAGGGGATATTGTTCTTGTACCGTGTGCTGATATGCGTCTCGTGTCGATCGATCTAAAGAGCAATAAAGTTGCCCAGGAGTTCAAAGGAAACGCCGACTGGGTCTTATCGACGGCGTGGTTGTCTGGTGTCAGTGAGCCGGCAAATCAGATGGTGGCCAGTGGCTCATTTGATGGTGAACTGAAACTATGGAAAGCCTCTGACGCGTCACTTGTGCGCGGTTGGACCGCCAAGCCATAGATTCAGTTAACAAGCTAAAACAACTGCTCGATTGCGTGTCCCTCTTCGAGCAAGTTGTAAGGTCGTCCCTGTTGATCGTTCGCTTGTAGAGTGTCGATGCCAGTTGCGAAATAGACAGTCTTGGCGATATCTGCGGGTGTCAAAGGATGTTCAGCTGGAAATTCGCCCAGTTTATCACTTGATCCAAACGCGTGCCCTCCTTGAATCCCTCCCCCAGCCATCAATACGCTTTGGCAATGTGTCCAGTGATCTCGCCCGGCTCCTTTGACGCCACCGGAACGCGGGTCGCCAATTTTCGGTGTGCGTCCCATTTCGCTATTGACGATTAGTAGGGTCTGGTCCAACAGGTTTCGTTGTTCCAGGTCTTCGATCAAAGCAGAGAACGCCTGATCGAACTCAGGTAGTAGGTTTTGCTTTAAACAGTCGAAATTGTTTCCGTGTGTATCCCATCCGCCCCCACTGCGGCACTTGTTTTTAATCGCTTCGTTTTCTTTCCAGAACACAGTGATGAACGGGATGCCCGCCTCAACCATCCGTCGAGCTAATAGTAGGCTTGTCGAATTAACAGTCGGGCCATAGCGTGCGCGAATCGACTCCGGTTCGCTCTCGACGTCGAACATCTTACTGGTCTGAGAAGAGAGTAGCAGGTCGAGGGTACGCTTCTGATGGCGTTTCCAGATTCGTTCAACCGGGGAATGCTCGAACTCGCTTCTAGCGACGTCCAAAGTTTGCAGCAACTCTTGCCGCGACTGTAATTGTGCTGGCGTCACGTCACCCGCCAACATTAATGAAGGGACTTGGAATTTTAGTGGTTCCTGGACGCTACCGTTGACATAAAGCGGATCGAATTCAACACCGAGTCGCGCAGCAAATTGGCCTGGGCGTGTGTACGGCAATCTGCTCGGTTTGTGAGGTAAGGTGATGGCACTCGGCAACCCATTCGGGCTCGTTCGCCGTGAGGCAACAACGGATCCCATGAATGGCCAGTCATCGGCATACGGGCGGCGATCGTTGCCAAGCGTCTTGAACGTTACGTCCGGTACGTGCCCGGTTAAATTGTAATAGTAGCCGGCGTGATGATCGTTTGTATTGACCGTTCCACACACCGAACGAATCACGGCCAAGTGATGTGCCTGTTTGGCCAGTTGCGGAAGATGTTCAGAAATCTGCATTCCGGGGGCCGACGTTGAAATGGGCTTGAATGGTCCTCGATATTCGGCGGGAGCCTGCGGTTTCAAATCCCATGTGTCGATATGCGAGGCACCCCCACATAGGAAAAAGAGAATCACCGACTTGGCTTTCCCGCCGCCGCGATTCTGTGTCGCGCGCGAAAGTTGATCACTTGCCGTAACCCTACCAGGCATGCCAAAGTGTAAGCCAGCCAGACCGGTTGCTGAGGCCACGAGAAATGCCCGGCGGTCTGTGTGGTAAGTGGTTCGAGTCATTTTGTATTTGCCTTAGAGAATCGCCGAAATCGGTTTCCCGGTCGAAATAGCCAAGGGGCGTCCGAAGGGATCTTTGATGGTGGCTTCTGGAGAGATGCCGAGGCAATGGTATACGGTGGCAGTTAGGTCCTGAGGTTCAACCCGTCCGTCCAGAGGATATCCCGCTTGTCGGTCCGACTGGCCATGAATGACTCCTCCGCGAATCCCTCCCCCTGAGAGTGCTACCGAGAAGCAATGCCCCCAATGGTCGCGCCCGCCACGTGCGTTGATTTTGGGTGATCGGCCGAATTCCCCCATCCAGACGACCAACGTATCTTCCAACATTCCGCGCTGATCTAAATCTTCCAGGAGTGCGGAATAGGCCTGATCCATCGGAGGCATGAGCGCCTTCTTCAATCGCTCAGCGTTGTTGGCATGAGTATCCCAGGCCGGGGTGATATTCTCGTCGTCCTCCCAACGAGTCCAATTCACCTGAACCAATGACACGCCTTTTTCGACTAATCGTCGTGCTAGTAACACGCTCTGGCCAAAGCGATTGCGTCCGTAGCGATCGCGCACGTTAGATGGTTCTTGTTCGATGGCGAACGCAGCCTGAGTTTCCTTGGTCCGAAGCAGGTCCATCGCTTTTGCTTGCCAATTTGACCAACGCTTTACCGGGGCGCTTTCAACTGCTCGAAAGTGGTCGTTCATCAAATCGCGCAGGGCGTTCCTACGAGAGAAGCGTTCTGGTGAAATCTCGACAGGAAGCCCGATATCAGGCACGCGAAAATCCGCTTTGTTGGGATCGCAGGTAATCAACCAAGGGTCGGCATGATCTCCGAGCCACCCCGCATCTTGACCAGGCCACACGATGTGCCCAGTGTTCCATATCTCTTCGGGCAGGCGAACGGCACCGGGCAGGCTGGTTCGATCCCCTTTTAAATGCCTCACGATTGCCGGCAACGATGGCCAGTTGTTCGGAGCACCAGGCAGGGCATTCTCTTGGCCTTTGGGAGAATGGGGACGACCGGTCAGCATCCAGTAACCGCTGGAAGAGTGGGCGTTATCGTTTGTCGACATGGCCCGTAAAACAGCGATTTTGTCAGTCAACTTGGCCGTCTGTGGCATGAGCTCGCCGACATGGTACCCCGGCGTTGCCGTGGCAATGGATCCGAACTCCCCGCGAATTTCCTTGGGAGCCTCAGGCTTAGGATCCCAAGTTTCAAGCTGAGGTGGTCCCCCCAGCATGAACAGCACGATACATCGTTTTGCTTTGCCGAACGAGTGTAAGCTGGGAATTGTTGAGGATTCGGCTGCCTGTAACTTCGAAAGTTGGTCGACCGAAAGAGCAAATGCCCCTAGGCCACCCAGACGGAGCCATTCACGTCGCGAGACTCCGTTGCAGAGCCTGGTTTGTTTTCCCAGAAAGGAAAGCATGGGGAGCATTTCCTGGTAAACATGATTTGGAAAAGGAAGGAGCCAATATCTTAGCGATATTGTGAAGCTAAGTACACCGAAATCGTGCAGGGAAAGTGAAGTGGCGTTCTGTTCCGCATCAATTGGACGTTTGGCCTAACGCCCAAGTCTCAGAGCGAAGAGCAGGCGAACCGTCAGAATATGTTGGCTGACCATCTAGCCCAACACGACGTCAGGCCTTGCGATAGTCCGCTGGCGTTGTGCCCGTGTACTCTCGAAAAGCACGAATAAAACCTTAAAACCGCGTCGGCACCAATCTGCTATACATGAGCGGCCAGGAACCTTGCTTCCGCAATGCTGCTATGCCCGAATTGAATGAAGACCGGAATTCTCCCTACAGCCGCCTGCACATAAGCTTCGGCTACTTCACAACGCTCACGAGCATCAATTTGATCACTATTGTCCGTATGAAGCTAAAGCCGCTCTGAACAATTCATTTCGTAATGAAGCAGCAGAGTATCATGAGAAAGCTTGCTGTATTCGTTCTATGTCGTGGTAAAAAGCCCTTTGCGATGCGAACCGGCGACGATATCGAGCAGTTCCTGTGTGATTCTTTCACGATGGTTGCTGGCTAGTTGACGGCGAACCGTCTCTGTCGTGTCTTTGAGCCATTTGTTGGCAGATTCGGCGGCAAACAGACGCATACCATGTTCGGAAGCAAGGGCATCTAAGAGAAGTTCGTAGAGGATCGTGTAAAGGTATTCGCGTGTAGCCACATGCCGCAGATGTTGCTGTGTTTGGTAATGGGTAGGCCCAGGCAGTGGACTGGATGAGGAAAGCTTGGGAGGAAGTATTTGGTTGAGTTCCGGAGAGAACCTTCCCGCTCCATGAAATTGAGCGGATATGACAAAGATTTGTCCGATCTGCCGAGAATGGAAATCATCTAACGCGTTCTGGGCAACTTCCAGAAGAACATTTGGGGCACCGTCGACGCTGGTCGGGGCATGATACCAGTGCTTGGGGCTCAGGCTATATCTCTTGAGTAAACCCATCGGCCTTCGACCGATACAGTACAGCATGTATTTCTGTTGCCCAGAGAGGATTTCGGCGGCGTACTCGATGAGACGCAAGTTATAGTCACCGCATAGTCCTAGATCGGAGACGATAAGTACGATGCCCGGTGGAAGGTCGATATCCGTCCGCCTCCCGCCACCTGCCGCAGCAAGCGCAGCTTCCACCTCGGCACGATAGGACTGTATCGCAGGTAAGGCTTGTCGACTCTCGCGAAAGTGATGAGCCGAGAAAGATCGCATCGCGGAGATCGCATCGTCTAGTGCGCCTAGCGTGTGGAGCCTTTGCTGCAGATAGCGTTCTCGGTTCACTGACCATTATCCTTTCGATACGACGGACGAATTCGGTCGGCTACAGCGGATGCCATAGGCATCCAATCGTGCTCGGATGATTTTTCCGAAGAAATCGTATCGGCCAGTCCTTCCCGCTCAGAGCGAACCATCGCGCTTAGCTGCTCGATAAAACGTTTGGTATCTTTGAGGGGTACGTCTGTTAGCCAGTCTTTCATAATGGCCGTTAGGGCAATAATCTGCTCTAGTTGATCACGAGGCTGTAGACGCCCCTGGCGAAGCAGTTCGCGTAGCTGGCGACCGCGTTCCAACGTGTGTTGCATGCCCAAGTCCATCTCAAGACCCATGCGGCTCAGCGACTCCAGGGATTCGCAGCGGGATAACAATATCTTCAGATTCTTGGCCGCTTTTCGCATGCCAGGACTTTGTGCGACGCTACCGATACGAGATACACTGCGACCCACGTCGATAGCAGGCCGTTGGTTACGCTCAAAGCGTACTGAATCGAGATAGATTTGACCGTCGGTAATGGAAATCAGATTGGTTGGAATATAGGAAGAAATGTCACCATCGGTAGTTTCGATAAGAGGAAGTGCGGTAACGGATCCGCCCCCTTTTTGCTCACAGACCGCACAGGCGCGCTCTAAGAGTTCGGCGTGGATGTAAAAGATGTCTCCAGGGAACGCTTCCCGGCCAGGAGGTCGTCCTAAGAGTAGTGCGATCTCGCGGTAGGCATCTGCGTGTTTTGTCAGGTCATCATAGACGACGAGGGCATGCTGTCCTGACTCTCGAAACGACTCCGCGAGACTCGCCCCTGCGTAGGGTGCCAAATATTGCATGCCAGGCGTAGATGAAGCATCTGCTGTAATGATGGCCGTATTGCCCAGGCAGCCAGCCTTTTCCAGAGTTGTCCTGAGGGAAATTACCCGCGACATTGGTTGGCCAACAATGACATAGACGCACGCGACATCTCCTGGTTTTTGCGCTGCGACAATATCTATTGCGAGAGAGGTTTTCCCGACGTTTCGATCCCCGATAATCAACTCCCGTTGCCCTCGCCCGATGGAGATGGCCGCATCGATGGCCATCACACCAGTCCACAATGATTGGTCGACAGATCGGCGATCGACGATCTCGGGGGCTGGCTGAAAAAGTGGACGACTTGAATGAGAGGATAGCCGGGGACCTTCGTCGAGAGCATTGCCAAGCGGGTCGATAATTCGCCCAAGAGCGGACTTTCCGACAGGTATATCCGGCAGGCGATGCTCGCCGCGGACCCCTTCTCCCTGCCGTACCAATTCCGTGCCGGATAGAAGAATTACACCGGTACTAGTCTCCGCTAAGTCATAGGCCATACCCAATGCGCCTGAATCGAATCGCAATAATTCTTCGTAGCCAACATCTCCCAAGCCAACAACCTGAGCTACCCCGTCTCCTACCTGTTGGACGTATCCTCGTAGACGAATTCCAGCAGCTAGATCCAATTTATCGGCCGCAGTTTCAAGCTGCCTCTGCAGAGGTTGTGCGTCATTCATGCTATCGAGTGTCCCGGCGATTGGCTCACCTCATCTAATAGTTCCTGCTTGGCGTAGCGCGATAATCCCGCAATGGAAGCGTCGACCAGGCCTTGGGCCGTTGAGATACGCAAGCCACCGATCAACTCAGGCAGTACACGAAACGATACAGATTTAGCAGGTTGCTTGAGGGCCACACAAATGCGTTCCTTCGCAGCCGAATCTAGTTCAACCGCTGATTCGACCGAAACAGGGGAGAGTGTTTCGGCCGAAAGGGCTTCCAGCTGACGCACCGTAGCCCCCATGAGCGCCGATTCTAGTTCTGGTCCATCGATGTCTTGCAGAAGACGGCTGATAATGGCGGTCGTCTTTTCAACAATAAATTGGGACAATCGACTGGCATTTGCCTGCTCAATATGAATTGCTTTGAGCTTAAGAAGATCCAGTTCTTTGTTGGCTTCGGCGCGCGCTTTAGCAAGGATCTGCTCACGCTCTTGAGTGGCAGAGGCTGTGGCCGCGAGTCGCATTTTCTCGATCTCTTCGATAACCGTTTGTTTCTGCTGGTTAAGATCGCGTTCTATGCTCTCCGCTTGCGAGAGTTTTGCTTTCGACTGTTCTTCAAGTCGTCGTGTCTCGTCTCGCTCCTTTTCAATTGCATTACGAACTGGTTTAAAGAAAAACCAGCCGAGCAGTCCCGCCAACATCAGAAAGTTGACAATTTCGAACGCGAAAGTCCAAAGGCTATCACCCATGGTGCTTGCTAACCTGCTGTAAATGGGTTGGCGAATATCAAGATCAGTGCGATGACGAGGCAAAAAATGGCTGTCGATTCAACCATAGCTAGGCTCACGAACAGGGTACGTGTGATCGAGGCCGATTCGTCTGGCTGACGGGCCAACGCGTCCATCGCTGCGGCCGCGATTTTGCTTTCGCCAATTGCCGCGCCAACAGCCCCGAATGCCATGGTGATGCCGGCAGCAATAATAGAGGCCATTTGAATCACTGTTTGGTCGGTCATGCGTTCTCCTCAGGGCCGATTGCGGCTCCAATGAATAGAGTAGAAAGGATTGCAAAAATGTATGCCTGTAGCATTCCGATAAGCAGGTCCAAAGCCATAAATGGCATGGGAACCAAGACCCCTGCGAGGGCTACCAACAGGCCAACGACAAGATGTCCAGACATCACGTTACCGAATAGACGCATCGCCAGGGCCACGGTTCGAGAAATCTCGGAGACCATGTGCAGCGGGAAGAGAAGGGGGTTAGGGGAGAAGTAGTGCTTGAGATAACCACCCACTCCTCGCGCCCGAACTCCAGCGAGAGGTACGGTGAGGAATACTACAATAGCCAACGCGGAAGTTGTCGCGAGGCTCGCCGTTGCCGGATGAACCCCCGGAAGCTGGCCTGAAATGTTGCAAGCGGCAATAAACAAGAACAAGCTGCCTGCCATGCCTGCGACGGCTGGATTCGATTTGCCCAGGATATCTTGAACCGACTGATCGATTCGTTGCACGATGATCCGCGCTAGTGTCGCCATCAATGAATCAGGACGGTTGGCAACTGCCCATCGCATCCATAAGGCAAAGAACACTAATAAAGCCGATACCGCCAATGAACTGAGCATGGTCTCGGTGATCGGAACGGGACCGATTTCAAACAGTCGCGGATCTCCGAAGACACGAACATTCATGGGGCCACCTCTTGCTGGAGATGATCCCTATCTTGAATTCGGGTTACGATACCCACGACAACGAAGAAACCAAGTCCCCAGCCGAATGCCAATGGGAAGATTCCTCCGAGGATCGCGGAGAAGAAAAAGCTGATTCCCACGGCGAATAGCCGAAGGATGCCAAGAAGCGGTGCATAGGGGCTAGTGTGAGAGGTCGCATTGCGAAGTCCCATGGCATGCACTGCCCCAAGGATAATTCCACTCAAAAACCATCCGCCGAAGATCCATGTCACTAGATTCTTCCTTTCAATGCTTGCCAGGCCGCAAAGCTGCCCAATATCGTACCAAGCGTAAGTAGCATCAACGTAAAGTGCACACCGGTGTTAAAACGCATGTCCAGATAATGCCCTGCCATTGCTCCGCCGACCGATGCCAACGCAATGGGCCAACCGACCATTCCCAGCACAGCCAGAGAATGCCAGAATGATCGGGCTCCGTGTTCTCGGCGACCATGGCGTGAAATATCCCGCTGGACCGCTGTACGCAGCTTACGACGGCGTCGGTCATGAAATGAATCATTCATACGCCTTTTCCATTCGGTTGTCCCCTCTTTTCGTCACTATCTTGTAATTCGCGTAGAATACTACGCTCAAGTCGACCAAGGGTTTCTCTCGCTTCTAGTTCGACACTGGGGCTATCAAGTGCTGCTTCTAACTGGCTAGCTACCGTCTCTAATTCTGAACCGTATACAGCAAGCGGTGTGAGGAAGTGTGCTTGCTTGCCATCGCAGCGAAGCAAACCACCGGCCGTTCCCGCATAGGTTGTTTGTCCGGATGACTTAACCAACACGAGGCCCGGTTCGACAGCCAAAACCAGCGGCTCCATCCGCGGACGAATCCCGACCTGGCCCGTTTCCGAGGCAACACGTAATGAATCGACGCGACCTTCGAAAATAATGGCACGAGGCGTTCGGATAATCAGATCTAGACGGGGATCATTCATGCCTTTGCTTCCTCCAAGGCACCAATCATGAATAAAGCGTCTTCTGGAAGTTGGTCACATTTTCCGTCGAGAATGGATGCGACACCCTCGACCGTGTCTTGTGGAGAAACGCGACGCCCCGGAGTGCCAGTGAACGATTCGGCCACAAAGAAAGGCTGCGTGAGAAAGTTTCTCAGGCGTCGAGCTCGGTTGACTAGCTGCCTGTCTTCAGGAGAGAGTTCTTCCATGCCAAGCATGGCGATCAAGTCGCGAAGTTCTTCAAATCGACCTAAGACGCGAAGCGCCTCTTGAGCCGTCTCGTAGTGTCGGGCACCGACGAGGGCTGGATCGAGTGCCTTTGAGGTAGATCGAAGTGGGTCGACTGCCGGAAACAGGCCTTCTGTGGCAACATCTCGTGAAAGTACTAATGCACTGTCAATGTGCCAAAATGTGTGGGTCACGGCAGGATCAGAATAGTCATCTGCCGGAACGTAAACGGCCTGTACCGACACCATCCCTGCGCTGCGTGTGGCCGTAATTCGCTCTTCCAAAGAGGCAATGTCAGCAGCGAGTGTCGGCTGATATCCAACGCGAGAAGGGAGCCGCCCCAGTAGTCCCGAGACTTCCATCCCGGCTTGAACGTGGCGATACACATTGTCGACAACGAACATCACATCCTTCTGACGCACATCGCGAAAAAACTCGGCAATGGAAAGGGCTGCTTGGCCGACCAGAAACCTTGCTCCGGGAGGCTCGTTCATCTGGCCGAAGACCATCACGGTGCGATCCATGAATCCGCGGCTGGCCAATTCTTGCCAAAGTTCGAACCCTTCTCGTGATCGTTCTCCGATGCCTGCGAAGACAGCGACACCGCGATAGCCTTCCACTGCATTGTGAATAAACTCAGTCAATACGATGGTCTTGCCAACACCCGCACCACCAAAGACGGCCACTCGCGACCCAGAAGTAAAGGGACAGAATAGGTCGATCACTTTAATGCCGGTCGCGTAAATGTCGCTGCCTGTCCTCCGCTCGGAGGAAGCCGGCGGTGGTCGGTGAAGCGGCCAGCGAGTCTCCGTTTCAATCGTGGCACCTCCATCCAGTGGAGATCCCTTCAAGTCAACCACTCGTCCCAGAAGGGCATCGCCAACAAGCACTTCGATGGGGCGACCGTCGCTTGTCACCTCCGATCCGCGGCACAAGCCGCGCGTCGAGTCAATGGAAATGACTCTTACCGCACCTTCCCCCAGATGGGAATGTACATAGGCCGTGATCACGGTATTCTGCGAGGCTTGGCAATGCAGGCCTGAGCCGATCGGCGGACACTGTCCGTCGAACTGTACATCCAAAACCGTTCCTCGAACGGCTGTGACGACACCACGAGCTATAACATCACCTGAATGTGGACTCATGTACGTATTATATGGGGAGAACCTGCTTGTGAAATCAAAGAATTATCGTTTTGTGTCTTGTCGAAATCATGACCTCAAGGAAGCTCATTCTCAGTACAAACTGCGGAGAAGCGCTGTTTAGCGTGTAGCCTCTGGACGCAGCGACTGCAGATAGGAAAGCAGGTCGGATAGTTGCTCCGCGGAAAGGGTTTTTTGGATGTCATTCGGCATGATAGATGTGTTGCTGGGACGGATCGCTTCAATGGATGCATTGGGCAGGGTGACGGATTTCTCCTGATCGATTCCTAAGCGTAGGTGGTCGGTGCCTTCGCCTAGGATGATACCGCTGTGAGTCTTGCCATCGGAAGTAGCAACCACATAAGGAGCAAACCCTCGAGCGAACGTTGCGTTTGGAAATAGAATCGATTCCAACAAGTCGCGACGAGAGCGACTTTGGCCGATGGTGCTCAGGTTGGGGCCTACCTGTCCTCCCTGATCAGCGATTTGATGGCATTTGCTGCATGTCGCCTGGGTTGAAAAAAAGACTTCGCGACCCCGTTGGGAATCACCGTTTGCGAGTTCGGATTCGATCTTGAGCAACGTCTCCTGCTGCGACTGGGAAAGTGGCTCTCCCATGGACGCGGCAGGAATCTCCAGCCACGGACTATCTGGCAGTTTCTCCGATAGCCGTAGTAATTCCGCCAAGGCCAGAGAGGCACCTTCACTTACGGTCTGGTCTTGGTCGAGGACTGCTTGACGAAGGAGATCACGTCGATCTCCCCGAATCAAGAAGAGAATTACCGCGTGTTGTAGGAGCGGATCACTCTTCGTTTGCGGAAGTGAGGCAAGAAGACTTTTTGTGAAGTCATCGCTGCGAATTCCCCAGTGACTGAGCGTTGCCAGGGCATTTCGCCGCTCGGCAGGCGATCCATCCAGTGCCATTATTAGCAGACGTGGTGCCAACTGCGCACGATCCTGGCCAGGCGGAAGGTCCAACAGTGCGCGAGCTACGGTTTGACGAATCCTTGGGCTCTCGGATTCCAACAGGTCCCCCAGTTGTCCTAATGACTCATTGGACTCCTGGCGACGAAGTTGCCATAGACGCTCGATTTCTTTCACTTCGTCCGTCTTGGTGGCGTCGTTGGTGTCCTGATGAGTTTGCGACCGGCGAATACGGTAGATTCCTCCTTGGATATGTGCTTTGGCAACACCAGATTGAGGACAACCGATGCGAAACCAGCCTCCTGTATCGATGACCAGCAGCGATCCGTCTGTTGCTTGAAGGACATCTGTCGGATGAAAATCTTTGTCCGAAGAAACGAGAAAGTCGTCGAGTTTCTCGACTTGGTAGGTGGTTTGATTAGGCTTCAAGCGTACTTGGACGATTCGGTTCGTATTGAATTGGGTGATAAAAAGCGATCCGTTTGTATCGGGGCCCCAGATGTTCCCTTGGAACCGACACAGTCCCGATACCGCCACATGACCGAAATTGTGGAGTTCTGGGAGTAGAGGCCCAGTCCGAACAAATTCGCGCCCTAGACTCTCCGCAAAGTCCTCGCGCGGATACACCCCGCCGTATTGCCAGTGAACCAGACAGTCACCTCGCGGCTGAGAGTACATCAAGTTAACAGTCCCCAGCATATCCCCTTCCGGGGTAAAGACGACTTCGACGGGGTTATCCATGCCTCCCGTTGCGAATGTCTGGACATCGCTTCCATCAGGAAGGCTTGAGAAAATTCGGGCGGCTTTACCTTGGCTGATGAGCTCTCCATCTGCATCGCGGATCTCGTGCCCATGGCGACCTTCACACCAGTAAATACGCCCCTCAGGGCCTAAAAAGGGGCCATGGACGTCCGCCGCATTGCCGGTATAACCAAAGTCTCCGACGATTTTCTTTCTAACGTCGGCTACACCATCGTCATCGGTATCTGTCAGCTTCCATATCGCGCCGCTAGATGCGACGTAAAGGGAACCGTCCAACCAAAGGCATCCCTGAGGAAAAGTCATTCGATCCGCGAAGGTCGTCGCTTTGTCAAAGATTCCGTCGCCATTCGTGTCTTCCAAGCGCCGAATGAAATTGGGTAGCCTCTTCTCCAATTCGGCTCGAGGAAGATTTTCGCCGGCACTGGCCGCAACATATAGCCTGCCTTGATCGTCGAAGTCTGCCATCATCGGGTGGCTTACCAGTGCAGATGATGCGGCCAATTCCACCGTGTAACCTTCTGGAAGCTGAAAGTCGCCAGGCTGAAACTCCTCTCCATAGGCAAACGCCATCGGCAGAGTGAAAACAACGGCAATTAAGAGATGCAAATACATGCGGAAGACTCCATAAGAATTGAGACTAGACTTCCCTGACAGCAACGGCCCGGCGAAGCAGATTATGCGTAATCTGCTGTACGCGTGCATCAGGTCCGTGCGGTCTGCTCCAGTGAGACCAGGGCAGCACATGCCCAGGCGGGCTACTCAACCCTTGGGCCCAAAATATAGTGGCCGCATTAAAGACGTAGTTCCCTTTGGGGCCAGGATAGATGGTCGCAGTCCACTGCTGTGGATTAACGCCCCCTTGCCAGGCAGTTCCGCCGGCAACTACCTCTAGTCCATCGATCTCGGGAGGATCGCCGTGGTACTCCCAACCGACCAGGCCAGGAATTGCTTCTCCTTGCTTGACTCCGGTACCGGCAAAGATCCAATGTTCAGGCTTGACAACGGTCCAATCACCTCCGCCATTCACGGGGCGGACGTTTCGAGCACCCATCAGCAGGCCTTCGTCTGGACCGCGATGAGGAAAAGGCCCATGGTCTTTATCGCGTGTCACCGCATGCGACTCGCCTCCACCGTAGGGACCTCCGCGGAAGATAATTCGGTTCGCTACGCCGTCGGTGCTCTCACGGAACGGGGTTACCCAGCACACACTATTGCCGGAAAGAAACAGTAAATTCACTCCTTCGTCTCGCAGTTTCTCTACGGAGTGAAACTGGCGGATATCCCAGTATTCGTCGTGCCCTACGCTGATGAACGCTTTGCATTTCAGACCGCGTTCTGGGGTTAGCATATCACTATTGGAACAGTAGGTGACATCGTAGCCGTTCTGTTCCAGCCAATATGCAAGCGGAAACTCGAAGGGGAGAAACTCACCAGAGCCGACGGTTCTCGGGTCGTCGACCACTCCATTGTGTTGAGCTTCGCGGGCATAGGGACGATCAAAGCTGACATCGGCCCATGGTCCCTGTACGCCGCGAGGGTGGGTGTAAATTGAATAGTTATTGGGCCATCGATTGTAGGCTTGCCAAGTGTTGTCGCTTACTTGAAAAAGAATATCGGCTGGTCGATTGTCTCGCACGACGAAGACGATGTGACTCTGCCAATAGGACTCGCCCGGCTGTGGAATGGTAGTAAGCCTGCCGACATAAACTCCACTTAACCAGTCTGCAGGAATGTCAATCGTCAGCGACGGCTTCCAGAGGCACTCGTGCAGGTTCTTTTCGCCTGGACTTGGTGTTGGCTGCTCGGTCGCTTCCAAGGGGCCGTACTTCTTAATTAGCCGGGCACCTTTGCCACCATAGTATCCCATCCTAAAGAGTTCGAGGGTAAACGTCCGTGACGGCTTGCAGGACACCATCACATCAATGGATTCGCCTGCCTCGACACTTTGCTTGGAGCAATACCCTTCTATCCAAGGAGAGCGGAATCCATCTCCGTCAACTCGTACCCGAGTAAGCTGCCAATCGTCGGCACCAGCCAAAGCATTCTCCTGCAGAATCAGCTTCGATGTGGTAGGGGCATCGGCGGCGTGAGCTTTCGAGGTAAGTATTGGCGCAGAACTCAGCATCGATGCGGATAGGGTGCTCTTCAAGAACACGCGACGCGGCACCTTGGAGGGACCTTCACTCATTGGAGCTTCCGATTCATAGGTGATTGAGGGGAAACCGTATCTTCATTCACGTAAACCAGCGCAGTGATCCACTGGTAGAGGCTGTTTGTGAATTGGAGATTCGATTGATGGATGGCAATCGCAAGATACATCCATTTGCGGGTGGGATATCCGACGAGTGGGGGTCTCGGCGAAATTGGGAGGGAATCTGATAACTGGTGATATCTGCTTAGTATACCGAATGCTACGCCCGTTCAAAATTCAAATTGTCCAAACAAAATAAAATGTGATTCGTCGATCAGAATGTCTCGTACGCTTGAAAATAATGAGAAAAACGAGAAGCGGGTGCCAGAATTCGCGGGCGTTTTGAAAGCATTAGGTTAGGTAATATGGTACGGGATTCTGATTTCGGTTTGAGACTTATTGTCTTAGCTGTTGTAGCTTGAAGTGTACGATGTCAGTGCTTTGACATAGTTGGCACGCTCGTATGCTGAGGGGTTCTCGCAGTGGCTACGGCTCATGCATCCACGCAGTTGGAAAATCGATTCATAATCATGTTCTACCATCCAACTCTCAAGCTCTTGTAAACATTTGAGAATTACGTGGGGGCCATTAGTGAGAAGCGTTGAGACCATCATGGCGACATCCGCACCCGCCAGAAGTGACTTGAGGACGTCCGAGGCGGAATGAATTCCACTTGTAGCAGCCAGGGAAGCGGAAAGATGTTCTCGCAGGATAGCAATCCACCGTAGCGGCAAACGCAACTCACCTGGATGGCTTAACTCGAGATGTGGTTGAACTTGGAAGTTATTGATATTAATTTCCGGTTCCAGATATCGATTGAATAGGACAAAGCCATTGGCCCCGGCTTTCTCTAGTCGCAGCACGAAGTTGGGGAGAGCCGTGATGAAAGGTCCCATCTTCACGGCAATGGGTATCGAAACGACGCTCCGGACCTCTTCGACCAAATTTAAATATCGCTGTTCGACTTCTGCGGATGTAGTGCTTGGGTCGGTCGGAACGAAGTAGATGTTCAGCTCCAAGGCATCCGCACCGGCGTCGGCGAGCATTCGCGAGTAGCGTCCCCAACCATGCGGAGAACACCCATTGAGACTGGCAATCACCGGTATGTCGACCAGCGATTTCGCGGACTGAATCAACTTTATATACTGGCGTGTTCCGACGTTGTAATGACTAACGGCGGGCAGGAATCCGCTTGCCTCAGCCGAGACTTCAGCCTGGAAGTCGCTCAGACGGAATAGTTCCATCTCTTCATGTTCCATCTGCTCTTCAAACAGAGATGGCAGCACAACGGCTGCCGCACCAGCATCGGCGAGTGCTTTAATTTGATCGAGGTTACCTGTCAGCGGTCCTGCTCCGGCAATGATTGGACTTGATAGATCGAGTCCAAGGTACCTGGTTTTCAGCTCAACACTCATGTCTTCTCCTCCGAGTCGGCTATTTCTCGTTCGATATGACCCATCTGTTCGTAGTAGTGCCACTGATCGTCGATATCTTGTTGGGCCAGTTCAAGCAAGTGTTTTGCATGTTCCTGAGATGTCTGGTTGAGCATCGCGAACCGACCTTCTTTGGCGGCGAACTCCTTCAAGGGTATCGAAGGCTTATGGCTATCGAGTTTGAACGGATGTTCTTCGCCGTGAGCTCGACGAGGATCATAGTGATATAGTGGCCAAAATCCGGAATTCACGGCATCTTTCTGGTGCGTCATGCCTGTACGCATATCGATGCCATGGGCAATACATTGTGAATAGGCCAGGATGAGTGAGGGCCCTTGATAGGAGTCGGCATCCATCAAAGTGCGAATTGCTTGGGCAGGGTTGGCACCGATCGCAATTTGAGCGACGAACACGCCGCCGTAGGAAACCGCCAACATCCCAAGGTCCTTCTTGCGGTTGGGCTTACCTTGAGCCGCAAACTTGGCCATAGCAGCTCGTGGAGTTGCCTTGGAAGCCTGTCCACCGGTGTTTGAGTAGACTCCGGTGTCTAAGACCAGGACGTTAATGTTCGCTCCGGAAGCGAGGACATGATCAAGGCCCCCGAATCCAATGTCGTAAGCCCAGCCATCTCCCCCGACGATCCAAACGCTTTTCCGAATCAACGCGTCCAGTAAATCCAAAAGGTGAGCAGAGGTCGGAGACTCTATTTGCTGGAGGCTTGCTCGGAGCTGAGTGACTCGCTCTCGTTGCGCGTAAATCGCTTCGTCGTCATTCTGCATCGCATGAATGACATCTTGGACGAGAGTACTCCCCACTTGCTTCTCAATCTGTTGAAGCAGAGCCGCTGCCGTACTTCTCTTCTGATCCAAAGCAAGGCGCATTCCAAGCCCGAACTCGGCGTTATCTTCAAATAGCGAGTTCGACCACGCAGGACCACGCCCAGAGCAATCGTGGGCCCAGGGGGTCGTAGGTAGATTGCCTCCATAAATCGAAGAGCAGCCGGTCGCATTTGCAGCCAGCAAACGATCGCCAAATAGCTGAGTTAATAGCTTAAGATAAGGCGTTTCTCCACAACCTGCACAGGCACCTGAAAACTCGAACAGTGGTTGGATTGTCTGCGAACCTTTGACGGTAGCAAGTTTGACGTCCCGTCGATCTGTCTCTGGTAAACGTCTGTAGAATTCAAAGTTTTTGCGCTCGACCTCTAGGTGCTCTTCCTTCGGACACATGTTGATTGCTTTGTGACGTATTACTTCCTTACTTCTCGCCGGACAGACGTCGACGCAAACACCACAACCAGTGCAACCGTCGGGGGCAACTTGGATAACCATTGCCTCTGCATGCGTGTCCTTGCTGGGCCACAACTTGCTGCGGAATGTAAGCGGGGCTTCTTCTTCAATGTAATCAGCATCGAACACCTTCATGCGGATAGCTGCGTGAGGGCACACCAACGCACATAGACCACACTCGATGCAGATATCAGGGTCCCAAATCGGAATCTCCCGGGCGATACTACGCGTTTCAAAGCGAGATGTACCGGTTGGGAAAGTTCCATCTGCGGGCATCGCGCTCACCGGAAGGAGATCCCCTTTGCCGGAGATCATCAACGAAGTGACACGCTTCACGAAGTCGGTTGCGTCGGTCGTCACAGGCGGACGACGGTTCAATTCGCCTGATTTCTCCGTTGGAATTGGAATTTCATGCAAGCTATTCAGCGCCATATCGACGGCTGCAAAATTTCTTTCAACAACGGATTCTCCTAACTTGGCGTAGGTACCAGAGATCGCATGCTTGATGTGATCGATAGCTTCGGAAATAGGCATTAAGTCGGTCAAAGCGAAGAAGCAAGTTTGCATCACCGTATTGATGCGCCCGCCAAGTCCTGCTTCTTTTGCTACGCGGTAGCCATCGATCGCGTATAACTTGAGCCCTTTATCGATAATTTGAGACTGAACTTCCAATGGCAGACGCTGCCATACTTGCTGTGGAGGTTGAGACGTACAAAGAAGGAACGTTCCCCTGTCTGCGACGCGTTCCAGCACGTCCATTCGGTGGAGTAACTCTTCCTGGTGACAAGCTACGAACTGCGCTTTTTGGATCAGGTAGCTCGACGCGATCGGCCTAGGGCTGAAGCGTATATGCGAAACGGTCGCCGACCCCGACTTTTTTGAGTCGTAAACGAAGTAGCCTTGGGCGTAAAGCGGGGTCGATTCGCCGACAATCTTGACCGTGTTCTTATTAGCGCCAACCGTTCCGTCGCTTCCCAGACCATAAAACACTGCGCGGAAGATGTCGTCGGGTTCAGAATCCAATTCGGAGTCCCACTTCAAGCTAAGGTGCGTAACGTCGTCGTGGATGCCGATGGTGAACTTTCGCTTGGGTTCGGGGTGATCTAGCTCCTCAAATATGGCTCTTGCCATGGCGGGCGTGAACTCTTTGGATGACAAACCATACCGGCCTCCAATCACCAACGGCATCGAGGAGCCGTGCCATGCTTCACTTAGAGTGGTTACTACGTCTTGATATAAGGGTTCTCCAGCCGATCCAGGCTCTTTCGTACGGTCGAGAACAGCGATTCTGCGCGTTGTCGTTGGAAGAGATTTTACGAACGACTCTGCATCCCAAGGGCGGAACAGCCGGATTTTGAGTACCCCGATTTTGTTGCCAGCGGCTATTTCCTCATTGACAACTTCTTCCACCGCACCACATCCCGATCCCATCAGGATAATCACTGAGTGAGCATCCTTAGCACCGACGTAGTCAAACAATTGGTACCGGCGTCCCGTAAACGTCGCCAAACGATCCATAGTGCGCTGCACGATGGATGGAGCGGTTGCATAGAACGGATTGATGGCTTCTCGCGCCTGGAAGAAGACATCAGGATTCTGAGCCGTCCCGCGTAGCATGGGCCTCTCGGGGTCCAAGGACCTGCGTCGGTGCTCGGCGACCATATTGTCGTCAATCATCTCCCGCATAGTTTCCACTGAGATCGCTTCAATTTTGTTGATTTCGTGGGATGTGCGGAAGCCATCAAAGAAATGCACAAAGGGAATGCGACTTTGGAGCGTTGCTGCTTGAGAGATAAGTGCGAAGTCGTGTGCTTCTTGAATGTTACTAGCACAAAGCATGCCCCACCCGGTTGCTCTGACTGCCATAACATCGCTGTGATCGCCAAAGATCGACAAGGCATGGGTGGCGATGGAACGGGAGGCGACATGAAAGACCGCAGGCGTCAATTCACCCGCGATCTTGTACATATTCGGGATCATCAATAATAATCCCTGCGACGCTGTAAATGTCGTTGCCAGTGCACCAGCTTGCAGTGCTCCGTGTACGCTTCCCGCGGCACCTCCTTCGCTTTGCATTTCAATCACGCGTGGCACGGCGTCAAAAATATTTTTCCGTTGGGTTCCAGCCCAGGCGTCGGCGAACTCTCCCATCGGCGATGCAGGGGTGATCGGGTAGATGGCGATTACCTCGTTTGTTAGATAGGCAATCTCAGCTGCTGCTCGATTACCGTCCCACGTAACATACTTGGTAGAAGGTTTGTTTTCGGTAATCATGGCAGGTCCTCGCTAGGGTGTGGGGTGGGTGGATCAAGTCAGGACGGAAAGCCTTCGGCGTGTGATTGGGATGCGGGAGTGTTTGTGTTAGCTAGTTCCTTTTCAAGCTGCAGAATATCCAACGTTGTTTTCAGAACGGCATCGGGGTTCAGGGATATGCTGTCGATGCCTTGTTCTACGAGAAATCGAGCGAACTCGGGATAGTCACTGGGGGCCTGGCCGCAGATTCCGATCTTCCTTCCAGCGCGTTTAGCTGCTTGGATGGCACTTGCGATCGCACGGGTTACCGCCGCATTACGTTCGTCAAATATGTGAGCGATGATCTCGGAATCTCGGTCGACACCAAGGGTCAACTGAGTCAGGTCGTTAGAACCGATGGAGAATCCATCGAATATCTCAGCGAACTCGGCAGCACACCAGACGTTGCTGGGTAGTTCGCACATGACATAAACTTCGAGGCCATTTTCACCTCGTTTAAGACCGTGTTGCTCCATGACCTCGAACACATTGCGTCCCTCTTCTACAGTACGGCAGAAGGGAATCATCAGCTTGACATTGGTCAATCCCATTTCCTCGCGTACCTTCCGCATCGCTTGGCATTCAAGGCCAAACGCGTCCCGGTAGCGCGGGTCGTAGTATCGTGATGCCCCACGGAAGCCAATCATTGGGTTCTCCTCGTGCGGCTCAAAGGGCGATCCACCCAGTAGATTGGCGTATTCGTTGGTTTTGAAGTCACTCATCCGAACAATCACATCGTTCGGGTAAAAAGCAGCAGCAATCTGGCCAACTCCGGCGGCCAGCATGTCGATAAAGAACTGCGGTTTATCTTCGTAGCCTGCCGTGATTTTGGAAATCCGCTGCTTAGTCTCTGGGTCGTCGAGCTTATCGAAGCCCAGCAATGCTTGCGGATGGATTTGAATCGAGTTGTTGATAATGAACTCCATTCGCGCTAGGCCGACCCCATCGCTTGGGATTTGCGCCAGCCGAAACGCCTCGTCGGGATTGGCGACGTTCATCATGATGTGCACGTTGGGACGTGCCAGTTCGCCGAGATCAACCTGCTGAACTTCAAAATCGAGTTGTCCATCGTAGACATAGCCCGCATCACCTTCAGCACAGCTTACAGTGACTGACTTGCCATTAGTGAGGATCTCGGTGGCTTCGGCCGCACCGACGATCGCAGGCAAACCAAGTTCGCGACTAACGATTGCCGCGTGGCAAGTTCGTCCGCCGCGGTTGGTGACGATCGCCGCAGCCTTCTTCATGATCGGTTCCCAGTCAGGGTCTGTCTTGTCGGTCACTAGCACTTCACCGTCCTGGAACAGTTCGAGTTGCTGGGCGTCTTTAATGACGCGGACAGGACCGACCGCGATGCGTTCGCCGACACTTCGGCCGGTGACAAGCCGTTTCCCCTTTTCTTTCAAACGAAACGTTTCCAGAATCTTCCCTGTTCGTTGCGACTGGACCGTTTCAGGACGTGCCTGGACGATGAATAATTTGCCCGTGATTCCATCTTTGGCCCACTCCATATCCATAGGGGTAGGGCGGCCACGCTTCTTGCTATAGTGTTGTTCGATGATTATTGCCCAGCGAGCGAGTTGCAGAATCTCATCTTCGCTAAGAGCAAACCGAGCTCGATCGTCTGGAGGAACTGGGATGTTTCGGGTCATGCGGCTTCCGCCGATGTCGTAGACAAGCTTGAACTCTTTGCTGCCCAAGTGTTTCTTCAGAATTGGGCGATAACCTTGCTTAAGCGTAGGCTTGAAAACATAAAACTCGTCGGGACTTATCGATCCTTGCACAACATTTTCGCCCAGCCCGTACGCGGCATTGATCAGTACGGCATCTTTGAATCCCGTCTCAGTGTCTATGGAGAACATCACCCCTGAGGTTGCCAGGTCGGAGCGGACCATCTGCTGTACGCCGATGGAAAGGGCGATCTTCGTATGACCGAACCCCTTATCCGCTCGATACGAAATCGCGCGATCCGTGAACAGCGAGGCGAAGCAGCGACGACATGAATCGAGAAGTTGACCGTGCCCTCGAACATTTAGGTAAGTTTCCTGTTGACCGGCAAAACTAGCGTCAGGCAGGTCCTCAGCCGTAGCGCTAGAACGTACCGCGACATCAGGTGCCTGCGACTGGCAAAGTTTGTCATAGGCGTCGCAAATTTCCTTCTCCAGATTATGCGGAAAGGGGGCGGAGAGTATTGCGTGGCGAATCTGACTTCCGCGATCACGAAGATTCTCAATATCGCTTGTATCAAGGTCGCTGAGAATCTGTTCGATTCTTCGATCCAAACGAGACGCATGCAGAAACAATCGATAAGCGTCAGCCGTGATGGCGAATCCGTTTGGGACGGCAATTCCTTCCGCTTGGAGTTCGCCGAACATTTCACCGAGCGATGCATTCTTGCCACCCACGATTGGGATGTCGTCAATTCCGATCTCGTTGAACCATAGGGTAAACTCAGTTGTGGTCGAAATGGACATGACAGAACCTCGGCTATTTCAAAAGGATTACCAGTATTTTTCAGTGTGGATATTGCCTGGAAGCCGTGGCTGATCGAGTCGAAACCCTTGTCTCTCTAGGATCTCTACCACGCCTATGGGCGTTGGATAGATACGGGGGACTTGTTGAAGGGATTGAGGAGCTCCGATCATCGCAGGGTTTCCGCAAAGGTAGACCTGGCTTGTTTTGGGATTGGGTTTTGGCTGGCGTGGAACGATCTCTTCCCAATTACGAAAGACATCCTGAACGTAACGTTTGCCAATATAGTCGTCACGTGTTGGTGAGATGTTCTCTGGTTCGCGTGTCGTTAGGGGGACGTATTGATAGTTGGGGAACTGCCGCTCAAGCTCCATGTGCTGTCGTAGGTAACCCAGATCCTGTCGTTGGCGGACGCATACGATGCTGGTGATCGGGCCGTTGTATCCTTTCGAGAGGAGTTCGACGATCATCCCGTTATGAGGAGCTTCGCCTGTTCCGGTTGCGACAAACACCAGATGCTCTTCCGTATGACCGGAGCGCAGCGTGTAATTGCCGTGCGCGTGTTTCCCTACCCAAAGGCGGTCTCCTACATTTAAGTGAAACAATCGCGGAGTCAGCGAGGGGGGGTGAGGCAGGCTGTGGGATACTAGCGTTATGTAAAACTCAAGGTAGTCCAGATCATTGGCTCGCACGATCTTCCCTGTATCGTCCAAGATCGGGCAGCTGATCGAATAGGCTCGTTGGATTAGGTGTCCATGTTCTTCGGATTCGGCCACCTCCAGACTGTCGCCGTGTTCCCATTTGCCCAGCCCCAGGCTGAGATACTGCCCCGGCATAAAACGTATCGATTCCACGTCCGGCTCGATACGCAAGATGCGCAGGCTTTCGTGAATGGGAACAATCTCAACAACATGCGCGTTGTAGATACTTTCCCGTACTACATCAGCCTTTTCGTTGGGATTCAAAGGCGTTGTCATGGAACCGTCCTACCGTCAATTCTGGTGAGGCAATGACTCGTAGGAGAGATAAAGCAAAGCAAGGGCCATTTCGGCGCGATTTCTGCATTGATATCAATGGCCCCGAAAAGACCTGGGGAGAATTGTTTGGTTGTCCGTACCTTGCGGCAATGATACCGCTTTGAATAGTGTCAAAACCGCACAGCTGTGCTAAATCGCTCACCTGAGGAGTTCCTCCTGATTGTAGCTAGCGATTTTGCTTGACGCGTGGAATGGCGTTGCTTTAAGGTCGATGACACATGGTTATCTGCATTTCGAGGAATCATGAGTACTCACATGCCAATTCTCTGTGTCGGTAGTCCCCACGGCAATGATCAGGTTGGCTGGTTGGTTGGGCACCTGCTTCGCGATCGGGGGATGGAGTTGGTTCATGTGATTCGGAGCGTCGACCAGTTGATGACACTTCTATCATCCGACTGTCGTTCGATCATTGTCGATGCCTGCCAAAGTGGCGCTCCGGTTGGAACAATCTTCCGCTTCGAATGGCCTGATCCTCGCATAGCGGCTGCCCGCGGTCTCTCGTCGCATGCAATAGATGTTCCCTACGCGTTGAGAATGGCCGAGGTATTGGGCAAGCTGCCTAGAAAGGTGATCTTGTTTGCCATCGAAGTGGAATCGTCACATCCCGCGCAGGAGGTGGAGCGGACTGTCATTGCTGCCGCGCACAAATTGGCGGACCAAATCGAAGAGGAAATTGCCTCCAATGGGGAGAGCCTGCAATGCATGAACGATCTTTAGCCCAAGCGTTGTTAAATCAAATTGCAGAGATTGCGAACGCACATCCTGCGTCGAAAGTCGTTGTGATCCGGATAAGTATTGGTCTGTTTTCTGGGGTCGAGCCTGAGTTATTCCGAATGGCATTGGAAACGATGGTACCCGATTCTCCCTATCACGATGCCAAGATTGAGATGGGCGTCGTTGAAATTGAAGCTCATTGTCCACAATGCGACCATCGATTTCCTGTAAAAGCGTTTTCGTTTACTTGTCCTCGCTGCGGGGGGCAAGACACCAGCGTTGTCCAAGGAGAAGACCTTGTGCTGGAAAGTCTCGTGCTTGAGGAGGAAGCATCATGTCCAACGACGACCTAGTGGAAGCGATTCGAGAGGTCGACTGTTTTCAAGGAATTCACGAGGAAGATCTAGGCCAAATTGCTAAGATGGGTCGCGTGATAGAGTTCGCGGCGAACGAAATAGTGTTTCGAGAAGGGGATACGGCACTCAGTTCCTATGTTGTTGTTTCGGGAACCCTGTCCTTGGAAGTGTGCGCACCTGGTATCGGTTGCCGTCGCCTCTCGACGATCCGCGACGGAGAGTTCCTGGGCTGGTCGCCGGTGCTCGATAATTTTCACATGACAGTTACCGCTCGTACGGTCACCATTTGCCATTTGATCGAACTTCCGAAAGACCAGTTGCTTGCGCTTTGCGAGCGTAGCCCGCATTTTGGTTATGTGTTTATGCGAGGCGTTGCTCAGACGCTGGCAAGGCGTCTTAGCGCCGCTCGAATGCAACTGCTGAACCTGTTCGGGGACGAAGCGGAAACGAACGCAGCGGACGGATAATTCAGCTCATGGCTCCCACTCACTCAGATGACCAGTCGACTCCCCAGGCGGATACGCTCTTGCGCATCGCGAAGGACCAACTCGAGGTGATCGTCAGCGAGTTTCGAACGCGAGGGTATCGAGCAATCCTTCCGAAAGTGGCTGACGGAGCGGTAATCTACGACGAAGCAGAGAATATTAGCCAATTGCCAATCGGTGTTTTGGATGAGCAAGAAGGGGGGACATATCGGCTAAAGCCTGGCTCACGAGATGGCTTCTTTGACTACGTGGTTGGTCCACACTCGGTAAAACGATATCTGTTTCCTCCTACGGAAACGGTGCTGCACGCGGACCGCATCGAAGGAAGCTGGCAGTTTATGTCTCCGTCGCCCGCTAGTGAGCCCACGGTGATCGTGGGTGTTCGATCGTGTGACCTGCATGCGATCGCGATTCAGGATCGTGTGTTTCTGGAAGGTCCTTACGTTGATCAGGCGTATAAGGCCCGGCGCGAGAAACTGGCTTTGGTGGCCGTTAACTGTCGTCGTGCAGCTTCGACTTGCTTTTGTCACTCGATGGGAACCGGCCCTGTCGTAACGAAGGGGTGTGATCTGGCTCTGACCGAATTGGATGACGCGTTCGCTGTTGAAATTGGGACTTCCTTGGGGGGTGAAGTAATAAACGCTTGTCGATCGTCATCGTTTACTGCTGAAGAGGTGAGGAATGTCCGGCAGATTCCTCTTCTGCTGCGTCAGAAGATGGAGCAAGGAGGCCGAGGTTTTGCCGATGAGCAGGATATGCCAAATTGCCCTGATGGCCGGGACCTCGATACGGATGATATTCGAAACCTGCTGGTACACAACCTAGAACATCCCCGGTGGGAGAATGTCGCCCAGCGATGCCTATCTTGCGCGAACTGTACACTCGTGTGTCCCACTTGCTTCTGTTCGTCGATAGAAGACGTAACCGATTTGGCTGGTGAGCATATCGAGCGAGAACGGAGTTGGGGGTCCTGCTTTACGGCTGAGCACTCCTACATGAACTCTGGTATCGTGAGGAACTCGACACGTTCACGGTATCGGCAGTGGTTAGTTCACAAGTTGGCCACATGGATCGATCAATTTGATACCTCGGGTTGTGTCGGTTGTGGACGCTGCATTACCTGGTGCCCTGTCGGCATTGATCTGACCCAGGAAGTTGCTGCGATTCGAGGAGACCAACCATGAGTGCTACCCCGCAGTCGATGCGTGGCACCAATCCTTGGACGCCCCGGCCCTTTCGTATTGAAGGGATCATTGCTGAATTAACCAGCGTCTGGACCTTCTGTTTAAGTCCCGAGGAGGGAGACTCGCCTTCGTTCCAGCCAGGACAGTTCAACATGCTTTATGTTCCCGGGTTTGGCGAAGCGGCGATCTCGATCAGTTCTAGCACTTACGATATCCCTCAATTACAGCACACGTTTCGTGCCGTCGGTAACGTCACAGGTGCCCTCTCGCGACTCCGTGAAGGAGATCAGATTGGGGTCCGCGGCCCTTTTGGTAATTCTTGGCCGGTGATGCAATTGCCGGGTAAGAACGTCATCTTCGTAGCTGGGGGAATTGGACTGGCACCCCTGAGGCCAGTGATCGAGTATACCCTTCAGAATCGTACTGAATATGAAAAGCTTAAGTTGATTTATGGCGCGAAGTCACCTGATGTCCTGCTATACCGAAGGGAGTTCTCGCGATGGACGGACGCAGGCCTGGAAATAGAAGTAACCGTCGACCGTGGAACACCACACTGGCAGGGGCATATCGGCGTGGTCACCGAAATCATGCGGCCGTTTCCCGGAGATCCCGAGCAGACCCAGGTTCTGGTCTGTGGGCCAGAGGTGATGATGCGATTCGTCGCACGCGAGGCAATCTCTCTGGGGGTTCCTCCTGCCCAGGTGTTTTTGTCGCTTGAGCGGAATATGAAATGCGCAATGGGGATGTGCGGCGTATGTCAGTTTGGCCCCGAATTCATCTGCAAAGATGGTCCTGTGTTCCCCTTTAACCGAATTCAACAATACCTACGGTTGGAGGATCTCTAATGGTCAATAAGACGAAACTGGCGGTATTCAAGTTTGCTTCCTGCGATGGGTGCCAGTTATCGCTATTGGACTGTGAGGACGAGTTGCTTTCCGTCGCAGACGCAGTCGATATTGCCTACTTTTTAGAAGCTCGCTCGCGACGTGTGGAAGGGCCCTATGATGTCGGTCTCGTGGAAGGATCCATCACAACTCCAGGTGATGTGGGGCGAATCCAGGAAGTACGGCGCGCCTGCAAATACCTAGTCACTATCGGTGCATGCGCGACAGCCGGAGGGATTCAAGCACTTCGAAATTGGGCCAACGTGGATGATTTCTTCCGGCATGTCTATGCCCATCCCGAGTTCATTTCCACGTTGAATACAAGTACGCCGATATCGGATCACGTAGCAGTGGACTTTGAACTGCGAGGCTGTCCTATTAGTAAGCATCAATTGATCGAGCTTCTTACTGCTCTCGTCCATCACAAGAAGCCCACGACACCGACCCACAGTGTATGCGTCGAATGTAAGAAGCGTGGGACCGTTTGTGTGGCTGTCGCTCAAGGTATTGCCTGCCTGGGTCCTCTTACACAAGCCGGTTGCGGAGATCTGCACACAGGACGAGGAGCGATCTGCCCCGCGTGCAACCGTGAGTGCTTTGGATGCTTTGGACCCCAGGACCAAGTCAATGGAGCTAGCCTGACGAAATTTTATCAGCAGAAAGGCATTCCCCGTCAGACGCTGGTCCAGCTGACACGGAACTTTAGTGGCTACGCTCCAGAGTTTCGGCAGACAAGCGACTCCCTGGAAGAGCAAGAGGAGTCACCATGACTTCCGAGGAAGAACCACAGCCGACCGAACGCCGAACGATCGAGGTGAAGGCAATCTCTCGTGTTGAGGGAGAAGGCCGACTTCACCTGCGTGTTCGTGGCAATGTCATAGAGCACGTTGAATTAAACATATACGAGCCTCCAAGGTTCTTTGAAAGCTTTCTTCGCGGACGTCAGATTCACGAAGTTCCCGATATTACCGCACGTATCTGCGGTATATGCCCAGTCGCCTACCAGATGAGCTCTTGTCATGCGCTAGAAAAGGCGTTGGGGATTAACGTTTCGCCAGAGATTCGTCTCTTGAGGCGGTTGTTGTACTGCGGTGAATGGATCGAAAGCCACGTGCTGCACATTTACCTTCTGCATGCCCCAGATTTTTTGGGATACGAGAGCGGTATCTCGATGGCTGTCGATCATCGAGAAAAGGTGGAACGTGGTCTGGAGTTAAAGAAGATCGGCAACGATCTACTTGAGGTTCTCGGCGGCCGAGCCATTCATCCTGTCAACATAACAGTAGGGGGATTCTACCGCGCGCCGAGCGTGCGAGACCTGAAGGCGTTACTCCCTCGGCTCGAATGGGGACTGCAAGCAGCACTGGAGACGGTGCATTGGGTCAGCAAGTTTGAATTTCCTGATTTCACGTGGGACTATGATTTAGTTTCATTACATCATGAAGACGAGTATCCTCTGAATGAGGGCCAGGTTGCTTCATCGTCGGGAGCGATGATTCCAATCGAAGACTACGAGAATCATTTTCAGGAACGGCATGTGGAGCATAGTACGGCGCTATACAGTGTAAAGGCTCCTGATAATCACTTCTATTTGACAGGCCCGTTGGCGCGATTGAATAACTGCCATGACAAGCTTTCACCGATCTGTTTGAAAGTGTTTGATCAAACCGGCTTGACCCTGCCATTGAGAAATAACTTTCAAAGTATCGTGGCCAGGGCGTTGGAAGTGGTCTATGCCTTTGACGAGGCAATTCGAATTGTGAAAGCTTATCAGGTCGAGGTTGTTCCTTCGCGTACCCCTTTTGAACTTCGTCCAGGCGAAGGTTGCCATGCTACCGAGGCACCGCGTGGACTGTTATATCATCGATACCGCATTGGAGAGGATCACCTCATAGCTGAGGCCAAAATTGTTCCACCCACGTCACAGAACCAAGGGCAAATCGAGTCAGACTTACGAAGCTATCTTCCACAACTTTTGTCGCTTGAGAGTGAAGAGATTGCCGAAAAATCAGAGCATCTCATCCGAAATTATGACCCCTGTATTAGTTGCGCGACCCATTTTCTGAAGATGACTATTGACTGGAATTCAGATTCCGCCAAATGACGGATAAGGAAGAAACATCATATGTCGACTGAGACTATTTCCGTTAATCAAGATATCCGCACACTGCGGCGCGAGGCTGCCGAGGCTTTTCAAATGCGAATGCAAGATCAGGGAACCTATGTGGTCCGCCTACTTTCATCGCCCGGTTCTGGTAAGACGACACTTTTGGAAGAAACCACGAAACGTTTAGGAAAGGAGTACCGCGTAGGCATCTTGGTGGGGGACATTGCCACGAATCGTGACGCTGAACGACTGTCTCCATTGGCCACAACGGCGCAAATAACAACCGGTGGGGCCTGTCATTTGGAACTACCACTGGTTGAAAAGATCTTACCGCAGTTAGGCCAAAGCTCTTTCGAGTTTCTCTTTATCGAAGACGTGGGAAACCTGGTGTGTCCTGCTTCTCACGACCTGGGAGAGCATCTCCGAACGCTTGTTTTAAGCACAACCGAAGGAGACGATAAGCCGGGTAAGTACCCCAAAGCATTCCGAACCAGCCAGGCTGTGGTGATTAACAAAATCGATCTGTTGCCCTATGTTCCATTTTCGGTCGAAAGAGCAATGGCCGACGCTCGCGACGTCCATGGTGATATAGACTTCTTTCCCATGTCAGCATTGTCAGGAGAAGGAGTCGAATTGTGGTGTGACTACCTGCGTTTGCTTCGGAATAAGATGATGTCAAAGTGTGCCAATAGCATTCCCGAGTAGGACTGGCTTGCAATGCTTAGGGCCATCGGCCAAACAATGTGCAAGACTTCAGCGGTTGTTGCCGAGGATATTGTTCTTCGGGGACGCCTGCAAGGAATAGGGGTACGTCCTGCGATCTTTCGTTTGGCTACCGAGCTTGGTTTGGTTGGGATGGTACGTAACACCCCTCAAGGCATCTCGATTCACGTAGAAGGTACTCCGCAGCAGACGGCTCTTTTTAGGAGCTTGCTTCCGACATCCCTGCCTGACCAAGCAGAGGTCAGTGGCCAGCAGTATTGTGAGTCTTCGCCGGTCGGGAATCATCAATTTGAAATAGTCAAGGAAGACTCACGCGAGGCTATCGTGACTGATGTGCCGCTTGATGCTGCAGTTTGCCACGAATGCCTTGAAGAGGTTCGTCAGCCGGGAAATCGGCGATATCAGTACGCTTTCAATAGCTGTGCAAGATGTGGCCCCCGCTATACCGTTATTCGGCAGATGCCGTTCGAACGGGCAGATACCGCGATGGTCGATTTCCCCAGGTGTAACGAATGTGACGCAGAGTATCACTCCCCGGCTGATCGGCGGTTTCACGCCCAAACTATTTCGTGTTCGCAATGCGGGCCACGATTGTGGAGCATGACAGCCGATAGTCAGCGTTGTGACGATCAACAGGAAGCGCTCAATGAAGCGGCTCAGGCAGTGCTATGTGGGATGATCGTTGCAGTCAAAGGGGTTGGGGGGTACCAACTGATAGTTGATGCAACGAACCCTGACGCGGTAGAACGACTGCGACAGAGGAAAGGTCGGATCAGTAAACCGTTTGCCGTGATGATGCGAACTGCGATCGAGGTGAAGCAGGCTGCCTTTATCGATGACGCAGAAGAACGGGCTTTGTTGTCGGCAGCGAATCCGATTGTTCTGCTACAAGTTAAGGACGATACCGTTATCGCGAAGGGTGTATATCCAGATCTAAACACGGTTGGCATCATGCTACCGACCTCGCCTCTGCATGACCTGCTGTTAGAGCGAGTCGGGCGGCCTTTGATCTGCACAAGTGGCAACCGCGAAGGAACGCCGATAGCTTTTGAAGAGGAACAAGCAGAGGCAAGTTTAAAAGGAGTGTGCGACCTCTGGTTGCATCACAATCGTCCGATCGTTCGGCCTATCGATGATAGCGTTGTCAGGGTCATGGATGGGAGTTGTGTTACGCTGCGTTTGGCTCGTGGTATGGCTCCCCTTCGTTTTGATTTGGAAACAACGCAGACTCAAATTGCCTTGGGTGGACAACTCAAATCGTCGGTTGCATGGAGCCAAGGCGGCAGTGCATGTCTTAGTCCGCATATAAGCGACCTTGGCACATTATCAGGGCAAGAACGCTACTTGTGGCATATCGCGGATTGGCAATCACTTTATCGCTTTTCCGCCACTCGCGCTGCACATGATTGTCATCCAGATTATTTTACAAGCCATGCGGCATATCGTCTTTTTCCGGAAACGCAACCATTGCAGCATCATTACGCCCACGTGCTGGCGATGATGATTGAACACCAATTACTCGATCAAAAGGTGCTAGGCGTCGTTTGGGATGGTACCGGTTATGGAACAGATCGAACGATCTGGGGTGGCGAATTTTTCGTCGTCGATAGGACTGAGTGCACCCGGACAGCTCACCTGCGTTCCTTTGGTCTTCCTGGTGGCGAAGCGGCGATTTTTCAGCCGTGGCGAACTGCTTTGTCGCTGTTGAATCAGTTGGGATGGTCTGAATCCTTCGAAGCATTGTCCGTATTCGAGTCATTGCGTATGGATATGCGCCTCGTGAATCAAATTCTGGAAAGTAACCAGTTTTCGCCCGCCACAAGCAGTGGTGGCCGTCTCTTCGACGGTGTGGCGGCACTGATACTCGGTCGTCAGCACAGTGAGTACGAAGGCCAGTTCCCGATGATGCTCGAAGCGATTGCGGATCCGGAAGAAAAGGGGGTATATGAATTCGCAGTCTCGGATAGTGCCCCGTGTGAATTGGATTGGAGGCCAATGATTCGGCAAGTATTCGAGGACGTTGTCTCGAATGTTTCCCCAGGACGAATCTCGATGAAATTTCATCGAGGCGTTGCTGAGGCGATCATGGCCGTATGTCGCTGTCATTCGGAACTCCCTGTCGTTCTCGCAGGCGGGGTATTTCAGAATCGTCTCCTGAGCGAGTTGATTGCCGAGATGTCACGAGACGAATTATTACCGGTATACCTACCAGGAATGATACCGCCAGGAGACGGTGGCTTGGCCGCTGGGCAATTGATTGGGGCATTGTCAAAGTTGAGGGAAAGCGATGTGTCTGGCAGTACCCGGTAAGGTTGTCCGATGGATTGAGCGAACGCCTCCCTTCGCGAGTGCTTCGGTTGAGTTTGGCGGTATACGCAGAGAAGTCAACATGGCCTGTGTACCGTCAGCTGCGATCGGAGACTACGTGTTGGTTCACGCAGGTATCGCAATCAGTGTTGTTGGTATGTTGGAAGCGAAACGTCTTCTGCGAACTCTTGAAGAATTAGAATCGATCGAAAACGATCAAGATTCGACTGAGGACTTGCTGCCATGAAATATGTCGATGAGTTTCGTGATGCGGAGGCGTGTCAGAAAGCAATTCGTTCGATCCAAAAGGACGCGACGCAATGTTGGTCGATCATGGAGGTATGCGGAGGCCAAACGCACGGGCTCTTGCGATGGGGAATCGATCAGCAACTTGAGGGAACCGTTCGGCTGTTGCATGGGCCAGGCTGCCCGGTTTGCGTGACTCCCAGTGCGATGATTGATACCGCTGTATCACTTTCGCGGCGTTCGAATTGTACCGTAACAAGCTTTGGTGACATGTTGCGCGTCCCTGGCACGCAGGAGAGCTTGTTGCAGGCCAGAGCGAGAGGGGCGGATGTGCGACTGGTTTACTCCCCGTTGGACGCCGTTCGATTGGCAAAGGAGAATCCGCATCGTGAGGTCATTTTCTTTGCTGTAGGATTCGAGACAACAGCACCGGCTACGGCGCTAGCGGTGAAACAGGCCGCTCATCTCGGATTGACGAACTTTTCGCTCCTGGTGGCCCACGTAAGAGTTCTGCCAGCAATGGAAATGATCGCATCCGAGACGCCGATGCTCGTTAATGGCTTCTTGGCAGCAGGGCACGTTTGTACGGTGACGGGGTTTAATAGCTACGAAGACCTTGCGGCCAGCCATCGGGTGCCAGTTGTTGTTACCGGTTTCGAGCCCTTGGACTTGCTGAGAGGAATTCAGCAATGCGTCACGCTTTTAGAGTGTGATAATCCTTCGGTGGTTAACTGTTATGAGCGATGTGTGAACAAGGCCGGTAATCCACAGGCAATCGGTCACATGGAAGACGTATTTGAGGTTTCCGATCGCGAATGGCGTGGATTTGGACTCATTGCCAACGGGGGCCTGGCCCTCAAGAAGGAATGGGCACAATACGATGCCGCACTAAAGTATTCCATCGGAGATTCCCTTTCGATTATTACCGAAGATTGCCCAGCTGGGCAGATCATGACCGGACGCATGAAACCGGTGGAATGTCCTTTCTTTGGTCGAAATTGCACTCCGGAAAAGCCAATGGGGGCCCCAATGGTGAGCAGTGAGGGAGCCTGTGCCGCCTATTTTCGTTATTTGCCCGCAAATCACATTGTGCGCACTTCCAAATAGTAGAAACTGATGTCTCAATTCCCTATCAATTGTCCGGTCTCCAACTTGGTGGACGACGTTGTCACTCTGGCACACGGTGAAGGGGGACGTTGGACGCGACGATTGATTCGCCAGCGGATTTTGACCCGGCTTGGCAATATCCATCTGGAAGAACTATCGGATGCCGCTACCTTGCCGAAAATGAACGGCGCGCCCGTCATGACGACCGATAGTTACGTCGTTTCCCCTCTTTTCTTTCCCGGCGGCGATATTGGGACGCTTGCCGTGTATGGAACGGTCAACGACCTCGTCGTATCAGGGGCTTTGCCAAAGTGGATTGCGCTTTCGATGATCATCGAGGAAGGCTTTCCACTCTTATCTCTTGACCGTGTGTTGACTTCGATTGCTGCTGCGGCCCGCATCGCCCAGGTACAAATAGTGACCGGCGATACGAAAGTGGTTCCGCGTGGTGCGACCGACGGGATTTACTTGACGACAACCGGCGTGGGAGAACTTATCGAGCCAGCTCCCTCCGGGCCGCGGACGCTAGAGGAAGGAGACGTCATTTTGGTAACCGGTCCGATCGGTCAACATGGGATTTCGATTCTCGCGGCTCGTGAGAACCTCGGGTTCGATCCGATGCCGCAGAGCGATTGTGGTTCGTTATGGAACGCAGCGGAAGCTCTTCGGAACGCTGGATGTGAAGTCCGTTCGATGCGAGATGCCACGCGTGGCGGGATTTCAGCCGTGCTACACGAATGGGCTGACTCCAGTAATACAACGATTGCAATCGACGAACATGCCGTCCCTGTTAGCAGTGAGGTGCGAGGCGCTTGTGAACTGTTGGGATTAGATCCACTTCATCTGGCCAACGAAGGGACGATGGTTGTTGCGGTGCCTGGTAAAATCGCTAGGTGCGCACTACCAGCACTTCAAGAGGGCGGAAGATGCCCGATGGCAGCCATCATCGGTGAAGTTACCGCACGACGATTGGCTCCGGTGGTTGTTCGTCGGGGGCAATTTGCCGAGATTCCCTTAGAAGAACCACAAGGCGCTCCATTTCCTCGAATCTGCTAGATTTGAAATAGGACATCTTTTGGCGCATAAAAAAGCCCGGCTTCCGCCGGGCCGGAGATCTCAGTTGTTTCGGTGGACCCGAACATTTATGAGCATTAGTCGCCACGCAGGCGAGCGTCGAGTCCTAACAGGACTGCGAAGGATCAGGTCCACCCGCGATCTCCTCATCGGTTGGCTTGCTGCCTCCCGAGAAAGTGCCACAATAGCTGTTCAACTTTTGGTATCCTGCGAGCATTTAAGCTACCTTACCAGCGCCCGACCATCCATCGCGATTATCACTCGCTACAACGGTCAAGTGGCTTTGCATCCATTGCTCACCTTCTAATATTACTACGCAACGCAGGCAGATTTGGTTCTCTAGTTTGTCGCGGTATTCAGGTTGAAGTTGCGATTACTTTGATCGGCGGTTCCATAGCCATTTATGTAGCTCAATGGCTGGTACGATCGTTATCGACAGGGCCGCAACAATCCCCCAGGTAGTCCACGATACCGGCGATGTATCGAGAATCGCTTGCATAAATGGAAGGTACATGGCCCCCAGATGAATCACAAATGCGCCGATTGCTCCAGCCAATAGGAACGGACTGCGCAGCGGGCTAACGTAGAAGGCCGACTGGGTCTCCGAGCGGCAGTTGCCGATGTGGAAATTCTCGAAAAGCACCATCATTAACAGAAGCACATTTCGCGAATCGCTTTCTGAAAAGCCGTTATGGATCATCCAGTAGAATGTTCCAAACCCGATGATGCCCATGACTCCCGCTGCGACGAGTGTTCTTTCGATCATCAATCGATCGAAAATGCGTTCTTTTGGCGAGCGTGGCTTGCGATCCAGAATGTCTCCTTCGCCCGGCTCAAACGCCAGGGCGACGTCCTGGATTCCATTGGTAACCAGGTTCATCCACAGAACCTGGACCGGTAACAGTGGTAACGGCATTCCTGTAACCACTGCCAATCCCATCACGAGCAACTCACCCGCGCCGGTGGATATTAGAAGATAGATCACCTTGCGAATATTGTCATATGCCACGCGTCCTTCTTCAATTCCGACAATAATCGTCGCAAAATTGTCATCACTGATGACTAATTCCGATGCTTCCCGTGCCACGTCCGTGCCCGACTGACCCATCGCCACGCCAATGTTGGCCGCTTGGAGCGCCGGAGCATCGTTAACCCCATCTCCAGTTACTGCGACGAAATGACCAGACTTTTGTGCGGCATCGACGATCTGAAGCTTTTGCCGCGGCGCGACGCGGGCAAACACTCGGATATGCTGTATGATTTGAGCAAGCTCATCTGGGGTCTTGCTCGCCAATTCGGTGCCAGTCATGACTTGGTCTTCGTGCTCGGCCATTCCTAAGTCGCGAGCTATCGCTAAGGCGGTTACGCAGTGGTCTCCCGTAACCATCGCCACTTCGACCCCGCATCGTCGGCATTTGTCGATTGCCTCGCGGACACCTGGTCGCAGTGGATCAATCATTCCCACGAACCCCAATAGGTTTAGGTCGGTTGGCTCTGAGGGAACGCGGGTTTGATCTAGTCCATCTGCGCCTGCCCCTTCGGCAACCGCTAACACACGCATGCCTCTTTGAGCCATTGTCAGTGCGATTCGTTCCATCCGTTCGCGATTGACTTGCTGGCCGCACATTTGAAGGATGCGTTCAGGTGCCCCTTTGACGACGACGCGAACCTCACCATCCGATTCGTTAAAAGATGCCGCGTATTGCCGCTCCGACTCGTAAGGAATGTCGTTGACTTGCGGATAACTGGTAAGCATTGCTTCCCGTGTATGTCCGGCCTTGTGGCCAAGGACCAGCAGCGCCACGTCCACAGCGTCACCTCGCCAATGCCAGCTTCCGTTGCGTTGATGCAAGTCGGCCTCGTTACAAAGGACGACCGAACGGACCAATGACTGAAGAATAGGCGAGTCTAGCCCTGCCGCATTGCTTTCCTGGGAAAGGATCTCACCCTGTGGAAGGAAGCCTTCGCCGGTGACGGTGAATGCGTCGTCCGTTGGCAGTCGCACCTCACGTACGGTAAGTTCATTGACGGTAAGGGTGCCTGTCTTGTCTGTTGCGATGAGCGTACAACTTCCCAGCCCTTCGACAGCGGTCAGCCTTCGGACGATGACTCCACGTCGTGCCATACGTGTTGTCGCAACGGCTAACGCCACTGTCATGGCGACTGGAAGACCTTCGGGAATCGCTGCAACCGCCAGGACGACAACAAAGATAAACATTTCCGTCGGAGCGTATCTTCCAAGAAGTCCACCAATCGTGCCAATAACAGCAGCGATAGCGAGCGTTGTGATGGCGATCACATTGGTGAACTGCTCCATTCGGCCCAATAGAGGTAGCTTGCCTCCTGTCGACCGAGTAACATCCAGGGCAAGTTGTCCTACCGCAGTCGAAGATCCTGTGGCCACAACCATTCCTTTGGCGCGGCCGTGGGTCACAATCGAGCCCGCAAAAGTCATATTGGCCTGGTCTGCTTGGGACGAACCGACTTCACCAATCCATGCCGGGTCTTTGGAAACTGAGAGGGACTCTCCTGTTAACAGTGACTCATCGATTTCCAATCCTCGGGCCATGATCAGTCGCAGGTCTGCTGGAATGCGGTTGCCGGATTCCAGCCACACGATATCTCCAGGGACAACTTCTTCGGCGGGTATTTCCTGTACTTCCTCGCCTCGCTGGACGGATGCTCGAATACGCAGTAGCTTTCGCAGAGCCTGGCTGCTTTTCTCAGCTTTCCATTCCTGGTATCCACCGACGGTTGCGTTCAGTAGCAGCACGAAGAAGATAAAGCCTGCGTCTCGGAGGTCCCCGGTCAGAATGGAGATGAATGCCGCAACCAATAGAATATAAATTAGCGGGCTATAGAACTGCCGCAAAAGAACTTGCCACCAGGCAGGTGGCGGTTGCTCTGGCAGCGTGTTGGCACCGAATCGATCAAGGCGTGCGTTTGCCTCGAGTTGAGACAGGCCGTTCGCATTGGCATCCAATGCTCGGTAGACTTCCTCTAGAGGAACGGCTTGCCATTCGCATTTTTCGCTCACGTGAGCTACCTAACGCTTTCTAGGGAAACGATGATGTCAGTGGGGGACTGTCTGACGTGTTCAATATTATCCGCGGAAGATCGCAGAAGGATACCTATTGTGTCGTGGAGAGATTGGATTCGGGTAAGGCAATCCATCATAGGTCACGTTGCCAACAAGATGAAGATCATCATGACGTGTGAATTCGGTTACAAAAAGTGTTCGGAAGTGCTCTCACCACGGAGGAGGTGATAATGAAGGCTCAATTACTCTATCAGGTGGTGTCACTTCACGACGTTTCGACACCTTTGCAGCTTGTCGATGTACCCGATCCGCATGCCGGGCCCGGTGAAATTCGGATCCGAGTTGCTGCGTGTGGGGTTTGCCATACGGAACTCGATGAGATCGAAGGAAGAACGCCACCTCCCAAGTTGCCAGTAATTCCGGGGCATGAAGTGGTTGGATATGTCGATGAAATTGGTGATGGCGTTACGACGCATCAAGTTGGCAACCGGGTCGGTGTGGGCTGGATACATTCTTCCAGTGGAGATGAGCATGAGAACATCAGTTCGCAGTTTCGTGCGACCGGAAGAGATGTAAATGGCGGATATGCAGAATATTTGACGGCCCGGGCGGAGTATGCATATCCGATTCCCGATTGCTTTTCTGATGCCGAAGCCGCACCGCTCCTGTGCGCAGGGGCCATCGGCTATCGCGCGATTCGGCTGACTAGCATCGAAGATGGACAGACGCTAGGGCTTACGGGTTTTGGCGGGTCAGCGCACCTGGTGCTTCAGATGGTCCGGCATCGATTTCCCCAAACAAAAGTGTTTGTGTTTGCTCGTGATCCCGATCAACAAGCTTTCGCCATGCAGCTTGGTGCCGAGTGGGCTGGGCATACGACCGATCGTGCTCCGGTCGCGCTGGATGCCATCATCGATACAACACCGGCATGGCAGCCGGTAGTAGAGGCGTTGGCCAATCTTGCACCTGGCGGACGGCTGGTCATCAATGCCATTCGCAAGGAGGATAGCGATAAGGAATACCTGCTTCAATTAAGCTATCACGAACACTTGTGGCTGGAACGAGAAATCAAGACGGTGGCCAACATAACGCACGATGATATCCGCACGTTCTTGCCCCTCGCTGCAGAGATTCCTCTTCGTTCGACGATCACGACCTACCGACTGGAAGAGGCCAATCGAGCACTATTAGAGTTGAAACACGGAAAGGTAAAAGGGGCGAAAGTCCTCGTAATGGAATCTTAGGTAGTCGAAAGATTAGCCGTTCTCTAGAACCCACTGTACAGCCAACTTCATCAATTCAGCACTATTTTTCGCGTTCAATTTGTGGCGTAGTTTCTCACGATGCGTATCAATCGTGTGCACACTAAGTTGCAATTGACTCGCGATGGCACCAGTTGTGTGGCCGTGGCCAATCAGCTGAAATACCTCCAGTTCACGGTCGCTCAGACTCTGGACCGGATCTTCGTCGACGCGGGTAGTATTGGAAACGACCTGGCTGAGAAGTTGTTGCATAATTTTTGGGCTTACGTACCGCTCACCCTTCAGAGTGGTACGAATCGCATCCAGTACCTTGTCCTGTAGTTCGCGCTTGTTTACGTATCCTAACGCCCCGGCACGCAGGGCACGTTGGGCGTATAGCGACTCGTCAAATGCGGAAATAACAAGCATTTTCGCTGCTGAATTGCGGGCATAAATCTCTTTGATCAACTCGATGCCGTTGCCATCTTCTAACTGGATATCAATGAGCGTTAGATCTGGCGAGAGGGACCGGTACTGGGACAATGCATCATTAATACTGCTCGCTTCGCCGCATACCTCCAGGTCCGGTTGACCGTCGATGCGGGCAGCCAGTCCTTCGCGGACGATAGGATGATCGTCGACAATAAGAATTCGGCTAATGTCAGTTGTTGAACCCATCTCACTTTCCTGCATCAAAATTGCCTTCTCGCGGAACAAGACAACTGACGAGCGTGCCACATTCCGGTCCGGGAACGATTTGTACGACACCTCCGATGAGGTTGGATCGGTATTGCATGATCTTCAACCCTGTTCCCAGGTTCGTTAGGGGTTGTGCGGGGATTCCCCGACCGTTGTCCAGTATACGTAGCGAGATTGCCCGCAGGGTACCAATGAGTCGTATTTCAATCTGGGTGGCGTCTCCATGCTTCATCGCGTTTGTGACGGCTTCCTGAACGATCCTAAATAGATGTGTTGCCACGAAATTGTTATTCAGTCCAATGTCGCCCTGAAACTCACACGAGCAAACAACCCCATATTGCTCGCTTACGCGCTCGGCCAGTTCTTCCAGAGCCGCGCGAAGCCCCTCCGCGTCGATTTCCACGGGGACCAGCCCCCGGGAAAGGTTGTGAACCTCGCGTGCGGCCTCGCTAATGCCGCGTGCCACGCGTTCTGCAAGCCGTGCTACCTTGGCCACTGTCGGCTGACAGCGGGCTTCCCACTGATCGGAGTTCAATAACATCTCGGCAACGGTTTGCGAGAGCAGGCCCAGACCTGTCAATTGCTGCTGAACGCTGTCATGGAGTTCATGGCCGATTCGGCGGTCTTCTTCAGCTGCAATCTCCAGTACTTGCTTCTCTAATTCCTTGAGTTCGGAAATGTCACGAATGATGCCAGTAAACAGGGGAGGGTCGTCGATTTGGCTGACTGCCAGGTGAACTGGGAACGATGTGCCGTCTTTCCTACGGGCAACAATCTCTCGTCCGATGCCGATTACACGCGCTTCGCCTGATTGCAAGTAGCGGGAGAGATAGTCATTGTGCTCTTCACGGAATGGCTCTGGCATAAGGATTGTGACATTCGCGCCAAGTAGCTCATCCTCCGTATAGCCAAACATGCGCGACGTGGCAGGGTTGACTCCAGTAATGATTCCTCCTTGATCGATCGTCACAATGGCGTCGGTCGCGGTTTGAAGAATGGCTCGCAGGAATAGCTCTCTTTCATTCAGTTGCCGAGCCGATCTCTTTTTGTCCGTAATGTCGCGATGTACGGAAACGTAGTTGGTGCAACGACCTTCTGTGTCAAACATGGGTGTGCAGACGATTTCCGCATCGTAGGTCGTGCCGTCCTTTCGGTAAAAAACCAGTTCTCCCTGAAACGGTCGATGCGCGTGAATTGCGTTATACACCTCCTCAAGCGATTGCGAATCGGTGTTTTCACCATGAAAGATCTCAGGCGTCTGGCCCAAGAGTTCGGCCTCTTGGTACCCGGAAATCTGGCAGATCGCTCTGTTGACGAATACGATCCGTGGACAAGGCTCATCGTGCTCGATCTTAGTGATCACAACGCCTTCACCCAAGTGGGAAAGTGCTTCAGCGAGCATCCGGTGTTGGATGTCGGCGTGTCGAGAATCGATTGTTGGTTGAATGTCGGACACAATAAATCCTAATCACCAGGTGGCCAATTCAGCGGTATTCCAGCGGTTTTTTTGCCCGGGCTTCCTTCAATCATAAGTGGTAACACACCTGGATGTCATGGTGATGTTCGACTACTTTGCTCGACGGGCCTTCTATGAAGAGGTGTCCAGTCTGGCTACTACCAGCATCGGCCTAAACAATCGAGATTCGTCTCTGGTGGTCACAATGACATCGTCTTTACTTTTGTGCCTTCAGAGCGTGAGAGCTTCTGGGATGGCGGAAACCGCCATACCAGAATAGAGTTTAGCTCGATTTGGAAAAATTCGGATAACCGTCATATTCCTCTAGTCACAAGCGAGCCCCTCAAAGAGAGAGGCCCAACAACCAGACGCAAAATGACCTGCGTCGAAAAAGACACAAGGAGGAGAATCATGTTGGTACTGAGTCGAAAAGCTAGTCAGACCATTCAAATTGGAACGGATGTCACTCTGACAGTTTTGGGGGTTTCTGGTAATACCGTTCGCTTGGGTATTGAAGCACCAATCGAAGTGCCTATTCGCCGTGGTGAGCTTCGGGATGAATCCAAACAACCATCTTGGGGAGCCCCAGTTACTTTCCCCAATCCAATTGACCCCACACCGAAGCCGGACTTGCAGTCTGCCCTTCTCAATGTTCCGGCTTCGGTTATTCATGTCCCCTAGTCGCGAGAAGACATTCCCATGTTTATTCAAAGGCCACGGAAGCAAAAGAGTGAGCGCTATCAACACGACGACGTACTGCGGACGGTCAGACGTCGGATTGACCAGTGTCGATATGGTTTCATCTTTCGCAAAGTCAGCCTGAGATATGATAGCGGGACACTGACGTTGACTGGTCGCGTACCGAGTTTCTACCTGAAGCAGAATCTACAGGAGCTTCTACGTGATATTCCTCAGGTGCATCAGTTAGAAAACAACGTAGATGTTGTCAGCAGTTGCGGCCTCAGCAGCGTCCCGCAGGAAGACTTGCGTCGATCCTGACTTGGTTCAATCCACCATGACGAAATCACATTCTTCCCGATTTGGGTCCTGTAGGGAGAATGAGAGAATCGAAGTAAGAGATAGGTAGTCAGCCAAGGCAAGTGAATTGCCAAGGCAGTTTTCTCCAACTCATGGATAAGGAGAAGATCATGAACGCTCCTCTTACAACCCGGCAAAGCCGCAGCCTATTTCCCTGGGCTCAAGGCGGCAACCTTCCCTCTTTGCGGGAGGAAATGGAACATCTGCTACATCGATTCTGGGATGAAAATGGTGATGTGTGGGGAAATCAAATGCTATGTCCTGCACTTGACCTGAAGGAATCGGACACCGAGATTACCGTTCGCCTTGACCTGCCTGGCGTGCAAGCCAAGGAAGTTGACATTCAACTGAACGGAAACCAGTTGGTGGTTAGTGGCGAACGCAAGGAAGAGAGTGAAGAGAAAGGCGAGACGTTTCACCGAGTAGAGCGCCGAAGCGGACGCTTCTCGCGATCGACGATGCTGCCGTGTGCCGTCCAAGAAAGCAAGATTGAAGCCACAATGAAGGATGGCATTCTGACCGTCGTGCTTCCAAAATCGCCAGAAGCCCAGTCGCGCCATATCGAGGTGAAGAACAGCTAAGCCTCGAAGTTTGCGCCGCCGATACGGCAGTGATTGGCGGCGCGAGCTTTATTCTGCTTCCCCCGTGACGACAGTCATGCTTAGTGCATATTGTCTGGTCGTATGATTGCGTTGCGAATCGCTGTCTTTGGGTGTAGTGAAAAAAAGGGCAGATCCTCGCCTACCGGCAATGATCTGCCCAATGGATGGTCATGGCAGTTGTCCGGACGTCTTTGCTATTCCCATTCTTGCAATATCCGGGCGTATTGATGCTGCTTACCTTCGGCCATCTGCACCAGGTCGGAAAAGAGTTCGCGGACTTGCGATGATGATGTGGAATCGGCCAGATCGCGATAAAGGGTCATCAGTTTAGCATCAAACGCAAGAACTTGTTCGACGATCTCTTCCGCTGTCATGCCGGGATGTAGATCGAGGTCGTGAAACGCTTCGTTAATCGATTCATCTGCAGAAAACTGCAACCATGTTTCGATTGCTGTCTTAACATTGGCTTCCTTTTCATAGCGCCGCACCGCGCTATTGAACACCTCTTCGTGTCGTCCGATGTACTCCAGCAGCAACTGAAGGCGGGCATCGGGCTCACCAGCTGACAACTCCCTGCAAACCTTGTTCAATTGGTGATGAACGGATCGTATATGATCCAGTATGTCTTTCACTTGTTTGGATGGCATCGCAATGTCTCCGGGTCCCAGATCGTCGTCGTTGCTAAAGTATCAGGAGCTACTGGATGCGCTGGGACGAACGTACATGATGGGTGAGGACAAAACTGCTTACTCTAGATTCTGAAGTGCAAACGGAGTGCCGAGAAGCTGCGGGCAATCTTGGTAAGGCGTTTGCTTCGATTTGGGTGTTGTAAACAAAAGCAAGTGAGCGGAATCGCACGCTTTGTGTAGGATTGTGTACCAGTTCGCGCGCCACCATGAGTTTAATTACGACGTGCAAGCCGCTCGAGTTCATCATACAAGAGGTTTGCTTTGAGTGGTTTCGAGATATAGCTATCCATGCCTGCCAACAAGCAACGTTCCCGATCTCCTTTCATGGCATGTGCCGTCATGGCAAGGATGGGAATATGCTTCCCTTGGGGCTCTTCCCGGGCACGGATGGCCGCAGTGGCCTCGAACCCGTCCATCTCGGGCATTTGCACGTCCATGAGAACGACGTCAAAAGAATCATCCTTTTCAAGCAGGTCCAACGCGATTCGTCCATTACCTGCAATGACTACCACGTAGCCTCGTTTTTCGAGGAGTCTTTCTGCCAGCTTTTGGTTGATGGGGTTATCTTCGACAAGCAGTAGCCGAATAGCATCTTTTGAGGTGGGTTGGCGGTCCAACAATTTTGCCTCCGGCGCTCTCTTCTTCGAGGCCACTTGCTTGCATTGCATGATCGCGTGCAGAAGTTCGGTCCGGCGAATAGGCTTGGTTAGATAGGCATCGACCCCTACGTCACGGCAGCGAGCTGCATCCTCTCTGCGATCCGCTGAAGAAAGCATCATGAGCGTCGAACCGACAAGTTCGGTACGAGACCGAATCTTCTCGGCCAGCGTAAATCCATCCATCTCAGGCATCATGTTGTCGGTCAGCACAATTGAAAATGGTTCACCATCTTCGAAGGCCTGTTCCAAGGTCGCTAAGGCGTCCCGACCGTTGGTTACCGTGGTAGGCCTCATATTCCAGTTGGCCAGCATCTCGTGCAATACTCGACAATTGGTCAAATTGTCATCCACCACCAAAATGGGTAGTCCTCTCAGTTTTTCGATTTCAATTGGAGTCTGCCGCGGTGTTCGTGTCTTGGGTAGCAGGAACTTGGCCGTAAAGTGAAACGTGCTCCCTTTGCCAAGTTGACTCTCTACCCACACTTCGCCCTGCATCAATTTGATCAACTGCGCCGAGATCGCTAGTCCCAGTCCCGTTCCTCCATACTTGCGGGTCATTGAACTATCGACTTGTGAAAACGCCTTGAATAGTAAATCGAGCTTATCTTCCGAGATCCCAATTCCCGTGTCTCGGACAGAAAAATGGAGAACAATGTGATTCTCCGTACGCGAATCGACCTCGACACGCATGATCACTTCCCCTTCCGAGGTGAACTTAATGGCGTTCCCTAGCAAATTCACCACGACTTGTCGCAGACGACCGGCGTCACCGATTAATAAATCCGGTACCGAGTTAAGCACGTGACAAGCCAGCTCGATCCCTTTGCTATTCGCTTTCAGGGCCAGTAGGCCAACCGTATCGTCGAGATGGTCTCGTAATTCAAACTCGTATGGTGACAACTCGAGCTTGCCTGCTTCGATCTTGGAAAAGTCAAGGATGTCGTTGATCACATCCAGTAAGTGATCGGCGGAATCCTTCACCATCTCGAGGTACTCGCGTTGGTCACTGGTAAGCTTAGTATCGAGCGTCAGTTCTGTCATGCCGATGATGCCATTCATGGGTGTGCGAATTTCGTGGCTCATGTTGGCAAGAAACTCACTCTTGGTCCGGTTGGAGGTCTCGGCAGCTTCCTTCGCCAGGCGGAGTTCGTGGACGGTCTGGCCTAATTCTGCAGTTCGCTGGTGAACTCGGTGTTCCAGTTCCACGTTGAGCTTCCGTACCTCGGCCTCGGACTTCTGTTGCTGGGCATCGTACGCGGCGATCGCGGCGGCCATGGTTTCCATGTCGCGGGCCAACTCCCCTAGTTCGTCCTTCGTTTGCACGCCGATGGATGTTACTGGCTGGCGATTGGCGATCTGCGTGGCCGCGGCTTTGAGGGCGTAGATGGGACGAATGATGCTCTTGCTCGCGAAGTACCCCGCCGTCGCGACAATGAACGTCAGCAAACCGATGACGATGCTGGAAACCCAAATGGTACGATTGAATTGGGAATTGGCCTCTTGGTAGATCTGTTCGGCATTGTCAATTCTCGTTTGCATCCAACCATTCAAGTCGTCATTGACCTTCTCAAATTGCAACTGCTCGGCCCCGGTCGCATTGATGAATGCCTCTTCGCGATATCGCTGTTTGGCCTTCTCGATCGTGAAGTCCTTCAGCTTTTTGTATTCCCGCCAGCTTCGGCCGAGTTGAGCGAATGCCTCGGCTTCTTTCGCGTTGCCCCCTTCAATCTTCCAATGGGCAAACGCTTCGTCGATCTGCCCCGTTAATTTCTCCTGTCGAATATCCAGGTCTTCCTGTAAGGTCGGATTGGGAGCCATCACGATTGATAAGGACATTTGCCGCAACTCGTTCAGGGGAACAGCAATGTTGCGTGAACTATCTCGAAAGTCTTCGGCGGTCTGATAGACCTGGTCGACCCAGGTAAAAGTCGAAGCAGAGTTTGAGATCCCGTAGATCCCGAGACAGGCAAATGCTGCTCCGGACAGGGCAACGAGGAAAAGCAGTTTAGATTTAACGCCACCCGTGAACATGGGGCACCTGGCTACTTTATTTGAACCCGGGATATTTCAACGGGTCGCCTTAGTGTTTGTGGATATGGCTGCTGCGATCGCCGCACCGACCAGTGTTGGTTGGTTATCTCGATTCTCCAAAGCGGCATGCATGCCATTCGGTAGGGATGAAAAACAACTTCCTTGTTGACCGCAAAGACTTTATTTGGAGTCGGCACGAACAACATATAGCCTTGGTCATAGGCATGCCGCATGATCTTCTCACAGATCGAGGCGAATTCCGGTTCGTCCACGGTCGCTTGAAACATCTCTTCCAGGTACCCATTCATCACGGGATCAGGCAACAAGGTGCTCCAGGCGTTGTTTGCTCGAAATACAAGAAAGACTGAAAACGGATGGTTGAAGTACCAATCGTCGTTACCCCATATCAGCAGATCCCAGTGTTCACTGTTTTTGCCTTGGTAGGTTGTCAGTAGTTGCTGAAAGATCTCTTTTTCGCTGTTGGTAACGTGGATATCGAGTGTGACTCCTACTTGAGCAAAGTGGGTTTCTATTCCACGCCACAGCGGCAAGAAGCGATCTTGGGTTAGTACTCGCAATTGCAGCCCATCTAGAAGCTGCCGAAGCCGCTGGTGGACCTCTTTATCGTGCGGATCGAAATTCTCCGGGGTGGGCAGCAGATGCTGCGAAACGGCACCAACACCAGGAAAATAGGGTGAAATCGGGGAGAGCGTCCCTTCGTTCTCATACACGAAGTGCAGCAAGTTATGGCGATTGATCGCTTCGTTGAGCGCATTTCTAACCTCTTTATCCTTAAGCTTAGGATGGCCGTTGATCATGTTGATATGGATGGCGATGTTATCGGTCGACGGTGAAATGACAAGCTTGCTGTAGTCCGACAAGATCGTTTCGACTTTGTCCTCCGGCGGAATGATCGTGATGTCGAGCTGACCCTCTTGGTACAAAGCCATCTGTTTTGCTTCTTGGCTATCGAGATCGGTGAAAACAGTAATCGTTTCTACCTTGGGATAGTTCGGATCCCAGTAATACGGGTTGGCCTTGAGAACCGCTTTGCTCGTTTGCCGGTCCCCCTCGATGTAGCCTTCGGACAACATGTAGGGCCCTAAGCCGTAGGGTCCTGGCATGGAAAGATTCGGGCAGTTGGCCTTGCCGTTCCAGCCGCCTGGGTTGCGCTTGAGATACTCTTCGGTATAGAACTGCATCCAAATGACATCGTTCATGAACGAGCCGTATTTTTGCGTTAAATGAAATCGTACGGTGTAGTCGTCGACTTTCTCGACATAGTCGAAGACTTCATCGATCTTGCTGTACTGGACGGGCTTCTTCTTGAAGGACTCCATGTTCATGACGACCGCGTCGGCATTAAATGGCGTACCATCCTGAAATCGGACCCCTCGTCGCAGTTGGAATTCGTAAGTGGTGTCGTCAATCTGCTGATGATCGACAGCCATATCGTACTCCCAGCCGCGTTGGTTCGCGGCCGGTCGAATCAACGCCCCGTTGATCGCATGCGACGTGTAGAGGTACGGCAAGCTGGGAATGAAGACTTTGACATGCGATCCCTTAACCAGCTTCGTAGAAGCTCGACTCCACGCATCATCCGCGCGGAGTTTGATTGGCTGGATAGGATCGCTTTGTCCAGCGACCTGGCGCGTTCCCCAACTGGCAACGAGCAGGAAAGAGAGCAGGGGAACTAAAAGGCAACCTGGCGAGGTTCGCGGCATGGCCGAACTCCTCATGCTGCAAGTCGAAAAGTTACCCTGAGTTTATCTCGCTGCTCCAATAGAAACCACCAAAACTCGATCGATTAAACTGCCATGAACTCTATCTTCAAAAGAGATGATGTGTCTCAGTTTCCGGCTGTTATTTGCCTGCGGTGCTCCAGTCCGCATGTGGAACGTGTGCCTCTTGGATATAGCCTAGCAGCTTCTTGACGATGGCGGGATGCGCGTCGGAAATATCGTTTGCTTCACCAGGGTCGACTGAAAGGTCATAGAGTTCCAGCTTTCCACCTGGCCACGAATTATTAATCGCTTTCCACTTTCCGGCGCGAACGGCACGCTTGCCTCCACGCTCGTAGAATTCCCAATACAGGTATTCGTGAGGTTGTTGCTTAGATAGTTGTCCCATAAGAGTGGGAACGAAGCTGATCGAGTCAACATTCGCAGGAGTTTTCGCTCCGGATAATTCGCAGCACGTGGCCATCAAGTCACCGAAGTAGCTGACATGATCGGAGACCGTTCCGGCGGGAACGGTGCCTGGCCAACGAACGATCATCGGGACACGGATGCCTCCTTCGTACAGGTCACGTTTCATGCCACGAAGGGGGCCGCTTGGGTCGAAGCGATCCACCGTATGGCCTCCTTCGTTGTGAGGCCCGTTGTCGCTGGAGAACATCACAACAGTATCTTTGGCGATTTGCAATTGATCCAGCAGGTCGAGGATACGTCCGACATCTGCATCCATGCGCGTGATCATCGCAGCTTGTCCCTTGTCTTGATCTTTCCAATCCTTGTCGGCATAGATTCCATAGCCAGGGACCTCTTGCCCGTTGCTTGTACCGCGAGTTCCTTCGTTGTTCGCATGTGGAATCGTGAGTGCCAGGTAAAGAAAGAATGGCTTACTCTGTTCTTTGGCCTGATCTTGAATAAACGTCATGGCATCGTCAACGAACATGTCGTGACTATAGTCGACCTTCTTGGTAGCCCAACCTCCGCTGAAACCTCCATACGAGCGATCCGCGGTCTGAACGACATTGCGTAGCGGGACCTTTTCTTCATTCCGCCAAAGGAATTCGGGATAGTAGTTGTGGGCATGGACCTGGTTGAGATATCCAAAGAAGTAATCGAAGCCTTGTCGGCGTGGCAGGCCTGCTCGTCCGCCTGGTGCGTCGTCACCCAGGCCCCACTTGCCGCATAGTGCGGTGGAATAGCCGCTCGACTTCAACGCCTCTGCCACGGTAACATCCTCGTCACGTAGCGATTGTATGGACATGTCTGGCCCGCCTGCATTCCCGCGAACGTGTACATGTCCCATATGCAAGCCCGTCATAAGAACACAACGCGAAGGGGCACATACGGTGCTGCCTGCATAGAAGTCCGTGAAACGCATTCCTTCGCTGGCCATGCGATCAAGCCGAGGTGTCTGAATCAGCTTCTGACCGTAACAGCCAAGTTCGCCGTAACCTAAATCATCCGCTAGGATAAAGATGATGTTCGGATGAGTTCTTGACTCGGCGCTGAGTGACGTTGCCAATGAGAGCTGTGCGAAAAGCACCAAAGACATTGCGAACGCGAGCGTAATTATTCGGTGTTGCACATGACGTGGGCTTGTTCGGCGACAACCGGGCATGCCTGAACTACGCGTCGAAGTGGCAAGGAATTGAATCATTAGGAATCCCATTCTTTGGATGGCGAGCGTGCTGCGTTCATTTCAGGCTCGTGACAGGCGACATCGACGACTTATCACGCGCATAAAAAGACCAAGTGATCGCGGTCGGCAAACCGTTAAATGATCCCTTGGCGGCAAGGAACCGAAACCAGTTCCAAATCTCAGTGTCCTCTCTCGTATTTCAGAAGTCAATTCCCGGCAGCAACCGGGGCAATCCACCACGATCGAGGTTTTGTCAGGCTTAATGGGCCCCCCGCCATAAATCGGCTGGGATTTCTATGTGCCGTGGAGAGAAGACTACAACGCCCCGCTCTTCTTGTTCGAGACCGTTCAGGTAGAAATGATCGGTCGGGCACGGTTTTTGACAAGCAGACTCAAATTGATAGGTTCGATGACGTATCCAAGAGTTCCCCGAAACTGTCCCCGTGGCTGATGATCCGAGTCCGCCTGGCCCTTTCGGCTGCCACTACTATATACGCGTATAAAACGAGGTAGCCGCAAATTCACGGATACCTCGTTTGCGCATTGTCCGAATTATCGAATCTTGGTAATCAGGATGCGTCTGATGTCCCCAGGGCCCGTTAGCGTTTGTATTGAACCGACGCGACCGCCCCCGGCTTGGGCTTGGAGTCGAGCTTGAACTCATACGCTTCGATTCCTTCGCTCACTTCCACTACCAGGGGAGTTGTGTTTTCCAAGCGGTAAATCGCCGGGATGCCTCCTTTGGTGGCTCGACGACGCGGGCGCAAATCGAGCGCAATCGCCGGAGCCGGCCCCTCTTCTTCGCTCATCGACGCTTCGACCACCGGTTCATCCGAGATAGGAATCAGTGGTTCGCCAATGACGACGCGATAGCGGCCGGGCGGGCAACCGCGGTAATCGCGAATCGCTCCCGGAACGATCGCCTGCAGGTTGAACGTGCCGTCTCCAGTGCTGAAACCCGCGGCACCATGTCCGCCAGTCCCTTCGATCGGCATCAAGGCCAGACTTTTAAACGGCAGCGGCTTTCCGTCTAGCATCAGCGTTCCCTTGACGGCTAAACGATGCGGACCAGGATCACCACAGCCTACGATGGCGACTATCAGCAACGGTACGCTAATTTTCAAAAGTTGATACATCTCACACCTACCAGGATAAATTGAAAACGATGGTCAGGTTATGACGTGAATTTCAGGCTACCGTCTACGGCAGCGAGACGAACTCGCCATCGGCCATGAAGGTCAATCGAGCGAGGCTCGTCTTGTCGATTGTTTCAGGAATGAAATGTACCGAACCGTCCCCCATTAAGAAGTGCGTCCCTCCGGGATGTAAACTGGCGGCCGGTACCCACCAACTGCGAGCGCGTCCGCGGATCGGCGTGAAGGGAGGACTTTGCCAGGTCGGATGAACGGCCGGCTGATGCCAGATGTTGATACCGCCGTAGATCCCGTTGTTGTAATAGGTATCGATCCCGGTCATCACCCAGGCGCGATAAGACCAGGCGAAAGCGCCTCCGTTGACGTGGTACTTGGTGGTTTCGCCCATCATGAACGTGTTGGAGAGTCCGTCCGTTACGTCAGCGAAGCTCGTGTTCACATCAGCACCAAACATCCGTTTCTTGCTGCTGGTCGCGGTTGCGTAACCGTTACAGGTTCCAAACTCCAACCCGCAATCGACGATGAAGTCGTAATTGGTTGCGGCACCCTTAAAAGAGCCGCCGGGGCCATATGCAGCCCCTGACAAACGCCCAATGGCGTCATTGTTATCCGAGGGACAAATGAATGCCTCGACCACCGTTTCGGCCAACGCTGCATTTCCGTTGGTTAGCGGATCGCCGACGACCGTCCCGCTCGCCCGCTGATAGGACGTGCTATTGCTAACCGAGTAGGCTTCGGAGTGATTGAATTGATCGTAAAGGTTTTTGAGCTCTAAGAAGGGAAGCACCGACACCAGGCCATGGGCATTCTTGATCTCTCCATTGACCGGCGTCCCAATGCAGCCGCCGTACCCGCGGCTCGACGCAGGCAGCTTGCCGTGCGTGTCGACATAGTTGTGCAGCGCCAGTCCTAGCTGCTTCAGATTGTTGCTGCAGTGCATCCGCCGGGCCGCTTCGCGGGCCTGTTGAACGGCGGGAAGTAAAAGTGCGATGAGTACGCCGATGATGGCGATTACCACCAGCAATTCTACCAACGTGAAGCCACGTCGGTTCGAGGAGATATGCGACATGTTTCGATCAGCCCTGAATACGTATCAATGAATTGCTGACCAGCTGCGTGTCCTACCGATCAGCTTCGAAAATGGACGCATCTAGGATGGGGTGTCCCTTCGGGTACCAGCATTTTGTGTGCCAAGTGTTGTCGCCAAAATTGAGGATCGCTTCAGAAGACACCCGGGGTTTTGGGTTTACGATGTTTCGAGATATCTTCGGTTGTCCTCCATATTTCGTCCTGCCCCCGAAAAGCTGCCTCCTAGTTAGAAGCAGGTGATGCGCATTTCAGCATCGCACTCTACGCCCGCAGGCAACGTCGCCACCTACCAGAGCTATCCGTGAGCATCACATGAGCAGTTTGCCATGGAAAGCCGATATCTTCTCCTCAATCCCGATCATACCTTCCGCCAGGATCAAGGCAATTTCAGATCGCACAGGATCTTGGGCAACTGCGTAACTGAGAGACACCAACAGAAATGGGATCGAGAAGGGAGCACGGAACTTCATCGTGAACTGCCTGTGGGGGACAGGACATGGCCGTTCGAAGACCGGCCAGCGACATTCGTCCAAGCAAGGATCCCAATCACTTCGGTCCAGGCCGGCCTGAAATCTCTTGGAAACAAGAAAGGACCACTACGGGGCATGCCAGCAGTGGTCCTTGGATATCATCGACTCTCGCCTACCGCCAAGGGGATCCTGCGGTAGGCTATTACTTGCTGCTCTTATGGTTCGATCGAATCGAGCGTCGTTGCCGACAGGGCTGCTTCGCTTGGAAGCGGAGGCAGACTGTCCTCCATCGGAGATAGCTCTTCCGGTTCACCTTCAGGAACCGGAACGTCGATCATTTCGCCAGGCAGGTAAGGCGTTGTCAGGCAGCGAATGTCCTTATAGGTCGTGCCTTCGCTGGTGAGCAAGTAACCACCACCCAGTGCCTGGTAAGCGTTGACGATCGCCGACAGTTGTTGCTGCTTGGTTTCGATCAAATCAACGCGTGCTTCCAGCAAGTCGCGTTGCGAGAACAGCACGTCCACATATTCCGAACGAGCGTTCTGGAACAGGTTGGTGGCCACTTGAACCGATTCCTCGAGAGCGGCAACCTGTTCTTGCTTGATCGCGACACTCTTGCGGTAGTTTTCGACTTTGGACATGCGATTGACGACTTCGGTATAAGCATTCAAGACTGTTCGCTGGTAGTCGTAAACCGCTTGCAATTGTCGAGCGTTCGCACTTTGGTATTCGGCTCGGATCGCAGCCTTATTGATCAGCGGAGCAACAAGCTCACCGGCAGTGCTCGCAATGAACGCACCTGGATCAAAGAGGTAACGAGGATTAAAGGCCTCGTAACCGACGCTGGCAGAAATGTCGAAGCGTGGGAAGAACTGCGCCCTAGCAACTAAGACGTCCAGGCCAGCAGCTGACAATTCACGTTCAGCGGCACGAATGTCGCGACGGTTCTGCAGCAGTTGAACTGGGACACCAACGCCGAGCATCGTAGAATCGAGCGTGATGAAGTCCCACGAGGATCGCTGAACCGGTTGAGGATATCGACCACACAGGAAGTTGATTTTGTTCTCAGACTCGATGATGCTCTGCTGCACGATTAGCAACTGGCTCTCGTTCTTGCGAACTTCGGCGATAAAACGTTGAACAGCCAGTTCGGTGCCGCGAGCTGCAGCCTTTTGAGCCTTAGCGACTTCAAGGCTTTGCTTTTGAATCTCAATGGTTTGATTCAGGTAGGCCACACGTTGGTCGAGTGCTGTCAACTCGTAGTAGTTTTCGGCGATCTCGGCAACCAATCGAGTTACGAAGTAATCTCGCACTTCGACGGCCTCAGCGTATCTTTGCATGGCCGCATCGCGGGCATTTCGCAGTTCACGCCAAATATCGATCCGCCAGAAAAGGTTCGCCGTCAGGCCAACATTTGGCAGAGGATCGGGAAACTCGCCACCTTTAGGCGTGAAGAGTTGATCTTCCGCGGCCCCCAGCGGAGTCCACTTGCTGGTGCGATCGAAGCCACCCTTTGCTCCAACGCTGACGAACGGAAGGTAAGCACCGCGACGAGCCAGGATCTCGTTGCGAGCGACCTGGATCTCTTGGTTACGGATCTTCAGTTCCTGGTTAGTCGCCAGACCTTCGGCAATGAGTTGGGCGAGTGCCTGATCGTTGAAGAACTCGTAGACGCCAATATTCGCCACATTATCCGTGGTTGTCTTCCCGTTGAATTCATTGGGAATGTAGGGATTAGGGTCCACGCAGCAAAGCTTGGGAATTCCACACCCTGAGATGACTGGCAGAATGCAGCAAGTCAGTAGTGTTGCAATTGCACACGGATTGACCCGCTTCATCATGGTGTGCGCTCGGAGGTTATTCCATCTCATCATTGAGCCTTTTGGTGGCGTCCTGCCAGTTCGCAACATCAGATTGGAAAGTGTGGGGTTTGAAGCTCTTTTGAACGTAAGATCTGCCGACCTCTGGCGCAGAAAAAGCCTCATAATTCCTATCGGCTGAAAATCACGTTCGTTAGATATATTGCTTTCCTGCCGACGCGAACGGCCGTATCTTGCCTAGATTGACACGGTCATTTTTGCGACGGTTTTGACGAGAAGTAAGTTCATGCCTTGAAACATGTTTGAAGCGTTTCTGATGGCCACAAAAAAGCCTCGCTGCACGTAAGTCGTGTAGCGAGGCTTCGCTTAGTTAAACTGTTACGGAGAGCTGGGGTGGCTACTAAAAGCCTTCATGCTCACCGTGTGGGTTTTCGCGCTCGAAGATTTCACTCAACGGCTCATCGTGCTCGTCACGAATGAGTTTCTTTCCGTCCGAGATCTTAGCGAACAGGTAATATAGACCGGGAATCACGAGAACACCGACCAGGGTACCTAGGAGCATACCACCGACTGCCGTTGTACCGATCGTTCGGTTACCGATAGCACCAGGGCCCGTCGCACGGACGAGTGGAATCAGACCAGCGATAAACGCAAACGACGTCATCATAATTGGGCGGAATCGCAGCTTGCTACCATCGATAGCGGCATCTTTAATGCTCAATCCTTCATGACGACGCTGAACCGCGAATTCGATAATCAGAATCGCGTTCTTACCTAACAGACCCACGAGCATAACTAGCCCGATTTGGGCGTAAACGTCGTTAGCCAGCCCCATCGATTTCAGGAAAAAGAAAGATCCAAACACACCGATTGGCAATGAGACAATCACCGCCAACGGCAAGAGGAAGCTTTCGTACTGACCGACGAGCACCATGTACACGAACACGACCACGATCAGGAAGATGTAGATGGCCTTGTTGCCAGCTTTCGCTTCGTCGTAGGCCAGACCACGCCAGTCAATCGCGAAACCGTGCGGCAAGGTTTCCGCTGCGACTTCTTGAATCGCCGCGATCGCTTCACCAGAGCTATAGCCAGCAGCCGGTGCACCCTGAATAGGTGCGGTCGGGTACAGGTTATAGCGGCTGATTTCGTTCAAACCTTGCTTCTTCTCGATTCGCATGAACGACGAGTAAGGAACCATTTCCCCTTCTTCGTTCTTGACGAACATGTTTTCCAGGTCTTCCGGATAACGTCGAAATTGAGGTGCGGCTTGCACGTACACCTTGTAGAACTGGCCAAAGCGAACGAAACCTTGTTCCCAGGTACTACCGACGACGATCGAAAGGTTATCCAGAGCGTCGCGGATCGAAACCCCTTTCTGCATGGCCACGTCGTTATCAATGATGATCTCGTACTGTGGATAGTTTGCAGCAAAGAAGGTAAACAAACCTTTTAGCTCTTTACGCTTCTCCAGGGCAGCCATGAACTTGTCGGTTTCTTCCCCCAGGGCCTGGTAGTCGCCGCTGTTCGTCTTGTCGAGCAAGTTCACTGAGAAACCACCCGCCGCACCAAAGCCCGGAACCGCCGGAGGTTCGAAGAACTCCAGCTTGACGTTGGCGATCGAGGTGCCCCGTTTTTCCAGCTCTTCAATGATCTGCTTCGAAGTCAGTTCGCGGTCAGCCCATGGTTTCAAGTTGATGATACATGTACCAGCATTTGAACCACGACCCTCGGTGAGAACTTCGTAACCGGCAATCGAAGAGACCGAGACGATTTCGTCCATCTCTTTACAGATGGCCTGCAGTTCGTGGCACTTGGCATTGGTGTATTCAAGTGTTGAACCGGGCGGCGTCTGAACGATACCGTAGATCATGCCCTGGTCTTCCAGCGGAATAAAACCGGTGGGAAGAACTTTGTTGACGACCAGAATCCCATAGCTGAACAGGCCGATGACCAGGATGGTCAAGATACGCCGTGTGACGACCAGGCCGACCACACCGACATAAGCTTTGGTAACCTGTTCGACGCCTCGGTCGAAAATATGAACGAAGATACCGATCGGTCCGCGTACTTTCTTTTCGTCAGGTTCGCTCCCAGAAAGAGCTGCCCGGAACGAGAAGATCGCCAGAACCGCAGAAATACCTCCGATGATCATCATCCGTATTGGCGTAAGTTCCAGCTGTTCCGAGATCACTTCGTGGACAATCTCGATATGCAGGAGCTCGTAGATACCATAACCGGTCGCCAGACCCAAAACGATGGACAATAACGCTCGCAGGATGAACGCATTGCGTCCGGCAATCGCCTTCAGTACGCGATTGACCATACCTGTCAAACCCCGTTGGGGACCTTTGCGATGGATCGGCTTTAAGATCATCGCACAGAGCACTGGCGTCAGCGTCAAAGCCACCACACCGGACAAGATAATGGACATCGCCATCGTCAAGGCGAACTGACGATAGAAAACACCCACCGGACCAGGAATGAAGGTAACAGGAATGAACACAGCGGTCATCACAAGGGTAATTGCGATAATAGCACCGCTGATTTCGTGAACGACTTCCATGGTGGCCTGGTAGGGACCCAGGTGTTTCGCATGCATTTTCTCGTGCACCGCTTCCACCACCACGATAGCATCGTCCACCACCACGCCAATCGCAAGCACAAGTGCGAAGAGCGTAATCAGGTTGATCGACATGCCAAACATGAACATGAAGAAGAACGTCCCGATCAACGACACCGGCACGGCAAGCGTAGGAATAAGCGTGCTGCGGAAGTCCCCCAGGAAGAGAAACACCACCAGCGACACGAGGATGAACGCTTCAAACAGGGTATGCAGCACCTTTTCGATAGACGCGTCCAAGAAGTGCGAAACGTCGTAGGTCACAGCATAGTCCATACCAGGCGGGAACGAGTCTTTTTTGATCTCTTCGATCTTTTCCTTGACCTGATCGATAACGTCCGCCGCATTCGAGCCAGGCGTCTGCTTGAGCACGATAGCCGCTGACGGCAATCCATCGATATCAGAATAAAGGTCGTAGAAAGACGAGCCCAGCCACACGTGAGCGACGTCACCCAAGCGAAGAATTTCACCTTCCTCGGTCGAGCGAAGAATAATCTTCTCGTACTCTTCCGGGGTCTTGTAGCGACCGATCCAGGTGAGCACATATTCCAGCGTTTGCGATGTCTGGCCGGTTGCCTGACCGAGTCGCCCAGGCGAGCCGATCATGCTCTGTTCGTCCAGAGCCTTCATCACGTCTTCGGCATCGACCTTGTAGGCCCGCATGCGATCGAGATCTAACTCGACTCGCATGGCGTAAGAGCGGTTGCCAAGGATGGATGCCTGACCCACGCCAGGAATACGCTTAATTTCGTTAAGCACGTTGACCGTGGCGTAGTTGTAGAGAAAGTTCTGGTCCAGATTCGGGTCTTCGCTATAGACGTTCACGTACATGAGCATGCTCGGCATGTTCTGCATCACGATCACGCCTTCACGCTGAACAATCGGCGGAAGCTGGTTCATCACCATATTGACGCGGTTGTTCACGTTCATCACGGCGACGTTCGGGTCGGTGCCTGGCTCGAACACGATCTGAATCGTACCTTCACCAGCACTGGTGGCGTCACCCATCATATAGCGCATGTTGGGCACACCGTTGATGGACTGCTCCAGAATCACCATCGTTGAGTCGATCAAGATGTTGGCGCTGGCACCTGGATAGGAAACAGATACCCGCACGCTCGGCGGAGCCACCGAAGGAAACTGCGAAATTGGGAGCGAAAAAATCGCTAGACCGCCCATAAACAGGATGAGCAGTGAGATGACGATGGCCAATGCTGGCCTATGGAGAAACTTGGTAAACATTCGTGACGGCTCCTTATTCGGCGTGGTATTTCAGGTTGCCAAGTACTTCTTCCGCGGGCCGGAATTCGTACTCGATATGGTCCCCATCACGCACTTGGCGGATGCCCTCGAGAATGATCTTATCTCCTTCTTCAAGTCCCTTTTTAATCACAAAAATATCATCTTGTTCGCTTTGGATTTCGATGTCGCGCTGACGAACGACATTGTCTTTGTCGATGACGAAAGCGTACTGTTTGGCTAAGATCTCGTAAGTTGCCCGTTGTGGAATTACGAGCGCATTATGAATCGTGCGGTGGATGAGCACGGTACCTGTCTGGCCGTTGCGAAGCAGACCATTTGGATTGGCGAAGTCGGCACGGAAGGCGATGTTACCTGTGGTGTTGTTGAAGTCGGCTTCGATCGCACCAATCTTGCCCGGTTGAGGAAAGATCTCGCTGTTGGCCAGCTTCAATTCAACCTGTAGATGCTCTTCCCCGTTGCCGGCCGCTTTGTCCTGATCGAGCTGACGCTTGTATTCCAGGTAGCGAGCTTCCGGCACGTTGAAGTAAACCCACATGACACTGTTGTCGGAGAACGTGGTGAGAACTTCCCCTTCTTCGACCAGGCTTCCTAACTGAACCAACTGACGGTCGACGATCCCTTCGAAGGGAGCTTTGACGTTGGTGAAGTTCAGCTCAGCTTCGGCCAGGGCCACCTTGGCTTTTACTTTGGCCAATTCGGCCTTCTTAATAGCCAGTTCCTGTGGCGAAACGATGTTCTTGTCTAGCAGGTTCTGGGCATTTTTCAGTTCGATTTCAATGCGATTCGCTTCGGCAATTTCGGAATCGAGTTTGGCCTGATACAGGGTGGGGAGGATCTTGAACATCAGATCTCCCTTCTGCACGAGCTGACCTTCGTTGATTCGCACCTCTTCCAGGTAACCACCTTCCAAGGCTCGAATTTCGATGTGCTTGCACGAGTGAATCTGGCAGACATATTGCTGGGTGCTGATGACATCCTTGCGGATCGGGCTCGTCACGACGATTTTGTGAATCGCGTGATGGCCGCCTTCTCCGTGCGACTCGGAATGAGATTCGTCATGCGGCTTGGCATGGTCATCTCCGTGCGCTTCCGAGTGCTCGCCTTCATGATGATCATCATGCGACTGAGCCATCGACTCGCAGCCGGAGATCATCACCAGCGAAAGCAAAGCCAGCGCTAGGGCCGCTGTGGTTGTAGTTTTCATAGGGTTATCTGATACCTCTAAACTAAGAGACCTTGTTGGCGGGTTGTGGGGAATTAACGGTTGGTCGCTTGGGGGTAATATCTCGATCGTTCCCTAACGAGCCCCACTCGATACGAAACACCAGTTGCCGGTCACGCAATCTTATGCGGGATCAGACAACACACGTTTCGACACGAGTGTCTTAAAATGGGGGCAATGATGGGGCACAGAAAGACAGGTCTCTCGGCTGACTTGGCAGGGTGAGAGACTGGTTTAGATCGCTAATGCACTAGGCGGCAGGCGGCCCACGAAGGAGGCAGGTAGTTGTGACCCGATCCGAAATAATGGGTGTTGGCAATATATCGAGGCGGGCAGATGGCACCTCGATGTAAGGCGTAACCAGATCAGGAGTCGTCGCAAAGAAAGCGATCTCGGCCTTCACTTCACTTTGGCACTCAGACAACTCGGCACATTCCGAGTCGGTTGAGTGAGGGTGGCTTGGCTTACCGTTGGGCAATTGGTGAACGTGTGAGAGACCACCAATGATCACAAATGCGTAGAGCACAACCAGGAAGGCCTGCCAGGGACGGCAGCGGTTGGACAGAACCGGTCGCTTGGGTTTGACCGATGACAATAGTCCCCTAGAAGCAGCTTTCACTGACTCTTGGAAGTTGTCAACTTGGGGGCCAAAACCAATCACAATAGACTCGATTCTACGGCAAACTATTATGTTTCAGTCGTTCTATCGACCTGAGAACATCCCAGAAATAGTAGTTTGCATCACTATTTTACGCAAGTCATGCTAATTTTGCTCGTATTGTTAGGGATTTTCCCCTTAAAGGCCATGTGTCTCCCCGCAATCGTACGGGAAAGTCTTTCAGAAGGTCGTAGCCGAGCACAATGCTGCCGCACCGAAAAAAATCAAATTTGAAGATTTCGCCCTGAATTCTTGGCTCATCCTGACATTCATCTACCGTTCGAGCGGCTTTCCTTGACCGGGCTGTTTGCCTATTTTTCCAGAGCATTTTGTCTGCGGACCGCGATGTGGACAGTCTTGGTGATCAGATCCAGCCCTTTGTTCCGTTGCACCGAGGAGGCACTATTGGGTGGTACGCTGCTCGGCAGTGAACTCCACGATACGAATGGCACCCGGCGGTAATTTGATCGTACAACGCTCTCCGGCGGTTGCTTGTTTCGGCATCAGGGCTTGGTCTTCTTCAATCGCAGACGACACGTTATATGTGCGCCGTTGGCTGACAGCCAGTTTGGGCAGCCCAAGGTTGCGATCCAGGGTGATTTCAAACTCCTGGGTTTCGTCTGAGGGGTTATGAAGAGAGACATAACCCAGGTCGTCGGTCCAGCCGGTATAGCCGTAGACTTCCCCTTGCATGGGGTTTCCGCCGATCATCCGTGCCCGTTGGAATGTCGGGAACATGCGATGCACCCAGTGCATCCCTTCGCCCAGAACGTCCCAGTCGCTCTCGCTTAGGCTGAATGTATGGAGGTATAGTTCGACAAACCCAGTGCCGCGCGACAGGCTCATCAAAAGGTACCGCCGGAAGTCTTCCGGTTCTTCGTCGCTAGAGACCTTCTTCGGTTCATGGTTGAAGATCGAGTTGAGTGGGAACTGCGTATTGTCGGCGTTCTCCGAGGCCATCTGGTAGTAAGCCCCATCGCGATACGCCAGTTGTGCGTTGCGGCCATCCCCTCGGGCATGGTCCCCCACATTGATCAACCAGACTGCATCCACATGCTGTAGCCACCATGGGCTCAAATAGGCCCCATTCGAGATCACAATGTAGACATCCGGGTTTACCTCTCCCATGTGGTCGAAGATCTTGATCAGACGCTCCGACCCCAACGAAAGATATCGCTCTTTCGCTTCGTCGTACTTCGCATCGTTGAGCATCTTTTCGGAACCCTGGAAGCCTTCGATGTCGAAGTTGCGCGTCCGCAGGTGCCCGAAGACCCCGTCCAGCTTAAAGTAAGAAACCCCATGCGACGCCAGTTCTACTAGGCGATCTTCGAGCGCGTTCATGTAGTGCTCCCCGGTCATCGACATCCAAGGATCAAGCGCGCGCCAGCCTGCTTCCCTCATTTTGGGGATCGCCTGTTGGCTGCCGAAAAGACACCCAGGACTTACCCACAACCCAAGAGAGGATTTCGCGCGGTGTACTTCCTCAAGCGAAAGTTGGAAGCCTGGGGCAAATTTGTCGTTAACAGGCCACACCCCAACTTTCGTCCAATCGGTGGTTATGTCTTGCCACCCAGCGTCGATCGCATAAACGCGAAGCGGAGGGACATTGCGATCGACGACGAGTTCCTTGTTCACCTTACGAACGCTGGCAGCAAACTTATCAGCATCTACGTCGCGGCTGTAATCGAACCAAGAGTTGTACTGTGTTTGCAGCCGCAATGGGCGTGCTCGCGTTTGGTCAATATAGTCAAGAAACGCATCTTTCACGAAGGACGGATCGTCCGCCACGCCCATCGCCGCCATGTGGCTGGCGTACATCTCTCCTGCTGAAAGATCAACCTGCGTGAGGTAGCCGCACACCAGGTTGCCGTCATCGACATGGTTACGCGCTGCCGGAAACTCGACGCCCCACCACATGCCGCTAGTCTCGGTATACAGCGGTTGCCCCAGGGGTGGCCGCCACGCAGCCGGCCCTTGCGATGTCATCTGGTCACTGCGATAGGGTGCGTAAACATCCGCTGAGGCGAGATGCTCGATTTCGATCTTTCGGAGTTGCAAGGATTTTCGCGCAGTGATATGAAGTTGCTTGCGCAACCAAGGCTGGTTTCGCTTCGTCACGTACCGCACAACAACGTCGACCGGGGCCGTCTGCCCAGTAAGCTGTACTTCTAGTGTCAAATGGTCTTCAGAAAGCGTCGTGCTTTGCACCTGGAAATCGGATGAAGACAGCCGAAGGTCCTGGCTGGAATCTGGCAGGCGAATTGTCAAAGCAAACTCGTCGCCATCGGAAACAGCAGCCTGACGGGAAGTGAGGCGATTAACGACTCCTTTCGTGACAAGATGCCCGCTTTCCCACGAAAGCTCGCGCGTGACGAGGCTATTGTCTATCTGGGCCGTGTCGTTGGCCGATAGAATCGCCGCATCGAAAAGTAGCATAGCCAACAAACAGGTGATGATGAGTGAAGGGCGGGAGGAAAACATATTACGTGTCGAGATCCTGTGTGGAACTATTGGCTGGAAGGTTTAGTCGATTTTGCACGGGCATTACGTTTCTTGAGCCAAGGGCTCCAGTCAGTTTCTGGGCTGGTGGTCACCTTGGAAGCGGCGTCAACCCAAACGACCCCAAAAAAGTGATACGCCCCTTCGTACGCCCAGTTTCCTTGAATGCGCAGAGGGCCGTCATACAGAGCGCGGCCGCGGCGTGTGATGTTCTGCTGGACAAGCGGAGCATAGGCATGGTTTTCCGACAGGTGAAGTTCCAGAAAGAGCTCAGGGTACGGAAAACGCTTGCCTTCGGGAATGAACGACTGATCGGCCGTCTTGAAGTAGACCGTTTTGCCAATCGTCACCAGGCGACCCACGGCATCGATTTCTCCTTCTGAAGCGAAATCCTTGATGCGTTCGCCGCGCGGCAATTCATCCTTACCGGCAATGATCAGCGCCAGCTTTTCCTCGTCTGTAAGTTTTGCCGCAGGCTCGTCGGCAGCGACATGATCGCTGAACGCGACCAGAAACAGGCAGCAAGCAAACACGAGGGCTGGGCCATGGTTCCGGAGATTGATCAAATCAACAACTCCTCGAGTGGACCCTTCTGAACGTCGTCAGACACGCCAGCCATGACATGTCCGAACGATTCCGCGGGAAGCCCTGCCGCGTGTAGTAACGAGTTGTGAATCGTATTCACCGTTCGCCAGCCAGCATTGCCGCGTGCTGGATAGACGATATAACGCCCATCGAGCTTGAGCCCTGGCGAACCACCCATCAGCAAGTAAGGCCATTCCAGACACTGCGTATGATGCTTGTCTGCCGCATCACTGAGATAGACGATCACCGTGTTATCGAGCATGGTGCCATTGCCTTCTGGGATTGCAGCAAGGCGGTCCATGGTGCGAGCAATGAGATGGAAGTGATACGCTCGAATGGCTTCCGCCTCAGCGATGGCATGCTTGTCGCCACCGATCACGGCGTGCCCCAGCGGGTGCTTCGACTGCGTTGCGAGTGTGGAGAATTGAATGTTGAAATGACGAAAGCCCACTCCAGAGGCGATCGTTGCCACGTCAGTCAGCCCAGAAATAAGCGTCGATGTCGCCAACTCGAAATGGGCGTCCAGTCGTTCCTCGGGCAGCGTGGACCGAATGGGATCTTTCAGCTCAAAAGTCTTGGCATCAGCCTTGCCGGCCAGCTGTTTCACGCGTTGATTGCGCACTTGAATCTTTTCATACGCGTCGAGGTACTGGTCGAGCTTACCCTTCTCTGCCGAAGGCAGCCCATTACGGGCAGTGCGAATATCATCCTTCAAATAGTCGAGCAAATAGGCTTGCTCACGCGTCGTATCGTTTGCGGCAATCGGACCGAAGATCCGCTTGTAGGCGGCATCAGGATTACAGAAGGTTGCGGCGCTTTGCCCTGGACCGGTCGCCGAGCAGTTGAAGACCACGTCACGATCTTGCGCCGAGATGCCAAGCACGATATGATCGAAAATCGTCTGGGCATTACGCCCCAACACATAGTCGATGGTGGCATCGTGAATGATCTTTCCATCACGCGTGTTGTAAGCGCCCAGAGCACCGTGGCTGGTCGAGTGCCCGCCGCCGCACACTTCGCCATTGATTCCTTGAAGCACTACCATCCGGTCGACATACTTCTTCATCGGCTGGAGCGATGTCGGTAGCTGATCTGCCTGAAGCGGGTGAGACGTCAGTTGTTGGCGATCTTCGCGGGCCACGTACGGCAAGTTCTTCGGGTGCAACTGTGTTGGAGGCAGCCCATTCCCTTCCAGCACGAATAGGAAACGTGGCGTGCGTCGCTCGACCCCTTCGGCGGCAAGTGCCAGGCTGCTCAACATCGGTGCCAGGTAGGTCGCTCCACCCAACCCCAATGACAGCCCTTTCAGGAATCTTCGGCGAGCGTGTATGGTGTCATTCATGATGCGTTATCCATGGCAGGTTCGCTGACCCGATAAAGGAACGAATCGGAAGTCAGCAGCGAAAGCACCGTCGCTTTCAAGCTTCCGTGGGACTGGTCGTAGGCAGTTTCCATATCGATGAGTGTCGGAGCGTCGTCGATCGTTTCATTGCGTCCCATGAAGAAGCGGAAGACGTGACGCAGGAAGACTTGTTTCGTCTGACGCGACTGAGCCAACTGGGTCACGTAAGGAATCGGACCCGGCACCTCATTACCCCAGAGGGTACCGGTGGTCACGACTGGCTTCTCCTTTTCTTCAGTACGGAACTGACCGAACAGATCGTATTGTTCAAACGGCAAGCCGAGTGGGTCCATATGGCGATGGCAATGAATACACTGCGAGGCTTTGGTCACGTGCATCTTCTCGCGAAGAGTCAGCGACTCGTCTTCTGGCAGGCGGGCATCCACTTCGACGGGAGCATCGGGAACCATTCCCCCAAGAAGCTTCGTGGTAACCCAGCGGCCACGCTGGATGGCCTGGTTTTTTTCGTTGTCCGAGAACGCCAACAGCCAGGCCGGGTGAGTCAAGATGCCGGCTCGTTCTGCTGGGGGCAGCTCGAACCATTCGGGATTCTTGCCAATCAGTTCAGGGGCCAGGTTGTAGTTGCGGTGATAATCCTTGTAGCCGTTTTCTCGACGAATCGGCGAGAGTTTGGTTCCCGTATAGTTGAACATCCCGCGAACGTAGTAGTCACGTGAAGTCAGCCAATTCCGCAGAACGTCCTGGTCTTCGTCAATGATCTTCAAGATGAATTGGTCGGCATCATCCACAAGCCGTTCAGGCTGGTAGTCGTACTTATCGGCATCTTTGAATACCTCTTCGGCACGCGGATATTCAAAGTACTCGTGGGCGAAACGCAACAGGCGAGCCTGCATCGCGTCGGTTTTGAGGTAAGGCCGCATAATCGACCGCAGCGTTTGCCGATCGTCGAGGTCGAGAGGCTCGATTGCGCTGGTCAGCTTCGCATCAGGGCCAGCGACATCGACCGCGTAGCCTAGTGCGACGGCAGTTTCCGTAGGGCTCAGGTAACGCCGTCCGTATGGATCCGGTTCGCCTGCTCCAAGCTCGAACCGAAACAATACGTGGGGCCTGAGAAGAATGGCCTTAACCGTCAGGCGGTTTGCTACCGCTTCTCCCAGATTATCCTTGCTCTTCGAGTGAAGTTCGACAAGCGATTCCAGTTGGCCTGGTTCAGGCAGCTGGCCGGTCATTGCTGAGAAGATCGAACTCCATAATTGATGTTGGTCCCCTCGCGCTTGCTTCTCGTAACGACTCCACTGGCGGCTCATGAATTGATTGACGATCAAATCGCTTTCCAACAGCAGCATTTCGGTCGTCGAACCGTCAAACGAGTGAACCGCTGCGAAATCGAGAAATGTATGGTCAGGCGTCTGGTATGGCAACGAAACTGGTTTAGCGTTGTTGCGGTTGTCGTAAAACAGGCTCTGATTGTTCGTGACCTTCCGGGCCCGCTCGATAAAAGAATCGACGTCGAGTCGCCAAATACGCGAAGGGGTCGCTGCTTTGCGGACCGTTGGCTCGGTGAAGAGCAGGGCGTGATCGATCAGGTTGCCGTTGCCAGGCTGACTCGTGCGATCGTGCCCCTTCGCTTTTAAATACGCATCGAGCGAACGCAGGAACTCGGCACGCTCGGCGGAGGAGGGTTGTTCGGCATCTTCGGGCGGCATGTTATGTAGTGCCGATTGATCGAACGTGCCGAACAGCAGACCGACATTGGTTGTCGTATGGAGTTCCGCAAGAACCACATCCCCTTCGGGCGAATCGCTGCCGTGACAATCCAGGCAGTATTTCGTGACGTACCGCTGAATGCTCGTCTCGTTGGCATAGGTCGTCGCGGCCGCGATGGTAGCAATCGACAGCACAGCCCCTTGGGCGGCGAGTCGAACCATACGTGATACGGCGTGTTTCATGTTATGGTGCAAATTCACGAGGAAGTCCGCGCTTTCACGGCCAGGCCGTACATCATGGAATGACCGCCGGGAAGACGCTTCTGGAGAGGAGCCCCCAGTTTAAACTCGCCAGCCTGGGCCTCGCATTTCCAGATCTCAAAGTTGAGATAAGGTCCGTCACTTTCAACCGAGGCAGCCGGATGGTCCCCCATTGTAGGATGCCAAGTACCGGCACGAATTGATGCGCCGGTTGGCTGAAAACGCTCGGCCACCCAAGGTGGGATTTCCCCAGGCGAAACGACCAGAAGATAAACATCTGCCGGCTCGTTCAAATCGAGGGTGAGCTCGTAGTCTTTAATGAAGCGGAAGTGGTAGTAGGTGCGAATGAGATCGGCTCCGTTTAGCCACGCAGGAAACTCCTGTCCAGGCACGGCTCCCCACACGGGATTCGGCTTGTCGTTGAAGGCCAACGCCCCTGGCTTCATTCCCTCGGGAATCACCGCGTAGAATGGACGAAGTTCGCCTTCTCCGAGGTTGTCGTGCACCTCACGAACAACGCCGGCGTTAGCGATGCGAGGGAGGCCCACTCGATCGGCAGCCAGAGCAACCTGTTGCCATCGCCGCAAGCCTGCCCGGGCCGAGAATCGCAGGGCTTCCCCTTCGGTTAGCGTAACGACCTCTAGCGAAGACATCGACTCGGCTGGATGAAACTCGACGGTACCTGAGAACACGGCGACGCGCGACTCTCCATCCCGTTCCACTTCCAGGCCAAAGCTGGTTCCCAAATCGACGACATTGCCTGCCGCCGTCACCACGGTAAAACCTTTTCCTCCGTCCCCTACATCGGCGCTCATGCATCCTTCTATCAAGCGGAGACGCGTCTCGCCCTCGAAAACAGCCTCGACCGGTGCGATAAACTCCACGCGGACGTTGCGCGGCAGCATCAGTTCCATCGTGCCGCTGTCGAGACGAAATGACCCGAGCGACAAGCTTTTCCCGACCGACAACTTCCCATTGACACCCGTCAGTTGCGCGTCGGCTAAGGCGATCACGTTGACCTGCACGCTGGTAGCAGGCTTGGGCAGCACCAACCAGACCACGACCAGCACACTCAGGGCGAGCGCCAAACCGAGTGTTGTTTTCAGGGGAAATGATGACCGGCGTCGCGGAGGCATCACCTCGACACGCTGGCTGGCCTGTTGGGCCTGCGTTACCGAACGCACTGCATCTTTGAGTTGCTGTTCGCGGATATTCGCTTCGACGAAGGTCCGCATGTTCTGTGGGTCTTGCTTGAGCCAATCGCTCAGCTGTTGCTCTTCCTGGTTGGAAAGGGTGTCTTCCAGCCAGCGATCGAGAAGCGGATGTTCTGGCTCAGGCATCAGACTGCTCCTCGTTCTGGCAGATGACCTTCGATGCAGCGACGTAGGGCCTGGCGAATCCGGTGGAGCGTCGTACGAATGCTGGTTGCCGTTCGTCCGAACTGCGTGGCGATATCGTCGGAGTTCATATTCTCGACGTAGCGCAGCCGCAGCAGCTCCTGCTGCGACTTCTGCAGCTTGCTGACGCATTGCCGTAAGGCCAGTGCTTCGTCCCCTATCTGCGGTGAGATCTCGACCCAGGCCGCCGTGTACTGCTCGAGAAGGTCTGGATCGCAAACGATTCGGCTACGGGCCAGGTCACGTCGATTGCTGAGGATCTCGAACTTGGCGATTCCCAAAGCCCATGCAGGAAAGGGGCGTGCCGGGTCGTACTGCTCGAATTTCTGCAGGAGAGTCATCGACGTATTCTGCACAATATCGCGTGCCGCCCAGACATCGCTCACCAGCGACTCGACGTAGTGGCTAACAACCGGTTGGGCATCGGTCCATAGCCGCGTGAATTGCATCTGTTGTTCATTTGTCAGCATCTTGATCGCTCTCCGTGCTTTTACTCTCCATGCCGGGGCCAATGTGTTGCAAATATTCTGACAATATCATGAAATTCATGGTCCGTTGGTCACTTGATGAGGGGGAATTGAGAGTCGCAACTCATTATCGGACAAAAGCTTAGCGATTGTACCGCTGTGGATCGAAAGCCGATGTGAAATGTGGTAAGAAGCGAGTGGCAATGACCGCGTCTTCACGATAGTGAATCGCCTGGGATGCGAAATCGGTAACACCTCCAGAAGGAAAGCACTCATGCATGGGTTTCTTCGGTTGATTGGTAGCGTCGGGATCTTCATTGGCATCCTGATCATAGTGGCGTGCCTGGTGGTTGCCATTCGTGTTGACGGGGCAATCTGCCATTTGACCGATCAGGCTAGTCAAGCCATCCAGGCAGTGCGAGAACGCGTTACCGACGCTGATCTCCAAATGGCGAAGCTCAATCAAACACTCGCCAAGGCGCTTGAAAACGAGACCGAAGAACTCGAGCCCCAGGGACTCGAAGCCACCCGCAAGGTTCAGCAGGGGATCCAGGAGATCCACGAGCGCATTGAACAGGTCGATTTGGCCTTGGAGAAGACATTAGCCATCGTCGACATCCTGGCTTCGATGGGCATGGAAATGGATGGGCACCGAATCACCAGCGTCATTGAACGCACCGAAGAGATCGACGGCCGCCTGGCAAAGCTCTCAGACAATTTCAATGAAATTACCAACCGCTTTCGCCCTGAAGGATCCCTGCGCGAGGCCGTTGCCGACGAGATCAAAGAGCGGACGGTTGTCGCGGTGGAAAAGGCCTTGCTGCCGGCTGGTATACTCGTCGACGAACTCAATCAAGTAGCCGACAATGCCACCAGCTTGGTCGATAACGTTCGTAGTCGCCTGCGCTGGACTATTTTCTGGGTGACGACCATCGTGGTGCTGATTACCGCATGGATGGCCCTGGGTCAGTTGGCACTGTTCCGCAATGGTTTACGTCGCGCGGACATGACCAATGCATGAGCACGACATCGTTGTGCTCCGCGTTACCGAATGAATTATCCTTATGGTTCGCTCATCGGATGGTCGGTCGCGAATCCTATTGTCGGGCAAGTCTACAAGTGCCGCTGGACCGATTAAAGAAGTTCGCCAGGTGGTCGAGCGGTTGGCTGGGTTCCTGACAAGCGAGCCAGTTTTCGCTCATCAGGAACCTTAGCCCAACCTTCGCGACTTATTGTGTGTCGTTACCTGTCGAGTTGAAATCTGCAGAACGTCGGATCGTTTCGCAGATACCGCGAACCGTTTCCTTGTAGTGATCGTCGAGTTTGGCGTCGACGGCGAAACCGGCGGCTACCAACTGGTTGTTGCCGGCATCGAACACGCCAACGGCGAAGTTCAAATCCGCTCCGGCCTTCTTGCCCTTGCCGGTACCTGTCATCACGACGCTACCATTTTTGCCTTCAGTCTGTTTATCGAACCGAATCGCGGTCATGTAGCTTTGCAGACCGTCTTCCACCTTCTTCATGGCGGCATTCACGTCGGTCGTCGATTTGATCGTCACGAACATCCCCCAGCACTGGCCATCGGGGCTGACCGCTGAAATGTAGTTTTCTCCGGTACGCTGTTTCCAGTCGGCCGGGAACGTCACTCCCACAATCGGTTTACCATCCAGGCGAATAACCGACTCGGTGGCGGGCTTCGCGGCCGGTTCCACCACAGGCTGCGTCGTCTCCGTGGTGGTGACTTCACTTTCCAGAATCACGTTCGGCGAAGACTCGTTGAAATTCACTCCCTGGTAGTTCTGATACTCAGGCGTAGATTGATACTGGGTGCGGGCTTGCGATTCGCGATTGATCGCCCCACGCGTTGCCCCAGTTACCACACCAACCTTTGCCCCGGTTGAGGCCCCCGATTTACCACCAACCAACCCTCCGACCGCTGCGCCCCGCATTCCGCCACGAAGTGCGCCCTGAGCCATTACCTGGTGTGCAAGAAGAGTAACCCCCAGCACCACCATCCCTAGAACCAGCAACTTTCTCATGGCTTTTCTCCTACTGAAAGATTAGGAAGATATTTGCCCCTGGATCATGACTTGCTTCCATCTTTGGCCATTTTCGTAGTCGGTCGCGATATCGCGAGTTATGGCTACGAGTCTCGCTTAAGCGCGAGTCAGAGTGCGGATAAGCGATGTTATTTCTGGTTAATAGCGTAACTCCTACAATTTCTTTTACATGTGTTATTGGTATCGATCACGTTACGATTGTCATCACTCGGTATCATGTATCGATTTTCTATTCTGGAAACCGTACGGCAATCCACTTTCGGCAAAAACTCGGTATTCGATTCCTTAATGAAACTTCGCTGAACAGCGAGAATTCGCTAGAAGTCTCGCTTCTGATCGGTTCCAATTAAGAAGGCCCTGGAAATATCGCGAACCGAGGCACCCAGACGTGATTACACACACGTTTTTAGAGTTCGAGGCCTATGCTTCTGCAGTCGGCGATGCCGACTTGAAAATGGTGCTGCCTCGCATCGATAAACCACGTTGGGAGATTTCTGAATTCCACGTGGATGAGTTTCATCTTCAATTTGGCAGCGAGTGGAGTGGGAACATTGCAGAAGGGGTGACTCGCCCTGATGGAAGAATCTTGTTTATTCCGCTGCATGGCCGTCATCACGCCAACGGCATGCCACTGGCCGAGAACTCGGTATTTGTGATGAACGCGTCGAGCGAGTTCACGATCAGCGTTCAAGAGCCCCATGATTGGTGTTCCGTGTTTCTCCCGATAGAGTCGGCCCTGATCCCGTCGAATCGTCCCGATTCCCGGACCTCATCGACATACTCGGTCGAATTAGAAGATCAGACAGTCGCCAAGATTCGCTGGCTATTAACTCAACTGCATGACTCGATTCAGTGTAATCCTGAAATCCTCAAGAAGAGTGCCGCACGCAGTGCTATCAAAGACGATCTGCTCAACGTCTGCCGCAACGTTACGTCGGCGAACCAACTGCCAGCTTCCACGACGGGGCGACCTCCCCTCAGTCGAGACAAAGTGATCCGGGCACTACGGGATCTCATGGCAACGCATTCCCATGAATGTTTAACGATCGAAGACTTCACGCAATCGCTAGATATATCAGAGCGCTCACTACGAAATGTGTTTCTCGAGTATTATGGCATGCCTCCCCGCAAGTACCTGATGATTCAACGATTGAACCAGGTCCGCAATGTTCTGAAAGCTGCCGATCCCGAAGAAACAACCGTGACTGCCGTTGCCGCGCATTTTGGTTTCTGGCATTTCGGCCGCTTTGCCGGGGCTTATCATAAAGTCTTTCAGGAGTCCCCCTCGACCACTCTGTATCGCGGCTGTCAGCCCTGCTGATTTCTTTCCGTTTGGAGACGCTCAAGGGGGCCTGAAAAAACTTTGGAAAAAATTCTCCTGGCGTACTTTGTTGCTGAAGCGCTTCCCTTCTAAATTGAGCACATGCCCCCTCGGGTCGCTCTCGATTCAGGGTGCCAAACGATCGTTTCCGTTGTCACGCATCGCAGGCAGAACAGCAAATTGGAAAGTCGCCTGCCCGGTATTTTTACCCATTAAGTTCGACCAGCAAGAGACAGAAATCAAACGGCTTAAGAATCTGCTCACGCAGCCCCAGCCGCAACCTCATTTTGTGATGCTGGCCGACAAGCATCATGTGCCAGCCGATACGGCCCCCGGTCTGAACCCATTGCAGCAGCGTGGACCACTTTCTTAATACTGACGAGTCATTCTGTCGCCTGAGATGGCGAGGGTCTCTCTCCATTTTACCATGAATTAAATTTTTCCCAGGTGCTACGTCCCAAGTCCCCTTGGACGCGTGTTCGCCGCTTAGCTTTTGCTTTCTTTCACGAAAGTGTTGGATCAAAAATATATCGCCGTCAGAGAAGGGGATTGCCCAGACCCGACGAAGCGGCAAGAATCCGATGCCCAGGTTTAAAGTCGTTCTCGTACTCGGTAGACGTTGGCCAGTTATTCATTTATGTCTGATTTTCTGCTTGAACCCGATGTTATTTTCTTGAACCACGGCTCGTTCGGGGCCTGTCCGGCGTTGGTGTTCGACAAGTACCAGCACTGGCACCGCCAACTCGAACGCCAGCCGGTGCGGTTCCTGCAGCGTGAACTGCCCGGCTTACTAGCCGATGCTCGCCGCCAGCTGGCAGATTACCTGGGAGCACGCTCAACCGAGGTCACGTTTGTTGCTAACCCTACGTTCGCTGCTAATACGATCGCGCGTTGTCTTCCTTTGGCCAGTGGGGATGAAGTGCTGATTTCGGATCAGGAATACGGTGCCTGTCGCTTCGCGTTTCAGTTTGCCGCCCAGCAAAAAGGCTTCCGCATCGTCGAGCAATCGATTCCTCTGCCGGTCGAAACAGACGAGGCGATCGTCGAGGCCTTCTGGCAAGGCGTCACCAAGAACACCAAGCTGATCTTTATCAGTCACATTACTTCGACCACCGCGCTCACTCTGCCGGTGGCTAAGATCTGCCAGCGTGCCCGCGAGGCGGGCATTCTGACGATGATCGACGGGGCCCATGCCCCCGGTCAGATCGACATGAACCTGGAGGAGATTGGAGCCGACTTTTATACGGCGACATGTCACAAGTGGATGTGTGCCCCCAAGGGTTCCGGCATGTTCTACGTCCGGGAAGACCGTCAGCATCTGATCGATCCGCTGGTCGTCGGCTGGGGATGGGGCCCTGAAAAGACCTTCCATCGCGAGAACGACTTCATATCGAACCACGAATGGTTAGGGACTTACGATCCCGCCGCCTACTTGACCGTGCCCACCGCGATCGATTGGCACAAGACCTACTTCACCCAGGAAGTCCGCCAGCGATCGTGCGACCTGGCGCGGATGGCCGTTGACCTGTCGGCTCAAATCGACGGCATCGAGCGAGTTCATCCCGATGCGTTCTTTCGCCAGATGGGCCTGATCGATATCACTGCTCATCAGGTCGAAGATCACGTCCAGCTCAAGACGCATCTATACGATGCGTACAAAATCGAAGTGCCGGTGATCCGTTGGAAAGATCGCACGCTGATCCGAGTTTCATCGCATGCTTACACGACCGAGCAGCACATCCACACGTTCGTCCAGGCATTGAAGGAAACCTTCAGCACCTAGCAGACATCGACAACCTTCGGTCCGAGAACATCCTCGCGGACTTGAATACCGAGCCCTGGCTGCGTGGAAGCTTTCATCCGACCGTCAACCCGCTGCGGTGCTCCATCCGCCGTGCTGACGGTGACGTAGCTGTTGAAGTCGGTCGAGGTGAAACGGAACGCTTCCGGCGTGCTATGGGCCAGGTGAGCGATCGCAGCGGTGGTGATGTCGCCACCCCAGCTATCTTCCAGTGTCATGGCAATGCCGGTCGATACGCATAGGTCGCGAAGCTGCCGCGTGCGAGTCAGCCCGCCCAGCTTGCTAATTTTCAAGTTCACCACGTCCATGGCGTTGTCGGACTTGGCTCGCAGGAAAGCATGTAGGCTGTCGATGTTTTCATCCAGCACAAACGGATGATCGGTTTTCTGGCGAACGGTCAAACATTCCTCATACGTTACGCACGGCTGTTCGATGTAGACATCCAGATGCTTTACGGCTCGCACGACGCGAATCGCTTCGTGCAGAACCCAGCCGGTGTTGGCATCGGCCACCAGGCGATCGGAAGGGGCCAATACGTTGCGGGTCGCTTCGATCCGCTCGATGTCGGTGTTAGCGTCGCCCCCCACTTTCAATTGAAACCGGCGGTAGCCTTCTTCGCGGTATTTCGCGACGTTGGCGGCCATCTCGTCAGGCGGAAGTTGCGAGATAGCCCGGTACAGCTCGACCGACTCGCCGAAGCGCCCGCCAAGCAGTTCGCAGATGGGCAACTGTGTGAACTTCCCCAGGATGTCCCAGCAAGCGATGTCGATGCCTGACTTCACGTACGGATGTCCCTTGAGGGCGAAGTCCATCACCTCGTTTAGCTTGGCCGGTTCTCGCGGATCGAGGCCGATCAAGTGAGGTGCCAGCTCCTTCAGGCCCGCTCGCACGCCGGCCGCGTAGGCAGGCAAATAGACTGGGCCGAGCGGGCAGACCTCGCCGTAGCCGATCAGTCCGCATTTGGTCTCGACACCCACAATGGTGGAGTCGAACGTCGAGACTGACTTTCCTTGGGCCCATTTGTAATTCGTTTCGACCAGCGGAAGGTCGACCTGGTGGGCAAAGATACGTGCGATTTCCATGAGGAGGCTTTCTAGGCGATGAGGCGGCACACCTGTGTGGGTGGCTATTTTGTACGCTCTGGTTCCAAGGTAAGCTTGAGTCGGCAATTCATGTAGTAGTTTTCACCCCTATCATAGCGTTGTGGCGAGTTTGAATCTTGGTAATGGATGGTAGTTCCGCGTGAATCCGCGCACAAAAATGCTCGAAGCGATCACCTCGCAAAGCATCCGTAGCGTTGACGTCGGATTGCTGGCCGAGCTGTTTGATAGCACACACGACATGGCGTTCTTCGTGAAGGACGCCCAGGGGCGCTACGTGGCCGTGAACGACTCGCTGGTGCAGCGTCATGGCTGGCGCGAGAAACGCGACGTGCTCGGCAAGCGATCGTCCGATATCTGCGAAGGAGAGCTGGGGACGATTCCCTCGCAACAAGATCAGCGAGTACTGAAGACCGGCAAGGCTTTGCTCAACCAGTTGGAAATGCAGTGGTATCGTCCGCCGGTGATGACCTGGTGCCTGACCACCAAGCTGCCGATGCGCGATGTCAAGGGAAAGATCGTCGGCCTGATCGGCTTTTCCAAAGACGTCAAAGCACAGGTCGAACCCGACGAAATCCCAGCTGCGTTCGCCAGCGCGCTGGCGGAGTTCGAACAAGAATTGTCCCCTGAGGTCACGCCGTTATGGTTTGCCGAAAGGTGCCAACTATCGGCCCGGCGACTGGCCAGCCTGACTAGGAAGGTGTTCGACTTAACGCCAGGACAATTCATTGCAAAAATAAGAATAGATACAGCTACCAGGCTGCTCCGCGAGACCGACCTGTCCGTTTCGGAGGTAGCTCATCGGTGTGGCTATTACGACCACAGTGCGTTTACCCGGGCGTTCCGCAAAGCGACCGGCACCACCCCCAGGTCGTTTCGACAACTGGCAACCTGAACGGCGGTTTTAACGTTGCCACGACAGAATTTTCCAAGTTATGCGCAATTCTCAGGCTCCGCGCAATTCGGTGCCAAGTATTGTGACTGCAAACAAAATAGAATGAAGCGAAAATTGGCTTCACCAAGGAATAGGAATCTATGCGACACCAAGCTCTCGACTCGAAGCTCTTCATTGATAACCGGGCCAAACTGACCAGCCTGCTTCCCAAAAACTCGCTGGCGGTTGTCAACGCCAATGACGTGTTGCCGACCAATGCGGATGGCAGCCTGAAGTTGGTTCCCAATGCCGACCTCTTCTATCTTTCGGGCATCGAACAGGAAGAATCGATCCTGATGCTGTATCCGGATGCCTTCGAGCCAAAGAACCGGGAAGTGCTGTTCCTTCGTGAACCGACCGAACTGCTGCAGATCTGGGAAGGAACCAAGCTGACCCAGGAGCGTGCTACCGAGATTTCTGGGATTCCAACAGTGAAATGGTTGAAGGACTTCCCGCTAGCACTCCGCGATGCGATGCTCAGCGCGGACGAAGTGTTCCTTAATTCCAACGAACATCGCCGGGCTGCTGTCACCGTTGAAACCCGCGACGAACGCTTCGTTGAGCAATGCAAACGCGATTACCCGCTGCATACCTATCGCCGTCTGGCTCCGCTGCTGCATAAGCTGCGGGCCGTGAAGTCGGATCTCGAAGTCGACCTGATCAAGAAGGCGATCGAGATCACAGATAAGGGCTTTCATCGCCTGCTGCATTTCCTGAAGCCCGGGGTAACCGAGTTTGAAATCGAGGCAGAGCTGATCCACGAATACACCCGCAACCGTGGTGCGTTTGCTTACACGCCGATCGTGGCTTCCGGTAAGAACGCGTGCGGTTTGCACTACATCGATAACGATCAGGTCTGCCAGGATGGTGACCTGGTGCTGGTCGACACGGGATCGAACTACGGCAATTACAACTCTGACCTAACGCGCACCGTGCCGGTCAATGGAAAGTTCACCAAGCGGCAGCGCGACGTGTACGATGCCGTCTTACGCGTAATGCGGGCGTCAATCGCCGGGGCGGTTGTCGGCAAGGCGCATCGCGACTGGCAGCACGAAGCACAGCTGATGATGAATGACGAACTGCTCGGCCTGGGCCTGATTACCAAGGAGCAAATCGCCGAGCATACCCGCGAGAAGCCGGCGTGCAAGAAGTACTTCATGCACGGTCTGGGACACCCGATGGGCCTGGATGTGCACGATGTCGCACCGCTCGATGCTCCGTTCGCCCCAGGCTGGGTGCTGACGGTGGAACCAGGCATTTATCTGCCTGACGAAGGGTTCGCCGTGCGTCTGGAGAATGATATCTTGATCACCGAGGATGGTCCGGTCGACTTGATGAAAGACATTCCGGTCGAAGCCGATCACATCGAATCGATCATGCAGGAAGCGACAGCCGCCCGGTAATTCTCTTACAGCTGAAAACCGAAGGAAGCGTTGAAGCCGAAGAAGCCAACGCTTCCGTCTTCGCTGGTTGCATTGCCGGCGTCTCCCCAGGTCTGACCTTCCAGGGCCACGCTGCCAAAGGGTTGCCAGCACTGTCGCTTGCAGCCTGTCCAGCGGAGGCCTAGCTCGATCTCACCGATCGTCATCACTTCATCACGGCTGGTGGAAGTCGTGGTGGTGAAGGGGGTGGTCAGGTCAAGGTCTTCGCCAGCGGTCAAGGTGCTTGTCGCTTCGCCGAATAAAAGCGAGCCGCGAGCTTCCGAGAAAAGTTCGATGCGGGTAGCAACCGGAACCGAAGCATACATGCCCATTGTAGGACCGATGCCAGACATGCCGTGCTGGTAATCGATTTGGCCGGTGAGGGTCCCCGAAGCGTTGCTCGTTTGGGCGAGGTACTTCTGATCGATCTCAGCATAACGTAAGCCGCCAAACGCACCGATTCTCCAGCGCGAAAGACAGAACTGACGCGTAACGTCGAGATCAATCGAGTAGGCCGTCAGACCGGTGCCTGCTTGAAATGTGCTTCCTGGAACGGTGGTCGAGATATCGACCGAGCCAAACGAAGGAGGCGTGATCGAGCCAAAGCCGTTTGCAGGCGGCTGGGCGGTCAGCACCGAAGGATCGTTATCGAAATGCCACCAGGTGGCCCGCAGTCCAATCTCTTCCCCTTGCAAACCAAGGAATACCCGCGGGGCAAACTGCATGTCGTAGGTGAAATCGACATCGGTGTAATTCTCGAAGCTAGTCCCGTCGGACTCCATCAACGTATACGCCGGATTGGAGGTGAAGTGAGGCTTGAGGAAGGTCGCCTCGAAGCCGGCAAACCAGTGGGCTTCACAGCAATTAGAATCGCACGACTGGTAGCCCATTGGCATAGGTGCCGAGTCCATGAATACTTCCGATTCGAGAACCGACTCGGAGGCCATGCTGGTGGTCATCTCGACATGCGAGACAGGACGAACCGTCTGAGGGACGTCCTGCGGCGGCATGGGCCGGGCAACCATTTGATTGGCTGACGCAGGCCTGCCCGCAGTAACTGGCCGACTGGCGGCCGACGTCGGACGGACCTCGGCATGGGCGCTGAGTACCAGTGGCGAAGCGATAGCCGCGAGTTGAAACAGAGCGGCAACTGCTAGCGTTTGAATTGACATCATCCAATGACCTTGCGAAATCCATTTAGCGAGGGGGATTGCTTGCAGTAGTTAGTTGTCGGCAATCTAGGAGGAATGCTTCAACTTTTCTGATTGGAATGAGTTTTCCGCCTGGCGGCATTGCTAGCTGGTGCCGCCGACGGTCACCGTGAACTCTTCCGAGTCGGCTAGCGGTGGTTCCCCATCATCGATCACCAGCACCCCGAACGTAACGCTCTGCCCGGCGAAATCGGCGGTAGGCGTCCAGCGGATGATGGCCATGTTGTTGTTCACCTTTTCAATGGTGGCACCAGACGGCGAATTCTCTGGATCGAGAATGTAAGTCAGAATGTCCCCGTCGTTCTCGTCGAACGCAGTTACCTCGACGATCATCTCTTCCCCTACGGTCGCCGTTTGCTCGGGAATCGGGGTGATGTCGGGGGCGATGTTCACTTCATCGAATAGGAAGCACGCCAGGTAGGTCCCGTCGTGGTCGACCGGTCCGTCACCTCCCCAGGTAATTGCGATCGCGTTGTCGACGGCCACGGCCGAAGGAGTCCGTTGATGCCCGAACTGGTCGTTGGCTGTATTCGCGTTGACGAAGAATTCGTCGGATGGATTTACGTTGCTGTCGCTGAAGTCGACAACGGTCGCTTTCACGTTCCAACCGGTTCCGTCGGCGATACCGTTGGTCCAGGTGGCGACCAGCTGGCCACCGTCGATCTGAGCCAAGGCAACTTCCAGCTGGTTGCCTGTGCTGATGCTGTTGACCTGCAGCTCCTGCCCAACCAGGCCGTCGGAAGGATCGATCTGTTGAGCGAAAATGCCCCAGCCGTCGCCATCTTGATTGCGGCTCTGCCAGGCAACCGTAAATGCCTGGCCCGAGTCGATCACCGTTGCCCCAGACTGTGAAGCGACGGTACTGCTGTTGACCAGGAATTCGATACCAATCTTGCTGCCGTTGGCCGATAGTCGCTGGGCATATACACCCCAGTCGCTGCCATCCTGATGCCGGCTACTCCAGGTTACCAACGCGACGTCGCTGCTGTTGATAGCGATGTCAGGCAGGGCTTGCTCTTGGGAAGTGGTCGTGTTGACCAGGATCTCGCCGGTCAGGGACTGGCCATTGGAATCGAATCGACGATAGAAGATCCCGTCGAAGTCGCCGACTCCCACCCCTTGCCACACGAAGGAGGCTGATCCATCCGAAGCAACGGCCACGGCTGGGTTCTCTTGCCCGCCGCCGGTGGTTTGATTGATAAGCACTTCGCCGGTGACTGGGTTGCCGCTGCTGTCGTACCACCGGGCGAAAATGCCTTCGCGATCGCCCGCTCCGCGACCTTGCCACACAATCACAAACCCGCTTTCGGGAAGCATCGCCACGGAAGCATTTGCCTGGATACCGGCGACCGTTTCATTCACCAGCTGAGAGGTACCAGTGGGAACACCTTCGGAGTCGAGCAGTCGAAAGAAGACGCCATCTTGATCCCCGCTTCCGCGGCCAGCGTAGACCGTTACATGTTGGCCACTACCGGATGCCGCAATAGCTCCTTCGGTCTGCACAAATTGATCGCCGATGATGACGTCGTTGACCAGTTGTTCCGTGCCAACCGCATTGGCCGTCAGGGTGATGCGACCCTCGAGCACTTCGCAAAAATGTTTTCTTAAACGGACAGCCATAACGAGATTCGCGGAATAAAAGGGGGATAAACGTGATATCCATCATAGTTAGAGAAACTTCCCCAGGGGCATCGGATATCAATTGAAGGAAAGTTTTTGCGCGATTCCTAGCTCACGCTTCGGGTTCCCTTGAAGGGAGTGCTTGGCCAGGAAAAAAAGGACAGCCGAGAAACGAAACCTTTCTCGGCTGTCTGATTGAATGCGTTGGATACCAGGCAAACGATTAGATCTCGTCCAGCAAGCCTAGCAGGGCCATGTCGTTCATGTCGGAATCGACCGGTTCTCCTTCAATCGCGGCTGCTGCGGGATCGACAACGGTCAAAGTGAACGTTTCCTGATCAGGCAGGCCTTCGCCATCGACTACGATAATTGTGATGGTGTATGTTCCGGTTTGTGTTGGAGTCCAACTGAACGTTCCGCCAGCGGAGAAGGGGGAGGTGATCGTTGGTTGGGCGATCTCTACCGGAATGCCGCTGCCGTCCAGGTCGAGGAAGATGATCAAGTCTTCCGGGGGATCATCGGGGTCAACTACCGTCACGTTGAACGTTACTTCGGTGTCGACATCCACTTCGACAGGCGAACCACTGTCGAACGGAGTTGGCAAGGTTAGTTGCGGCGAATCGTTGACGGCTTCAACCGAGACCGTAATTGTTGCCGTACCGCTGTCGTTCAAACCATCGTTCACGATCACCTCGATCGCACGGTCGGTCGTATCGGGATCTTCCGAAACGTTGTCGTAGGTCAGCGTGCGGATTACCTGCTGGTAATTCGCAAGCGTATCGCTTCCACTGAGCGTAAGGATACCGGTCGCGGAATCGTATAACGCGGTGATCGAAGTACCGGTGACGTCGACGGCCAAAAACTCGTCGTCGGTGTTGATCAGGTTGGTAAGTGTGATCGTCGCCGAATCAAGATTCGTGCTGTCCGCATCGGTCACAGTAGCGGTGACATCCACCACGCTGATAGGGCCGTCCCCTTCGACAAACGACGTGGCGAAATCAATGCCGGTGCCGTCACCGTTGAGATCAACCTCAGGCGGGTCGGTCAGAAGGGTCACGGTGAACGTTTCCGAATCGGCCAGCGGGGAGGTTGGGTCGTCGTCGGTCACGATCACGATGAACGTGAAGGGCCCGGCACCATCGCTGACCGACGGCGTCCAGCTAATCACCGCGGTCGTGTCGCTGGTCTTGGTGATGGTAGCAAATTCAGGAATGTTCGCACCGGCCCCATTGCGATCAAGCTGGAAGGTGAGGACGTCCCCTTCCGGATCGGTGGCGGTAACGGTGATCTCAAACAGCGTGTCGAGCTGGGCCGTTTGGTCTGCGATCGGTTCCAGGTTTGGTGGATCGTTGACCCCTTCAACCGAGACCGTGATCGTTGCCGTAACGCTATCGTTCAGGCCGTCGTTGACGATCACTTCAATCGCCCGGTCGGTCGTATCGGGGTTCTCCGAAACGTTGTCGTACGTCAGCGTACGGATGACTAGCTCGTAGTTGGCAACGGTGTCGGTACCGCTGAGGGTGAGGATACCCGTTGCCGAGTCGTATACAGCGGTAATCGAAGTGCCGGTGGTGTCTACCGCCAGGAATTCGTCGTCGGTGTCGATCAGGTTGGTCAACGTGATCGTCGCTGATTCCAGATTGGTGCTGTCCGCATCGGTCACGGTAGCGGTGGCGTCGACCACGCTGGTCGGGCCATCCCCTTCGGTGAAGGAAGCCGTGAAGTCGATGCCGCTGCCATCCCCATTCAGGTCGACCGCAGGGTCTTCTGTCAGCAGTGTGACGGTAAACGTTTCCGAGTCAGCCAGCGGAGTGGTTGGGTCGTCGTCGGTCACGATCACGATGAACGTGAAGGGCCCGGCACCATCGCTGACCGATGGCGTCCAGCTAATCACCGCGGTCGTGTCGCTGGTCTTGGTGATGGTAGCAAATTCAGGAATGTTCGCACCGGCCCCATTGCGATCAAGCTGGAAGGTGAGGACGTCTCCTTCCGGATCGGTGGCGGTAACAGTGATCTCAAACAGCGTGTCGAGCTGGGCCGTTTGGTCTGCGACCGGTTCCAGGTTCGGTGGATCGTTGACCCCTTCAATGGAAATGGTAATCGTCGCCGTTGCACTATCGTCGGCTCCGTTGTTGACGATTACTTCGACGATGCGGTCGGTTTCATCGGGGTTTTCGGAGGTGTTGTCGTAGGTCAGCGTGGAAATCACCAGCTGATAATTGGCCAACGTATCGCTACCGGTCAGGGTCAGAACGCCGCTGGCCTGATCATAGCTGGCGACGATGGAGGTTCCCGTAGTGTCGACGGCTAGAGACTCCGCGGAGGTGTCTACTACGTTGGTTAATGTAATCGTTGCCGACTCGAGGTTGGTGTCGTCGACGTCATCGACCAGAACGCCAGCGTCCACAATCGCGATGGGGCCGTCTCCTTCGGTGAATGATGCCGAGAAGTCGATGCCGCTTCCTTCCCCATTCAAGTCGACGGTGGGGGCATCGTTGACGGAGACGACGGAAATCGTAGAAACGACAAGCGGGCTGCTCAGGCCGCCATCGTTGACCGAGATTTGAATCGTGCGATCGAGAACTGTTGGATCATCCGAAGTGTTGTTATAGGTGAGCGATTTTAGTACTAACTCGTAGTTGGCCAGCGTATCGGATCCGGTCAGAGTCAGTTCACCGGTCGCCGAGTTATAGCTGGAAGCAGTGATCGACGTGCCGGTGGTATCGACAGCCAGGATTTCGTCCACCCCATCTTGAATGTTCGTCAGCACGATCGTGGCCGATTCGAGGTTCGTGCTGTCGAGATCGGTGATCGTGAGCGATGACGATGTTGCCGCAACGGGACCCCCATCTTCGGTGAATACGCCTGAGAAACCAACGCCAGCGGCCGGACCGTTCAGGTCGACGGATGGTGCTTGATCGCCGGTTGCCGAGACAATGACGGTCAGGAATTCAACGTCTGCTAAAGCGGGAGGCCCCTGGTCGATGGCAATGACTGGGATCCGGAAGGTTCCAACCTGGTCGGCGGTTGGGGTCCAGCTGAATACGCCGCCGGTGGTGATCTTCGCCCCGACCGGAGTGTCGGTACCCACGTCTGGATCGAGCACCAGGCGAATCGTATCGCCGGTTGGATTGTCGTTGATGTCTAAGTCGATGGCCGTGGCACCATTGGCATACAGGTCGATGGTGAAGGGCTGGCCGACCACGATCTGCAAATCACCAATCGCCGAAAGATCGAGATCAGGCGGGCAGTCGTTCCCAGGAATGCCGGAAGCGGTGAGAACAAGACGTGACTCAAGATGCTCTGACATCGGCAGCCGAGCACGGCTTGACCGTCGATTCGTCTTTCGTTTGGCTTTCTGGGACTTCCTGTCGGTAACGCGAGGCAAACGAGGTGTGAGCATGTCTTCTTCTCTTAATGGTTTAACAACAATTAAGGCCGGGGGGGCCATAGTTAAAATGGTGATCTCTTATGTGGGCATAGGTGGGGCGTGGCAATTGTATCAAATAGGCGGCTTGGGTCGACTTTATAATCGGGATTTAAGAAAACTTTTATCTCAATGTCACGGACAATTGTTGACAGACTTTCTGGCACTTAAGGCCAGGTAGGAACAGAGACGAAGTTGCGAAAGCAGAAACAACTTGTGTGCCGTCGCTCCGTCGGGTATGGCCAGCCCTGCAGGTCGTCTCGGAATCGAATCCATCCTTTCCCGTCAACACGGAGCTATTCCGATCTCACATTGGGCTGATAGATCTTGGCCAAGGGAACTAGAATGGCCTGAAGGCTATCAAGATACTCCTCTTCGTTGAGCTGCGACTTCTTCTGACGCAACTCGGCCAATTGGCGTTCCAGCTGATCTCGCTTTTCGATCAACTCTTCGGAAAGCTGGGCCTCGTCCTGGCTGGGGACGAGAATGAATTGATTCGCCAAGGTGCCATCCGGAATCGAGCCATCCTTAGACGACTTGGTCACGTAAATACCCCGGAACCAATCCGCTGGCGTCCCTTTCCCGTCGCCGTTGTCGTCGAGCAGGGCATGCTCGGTTGCTAGCTGAGATTGAGAGTCGTAGTAGGTTTGGGTTTGCTTGGCCGCCGCCAGCCAGGCTTCCAGCAGCGAAGTCTGGCCATCCTTATCGAGGTCGCCTGAGGTGTCGCTAATCGTTTGCGACATAAAGTCGCCGAAACGAGCGAAGTTGTATTCGAAGCCACTTTGGGTTGCCGCAACGACAACACGGTCGGGGCCGGATAATTGATTCACGAACGGACCACTGGCCGAAGCACAATTGATGATCGCCATGCGACATGAAATAGGGGAGAGCGCCTGAGTAAGTTCAGCGGCGCTGATATCAGTACCGCGCAAATTGAACTTCGCCTTCTTCCCATCGAACGTGCCGTGCCCGATCATCACCAGCCACAGCGATTGAGGCGGTGCCTTCGCCAGACTTGCCAGGGTCTCTTCCAGGCTTGGTCGATCTTGCTGGGAGTCGTCCAGGCCAATGGTCACGAGCCGGGCAGAAGACCGCTTGGCGGCGTCTTGCCAGCGCTTGGCCCATTGGGTGAACTGCTTCTGGTACTGGTCTTCCCCTGGTTCGCCAACGACGAGAACGACGGCAACGTCCGGGGATACGTGAGCCGTTTCGTTGTCAGAAGGTGCTAACAGCAACGTGCATGTTAAAAGCCAGATCATCTTAGGCAAGTCCCTTCCAGCGGCGCACGCCCCATTCGATACTCAACAGGCCGATGGCCAGCAGGAATACGCCCCACGTATGCCAGACCGAACGAACCATCGGCTGCGAAATCGGAATCTCGCGATCCGAAAGAGTGCTGACGAACGAATCGAGCCGATTCAATCTCACGACTTCACCCCCAGAGCCTTCGGCGATCTGTCGCATGAGCTCGACGTTCGGTGCCAGGTTAGCGAACTCTTCCGCCGCCGGATCGGCCACCCAGCCTGTTTCGACGCGATCGATCTCGCTTCCGTCGGGGTTGTTCGCGATGATCGTGGCTCGGTACATGCCATCGGTGCGGGAAACATAGCTGGAGCCATACTGACCGGAAACGGCATCCTGCGGTTCCGCTTTTAGCTTCAATACATCCTCCGCCGGTGTCGAGATTTCAATCGCGACATCGGCGTTATCCAGTGGTTGGTAGCTTTCGTCGTTGACTTGTACCGAAAGGTGAAGTGGGTGGTTCGGGTCATCCTTCTTGGCGATCGCCTCGACCCGCACACGCTGCGGCACATCGGCAATCAGCCAGCGAACGGTTTGCCGCCAGGTGCGTTCGAAGTCGTCGTTGTCGTGCGACGATGGATGCAGTTTCCATCGCCACAGGTCCCCCACGAGGAAGGCCGCCGTGCGTCCCTTGCCGAATCGCTGCGTAACCAGCCCGGGGCGCGTTTCGCCGGTGGCGGAAACCACGGACAAGAGTTCGCTGGCTCCGGGCTTAAGTGCTCCGACTTCGTTCAGCACACGCAGCCCTGGCATGGCGGCCAGACGCTGTTGCTCTTGCTCCTGGGTGGTGCGGACACGCACCCACGGTTCAAGCATACCTTCACGAGTAAGTGCGAGCGAGAACTCACTGGCCCCAGTGCGCGGCGACACACTGTTCAAGTAAACAGGCAACACCTCGCCGACCGGAGATCGCAGATACTGACCTTGCACAAACGACTCGCCGCCGCCCAGCATCAACAAGCCACCCCCACGCAGACTGACGAACTCTTGGATGAGCGATTTCTGCTGCTGCGTGAAGAAGTCGGCCTCCAGGTCGTCCAGGATGATTGCGTGGTACGGGAACAACTCGTCGGCAGACTTGGGAAAGCCGCCGGAAAGTTCGCCAGGCTCAAGCTTACCAACCCGCAAGAGGACCGGCTCGTCGTATTGTTCGACTTGTTCCTTCCCTTCGTCATCGGTGTTGGTGAAGATGCGGTTGGCGTTAGAGTCCTTCTCGCGGAACTGAAACCGCGGTTCCTTCTTCGCGATGCGAATCAAACCGTGCAGTTCCACTTCGTCGTCTTCGGCCAGTGATCGATTGAGAAACTTGAACTCCCAGTTCGGTCGGCCTGACACGTACAGGACCTTGTACGGTCCGTGTCCGCGATTGACCATCACGGTACGGCTGTTGTTCAGCAGCGTGGCCTCGTTGCTTTTGCTGGCATCCTCGAAGAGACCGGCTTGCGACTGGGCATAGGCGCGAACCTGGTAGAACAACACACCACGCTCGCCGGGCTTGATTTGAAACCGGGCCGTGAACGATTGTCCCTCGGCTGGCTGCGAGACCGTTTGCGTTTCGAGAACTTCCCCTTGCTCGTCAAGAAGCTCGATGGCGATCGATTCGCCCACCATGCCGGTCGCGGCAATATCGGCGGTCACCGTAACGGGTGACGCTTCGAAATTCGTTTGACTGGCCGAGACTCGCCGTACCTGGACATCGGCAGCTGGCTCGTCGGCACCGATCTGCACGGGGAAGATTGGCGGGTACTTGCTCCAGTCGATCGCGAGTTCGGTGATGTCGGTCGCGTTACCATCGGTCAGCAGCAGCACCCCGGCAATAGGGCGGCCCTCGAAGCGATCGGCAATGGAATCCAGTGCCGAGATCATGCCGGTGGCTCGTCCGTCGGCCAGGTACTCTTCGTAGTCGGATACCGGCGAAAGCTGATCGGCGAACTGGTAACGGCGGACGTCGAATTCCTGGCCTAAACGAACTTGCCATGGGGCCGCGCGGTCGAGTTGTTGCTTCAATAAATCGGCTCGCGTCTCGCTTTGGCCAGGATCGACTACCTGGAGGCTCTGCGAATGGTCGGCCAGCACGACGAAAAGATTCGCCCCTGGTACGGGCTTGGTTTCACTACGCATCGGCTCGACCAACAACGTCGCCAGTAGGAGCACCGCCAAGGTCTTCGCCGCAGCGCACGCCAGTTTGACGATCAGTGGTGCCTGGATCGATTGGTAGGCCCACAGGATGAGCGTGAACAGCACGGTGCCGATCACGCCTGCGGGAACGATCCACTCTTGGGCGGCCCAGACGTTGGGCCATTCGAGAAGCCATTGATCCTGAACCCAGTCGTTCATTCACTGCTCCCCAGACGTTCGTAGTAGCGTCGCACGGCGTCTTCGTATTGGACCGGTACAGGGTCCTTGTCGATCGGGACGCGGGCCTCTTCAGCAGTTCGGCGGAGAAGCTCTTCGGCGACACGATTCTGGAGCTGAGCCAGCGGTCGAGCGACTTTTTGTTGGATGATATCCCACTGCGGAGGCGCGGACGTATCGATCTGTTCACGGCGAAGTTCGCGAGCCTCGTCCCGAATACGTGCCGCCTCCGCGCGAAGTTCGGGGTCGTTTACGATCTCTTCCACATCCCGTAGCCGGTCCGACCAATCGACGAAGTCATCTCCTGAGAATGGGGAAGTGTCTCGGCTATTGTTTCCGCCACCCAGGAAGCGATCGAAAGCACCCGTCCCAGGGCCACTGCTGGGGGCGTTCTGCTGACCCGGCTGTTGCTGCTGACCCGGCTGTTGTTGCTGGCCTGGTTGTTGTTGCTGACCTGGTTGTTGTTGCTGACCTGGTTGTTGTTGCTGACCTGGTTGTTGTTGCTGACCTGGTTGTTGTTGCTGACCTGGTTGTTGTTGCTGACCGTTGCGGGCTAGTTCTCCCTCAAGGTCTTCGTTGAGTCGTTCCAGTTCGTCGAGTGCGCGGCGGAGCATTTCGGTTTCGTCGCCGAGAACCTGGTCGGCCGCTTGTTGGATCCCTTCGGCGAGTTGCTCGATTCCTTCGCGTGCTTGTTGTTCGCGCTGAGCGGCCTGATCGACGAAGCCGCGGTTGAGCAGCATCTCGGTTTCTTTCAGGGCATCGCTTGGTTTTGTGGTACGTGTATCGCGAATCGATTCGTACAGCTTCTCGGCCAGTAGCGGCTGGGACTGCTCGGCTTGTTCGACCGTTTCCCGCATGCGCTGCAGCAGTTGTTCGAGACGCTCCTGTTGCTGGGACAATTGGCCGCCAAGTTCTTCCTGGTTGTCGGTCTCGCGGAGGGAGTTGGACTGGTCTGGCTTTTCCGTTTTAAGGTCTTCCAATTGACGGGCAAGCTCCTCTTCGGCCTCGACCAGTTCTTGCGCCTGGTTCTTCATGTCGCGGAGATCTTGCTCGAACTCTTGCGAGGTCTGCCGCTGAAATTCTTCTCGCAGATCATTCAGTTCACGCTGGGCCCTGGCCCCTTCGTTGGCGGCCTGGGTGACCATTTGCTGTTGGATCGCTTCGCTGGATCGCTGGATGTTTTCACGAGCCTGTTCCAACTGCTGACGCTGCTCGGCCATACGTTCCTGGTTCTCGGGTTGCTCCATTCGCTGCTGAAGCTCTTCGGTATCGCGGAGAATCTGCTCCTGCTCTTCTCGGAGCCATTTAAGTTGCCGCTGCGCCTCGGCTCGCTCTTGTTCGTCTGCGGCAGCTTCGAGCACGCCTTGCAGTTCCTGGATTCGCTCGTTGAGGTCTTCCTGCCGCTGGGCAAGTTCTCGCAGGCGATTGAGGATCTGGCGGTCTTCACGGGCTTCCTGCTGCTGCTCGGTCTGGGCTTGTTGTTCCTGGGCGTAGCGGTTTTCATCTTCCCGCAGTTGTAGTTGTTGCAATTGCTGCTGAGCGCGGCTGTTTTGCGATTGCTGCGACTGGCTCGACTGTTGTTGAGATTGGCTGGATTGGACGACTTCGTGCTCGCGGGCTCGCAGGCGAAGCAGCCCTTGATAGGCGGCCTGTTCGGCCTGAAGAGCTTGTTGAAGCCTGGCTGGTGACGATCCTTCTTCGGCCGAGCGTAACGTTTCGATCACTTGCTCCATCGAATTTCGAACCTGAGCGGCGTGCTCGATCGAAGTCACATCCTGCAAGTTGCCCTGCAGTTCTTCGAGCTGAACCATTGCTGCTTCTTGCGACTCGATGAGCAACTTGGTATCGCTGGCAAACTGTGCCGTGGGCTGGCTGTGCGTTTCGCGGCGGATTATCTTCCAAGTCGCGGCGATGATCTGTTTTTGTAGCTCCGCCAGCTCTTCAGCCTGTTGGGCGTTCTGCCCCCCTTGCTGCTGTTGTTGCTGCTGTTGTGAGTTCTGCGGCGGTTGCTGCCCTTGGCGGAAGATTTCTTCGAAGGGGCGAACCTCGGCAAAAAACATGTCGCTCATCGTGCGGCGCATTTGGCCGTCGGGACCGATGTCTTCAGCCCAGAAGTACCACGACAGCAGTTGATCCGGCTCGGCATCGAGCGATTCGAATGCTAACAGGTGGGCGAGTTCGACGCGTTTTTTGCTGGGGAACGAATCACCCAGCGAAACGTCTTGATCGACTTTGCCGGGGATCGAGTAGTTGATGCCAACTCGCTTGAGCCCGAAGTCGTCCCAGGCAGAAGCGGCCAGGTCAACTTCTTCGATCGGAGAGACCTCGATGTCTTCGGTGGGTGCGGCCAGCTTAATATCGGGGGGCAGATTGGCGATCATGGTAATCTGCAGTCTCGGCGGATGCTGGTTGGTGCGTCCTTTGCCATCGGTCATACGGAGTGTCAGTTCGCGCGAACGATCGACGACTAGCGTGGTGGCGTAGGTGAGCGCATCGTTGGCTTCAGGTTGGAGGGTAATGGTCTTTTCGCCATCGTCGGTTTGCTCAGTGAACTGGGCGGTGGCCAGCGGTTTGTTGACGCGGCACAAGAGAGTCAGCTTCGTTCCCTCAACCGCTGACACGCGACGAACGTCGGGGACAAACTTATCTTCCTGCCCTGTATAGCTGGGGAAGACGAGTTGGGCATCGGCTTGGAGCATCAGCGGATACTCGAACACTTCCACGTTAAAAGTCTGCGACGTTTGATTGCCGAACTCGACGCGGTAAGTGAGCGGCTGCGATATGGCAGGGATTCGGCCGCCGAAAAGGGGATCATCAAGCGAACGGGACATCGGCAGGGTGTGCTCGTTGCCATCTTCGGTTGCGTAGATCAGTGTGGCCTCGGTGGGCATTGCACCGGTGAATCTGGCGAGAACGAGGAGGCCCGCCCCTCGTTCGACCTCGGTATCGCCTGGCTCGATCTCTGCCTCGAAGAGGGTATCTGCGGTGACGACGCCTTCCCCTGCAAGTTCATCAGAAGTGGGCGTCAGCATTAGATTGCGATCAAGCTGCGCGAGTGCAACGGCCGCCAGAAGCGTAGCGATGAGCCCCGCACATGCGATCAGGCGAGCCCCAAACAGCTGGCCGCGCGAGACGATGTATTGCCAGTTGTGGCTGCGGGCATGAAGGACGGCCTGGCCGACGACTTCCCGCTGAAGATACCCCAGGCGACCGGTGGTACTATCAGGCTGCTGTTCAACAGCCGTCAACAAGGCGGAGTCTAGTTGAGGGTAACGCGATTCAACGAGGTTTGCCACTTGATGCACACTGCGAGCCGTGCGGCTGCTGGCGAAGGTTACCAGAAGCGATCCCACAACGCCGATGGTAGCGGCAACGGCCAGACTACCCTCGGGGACGCGACCGGTGGCTTGACTGATTAGGTAAATGATGCCGATGAAGATCGCGGCCGAGACCCACACGATGCCCATGCCGCTCCAAAAGTGAAACGTTCGCAGGCGATTTCCGAGGCGGTCGAGATGGCCGAACAGTTCGCGATCCATTATTGTGCTTCTCCCAATTCCTGGGTGGGAACGTGCGACTTGCGGGCAGCGAGAAACGTTTCAACCGCCAACAGCAACAGCACGGAAACAATCAACCATTTCCAGACCTTCTGGTGATTCTCTAGCTCGCGATCTTGCAGTTGCCGCAACTCGGCCAGTTCCTGGGACTGCGTGGTGGCCATGCCCAGTGGAATACCGAACTGCTCGAGACGGTCAAGCTCCAACGGAGCCGTGTCGCTCTCGGCATCGACAATGTTCACCGCGAAGGGAAGGTCTTCATTGCCTTGCCGCAGCACATAAATGCCGGGCTCGGTCGTTTCGTCAAACGTGGTGGCATCTTCGGGTAATTGTAAGGAAGTTCCGCTGGGTGTTTGAATGGTTTTTTTCCCGGAGGCCGCTGGCAGGGGAACCTTGTCGTTCACAAAATAGGCGTGCGAAGCCAGCTTTTGGCGATCGGCCAACTCCAGCCAACGCGAAAGAAGGGGAAGGAACTTGGTCGAGAGGGCCAGCTGACTATCTTTGCGGTTCCAGCCGGCACACATCACATACAACTGCCCCTGACCGCGCGGCTGCGACCAAACGGCGGGCGTGTCGTCCTCGAAGCGGGCAATCACCTGGGCATTGGACATCTCGCCAAGAGTAACATGTCGATGCTGCCAGAAGCGGATGGTGGTGAAGTCGTTGTACTTCGCCGCAGCAAACGGGGCGAATAGTGGGTGTTGAAAGTCGATCTGGCCGAGCATCGCATACGAACCGGTTGCCGGTGCGTCGTTATCATTTTCCGATGACAAGCCTACGTCACCTAGCCAATTGCCCAGTTCCCGTACCATACCGTCGGTTTGCAGCACGACGATGGCTTGCCCGCCGCGATTTAGGTAGGTGTCGAGCAGTTTTAGTTGGTCTTCGCTGGGTGTTTCGGCGATGATCACCAGGCGGGGGATGGTTCCGGCCACGTCGCTCCAGTCGATGGTCGCTTCGTCGCTGATCGTTTCTATTTCCACCTTACGGCTGGCGGTCTCGTCAAACGCGCGACTGAGATAAAACAACATGCCTGCGGGATCACTCGCCACATCGGAACCGAAGTACGCAATCTTTACTTCCTCTTGTATTGGCGGCACGACATAGAAGGCGTTGTCGAAGTCCATGCCGCTGCCATCGCCGCTGAGCTGCAGATGATCGGGACCGAGTGGACCTGGTTCGTAGGGGACATCCAACACCAGGCTTTCGCCAGGGGGAACATAAAATGAGACCGGTCGCGAGGCATTTTTGTCGTCGCTTCGCCAAACGACCTGGAACTGATCGACCCCGGAGTTTGCCGTGTTGCGAACACGTACGCGCGGTACCTGGGCACCCTCGGCGTAATCTTCCTTCGTGTCGACCAGGCGAACGCGTGCGTTGGAGGTGTCTTCCGGAGTGATCGCACGGACGTGGACACGCACGGATTCAGGCCATTGGCTGGTTTGTAGCTGGTCGATCAGCGAGCCAGCTTGCATGTCACTGATTAACACGATCTGCAGCTTGGCACTGGTTTGACGAAGATCTTCGTCGGCCGAGAGTCGCTCGGCAACGCCGATCAGGGCTGCACCAAGATTACTGGCCGCCCAGGTTGGTGTGACATCCTTCAAACGTGTGCGAACCATTTCGCGGCGCTGGCTGCGATCGAGCTGACTGGATTCTTCGGCGGTAACAAGCGGCGTTAGTTGTTGGTCGAAAGCATAAAGCGAGACTTCGTCGGAAGCTTCCAAGTGGTCGAGAACCTGGTTGGCTTGGTCGAATGCTTGTTGCCAAACGTTACCGCGCCGCATGCTGGCGCTTTGGTCGATTACGATGGCCACGTGGCGGCGAGGTAGGTCGTCGGGAGAAAGATTGGTCGTCGTGCGGAAGAAAGGACGCATGAACGCGACCGCCAGGAGCAGGATTACCGCCGACCGCAACAGCAGCAGTAACCATTGATCAAGCCGACTTCGCCGTGTGAGCCGCGGCGGCGATGGCTGTAGGAACATCAGCGAACTGAATTCGTAACGAGCCTTCGGCGTGCGGCGAATCAAGTGAAACAAGACAGGTGCGGCAATCGCGGCAGCACCCAGCAGGAAGATACCGGAAAGAACGCTCATGCGGGGCTCCCGGAACGAGAACCACGTTGCCGCACGGCCGAGCGTCCACGCTTCAAGCGATCGGCCAGGAAATCGAACAAGATCAATTCCAGAGAACGATCGATCGAGACCTGGTGGAGTTCCACACCCAAGTTCTGGCAAATCGTCTGCAGCGACTGGGAGTGCTCGCGGAACTGTTCGAGATACTTCTGCCGGGCCTGGTCGGGATCGATGAAGAGATTCTTTCCCGTCTCCACATCGTGAAACATGGCAGGCTGATCAAACTGGAAGTCAAGCTCGCGCGGGTCGAGCACACGGAGAATGACGACTTCGTGTCCGCGTGCGCGGAGGAAACCAAGTTGCTTATTGAGCGAACCGATCGGCGTGAGAAGGTCGGATATGAGAATGACGAGCCCTCGCTTCACGACGGTGGCAGCGATTTGTTCAAGTGGCTTTTCGATATCGGTCGCGGAGCCAGGTTCGGCGCGTTCCAAGCTCATCATGATCTGATGGACATGCCCGGGGCGAAACCGCGCGGGAATGCGATCGGTGATCGCTTCGTCAAATGTCATCAGGCCGACGGCGTCGCGCTGTAGTGATAGGAAATGGGCAACGGTAGCTGCCGCTGTCTTGGCATAGTCGGCTTTACTGTAGCCGAGCGTCCCGAAGCCCATCGAACGGCTCAGATCAACCAGCAGATAGCAGCGCAGGTTGGTCTCGTCTTCGAAGCACTTAATAAAGTAGCGATCGGAGCGGCCGTATAGCTTCCAGTCGAGGAAGCGGGTATCGTCGCCGGGGGAATACTGGCGGTATTCGGTGAACTCGACCGAGAAGCCGTGATACGGCGAGCGGTGCAGGCCGGTCAGAAATCCTTCGACGACGGCGCGAGCCCGCAATTCCAGGTTCTTGATGCGCATGAGCGAACCGGGATCGATCAGCGATGCCGGTCCCTTTGTGCGGGTGGCACTGGTGGCGGTTGTCGATGACTGGCTCGCAGGGATGCTCATCGCGCCCCCGGCACTGGTACGGCGGCAAGTAACTGATCGATCACCTTTTCAACCGTGATCCCTTCTGCTTCGGCGCGATAACCGACCAAAATACGGTGACGCAGTGTCACGTGGGCGAGGGCCTTGATGTCGTCGGCGGTGACGTGGGTTCTTCCCAGGAGTAAGGCCCGGGCCTTGGCACCAAGGACGAGATATTGCGCCCCACGAATCCCGGCACCCCACATGACCCACTGGTTGATGAAGTCAGGCGTCGAGGGGCGTCTAGGGCGAGAAGCATCGGCCAGACGGACCGCGTAGCGGACCAGGTTTTCCGCGATGGGGACCTTTCGAACGACATCGTGGAAGCGGAGGACGTCTTCGCCGGAGAACAACGGACTGATAGGTTCCGGCTTGCGGGAAGTCGTTTGATTGACGACGGCTACCTCGTCATCTTCGGGGAGGTAGTCCATCCAGATGTTGAACATGAACCGGTCGAGTTGGGCCTCCGGCAAGGGATAGGTCCCTTCCATTTCGATCGGGTTTTGCGTGGCGAGCACGAAGAAAGGTTCTTCCAATGCGTAGCGCACGCCAGCCGCGGTGACCTGGTGCTCTTGCATGGCTTCCAGCAGAGCGGCTTGGGTTTTGGGGGGCGTACGGTTGATTTCGTCGGCCAAGATCACATTGGCAAAAATCGGGCCTTTGGCGAACTGCAACTTGCGGCGGCCTTCCTCGGTCTCTTCCAGGATCTCGGTACCGGTGATGTCGGCAGGCATCAGGTCGGGGGTGAACTGAATCCGGCGGAACTCGAGGTCAAAGATCTTCGAGATCGAATTGACGAGCAAAGTTTTCGCCAGGCCGGGCGCGCCGGTGATCAAGCAGTGCCCGCCAGCGAAGAGGCACAACAGCAACTGCTCGACGACTTCCTGCTGGCCAATGACTGTCTTGGATAGCTCGGCTAGGATTTTTTCGCGACCAATGCGGATTTGCTCGACAGCTTGTTGTTCGAAGTCCTGGTCTTCAATCTCAATGCTCACGATCGTATGACTTTCTGGTGGGATGAACGGACGAGGGCTCGTGGCGAAGCACGTTGCAGGAAGGTTAATGGGTCATGGCGTAGGTGATGATGTTGATCCCCAGGGGATAAGCGAAGCGTTCGGAATATTGCTTGAAGTAGGTTGGATCGACCCCTTCTTCTTCCCAGCCGTCTCCCAGGTCGGTGTTATGACAAATGACGACCATCATCCGTCCTTTGTCGTCGAAGATGCCTTTGTAGTGCGGCTCGTCGGCGTCCCAGCGTTCGGTTTCGCTGCCACGCATCCAGGTACCGATACTGACGATCATCGGCTTCTCAGCCAGGTCGTATACCAGGTGGAAGATATCGTGCTCCAGCGGAAGCTCTTCCGGTTCGCGATCAGGAAAGACGCGTTTGATGTTGTGATAGAAGGTTTGCCACTCTTCCTCGCCCCAAAAATCGTCGACCATCAAAAAGCCGCCGTTATGCAGGTAGTTACGCAGTCCGACAACTTCCCCTTCGGTGAGATTCATCTGCCCCGGTTCGACGATGTAGAGGAATGGGTAGTCAGAGAGGTTATCGTCGGTCAATTCGACGATGACACTCTCGGGGTGAACCTCCATCGAGGTCAACTCACGCAGGCGATGTGGCAGGTTCAAGTCACTTTCAGGGAAGTCGGTCGCCCATTTGTCGCGCCAGCCGTACGAGGTGTATTTCACGCGAGCAAAGCGGAACGCATCGTGCTCGAACTTCTCGTCGATCTCCCAATCGTTCTTAGCGCCACTTGTTGGGGAAGAGTTGCCCCGAAAACGTCCCCGCGATCGAAAGCCGTCCTGAAACTGTGCCCAGACCACGCCGCCCAAGAGCGTGATCGTGAGGAAAAGGCAAAGCATGCGGACCGGTTTCGATTTCATCATCTCTCGGTGTCATCCTTGGCGGGCGAGGGCTGGTCTGGCTCGGGGGCACGCTTCTCGGTGAGGGTCAGAAGCAGTTGCAGTGCGTCTCGATAACGGGGGGCTTCTTCTAATGCCAACAGGACGTGACGCAGTGCTTTCTCGTCTTGCTCGGTTTCGTGCAGTCGCAGGGCGAGGCGAAAATGGATGTCGGCGGGATCGTAGGGATCTAAGCTGGAAAGCGTCGATAGTCCCTCGATCGCGACCGGTCCATCATCCAGTTGCTCTCCGGCTTTGGCCAACAAGAGATAGGGCTCCTGAATAAGTGGATTGACGGCCCGAATTCGCCGAGCATTCACGACAACCGCATCCCAGCGGCCTGCGTCGGCGTGCACTTCGGCCAATCTCTGATACACTTCGATCGCGTCGGCGCGCAGCTCCGCCAGTTGTTCTAACACCGCCAGTTCTTGTTGGGTTTCGCCCAATTCTTTCAAAATCTGAGCCTTCATCGCCAACGGACTCCCGTCCCCGGCATAGTCGGGGGCTAATTCCAGGAGCTTGTCGATGGGCTTGAGGGCTTCGGTGTACTTCTTCTCGCGGATCAGTGCTGCCGCATACTGCTGTAGCCCGGGGAAGCTATTGGGGTGATCTTCCAGCCAAGCCTGAAGTTCGTCGACACGGGGCGCAGGCAGGTCTTCACTGCTGAAATCGGCATCCGGTGCGAAGGCCATGGCGCGATCATGAATAAACTTCTGGAAGCCAGCATCAACGACATCCAAGGGAGCCGCATGCCGGGCAATCGCGTCGTTGATCTGTAGCCCTTTGCCGAGTTCGTCGAGGATCGACCTAAGGGCTTCGATGCCAAACTGGTCGACGAGAAACTCGACCACGAGGGCCGACTCGTAATAGGCAAACATCAGATGCTGTGAACTGGGGGGACTAAGGAACGCGCCACTGAGCTTGCTGACCGGCGTGAGATCGTCTCCCAGAATCATTTCCCGGTAAGCAGGCGAGATCGATTGGCCCCAGGATGGGTCACGCAGGGTCTCTTCATAGACCGAGATTCCCTCGCTGAGCCACCGGGGCATCTTGTTGTGGGTTTTGTTCAGCGTGACAACGTGACAGAACTCGTGCCACAGCACGGCTTCCCAGTTCGATGGGTTTTCGCCTTGCGACGCTGGCGAATTCATGGTGATCACATTGCCGAAGCAAACCCCCAGGAAGCCTGCTCCGCCGGGAAGGCCGAACGTGCGGATGGCGAAGTCTTGCTGCTTGGGGAAGATTTCGATCGCGATTGGTTCGTTCAACTCGATATCGTACTTCTCGCACAAAACATTCTTGGCTTCGCGTAATAGTTCCAGAACCCGGTCACCATAGATGGCGGCTTCCTGGGCATCCATGCGAACGATGAAGCCGTCGCTTTCAAGCGTGCGAAACTTGGCCATGTGCTCTTGCAGCGTCGACAGGTTGTGAGCGACGACATTGTAGTTGTCGGCCTCGAACACCTCTTCGGCCAGCTTCCAGCCTTGCTCTTCTTTGCCCAGCCGCAGCAGATCGTTGGAGAGTTCCATCTTGGCGGGTAAGTAGTCGCTATCGAACTGGAGGGCCTGACGCTGGGCGGCGGCGGCTTCGGCGAAGCGATACTTGCGGGCCAGGTGCTTGCCGATTAGGTAGTCGACTTCGGGGTTGTCTTTCCAGTGAGCCAATGCCTTCTCGCGACACTCTTTTTCGCGATCGTTGTCGCTGGCCAGGTGGGCCAGGACGGCGCGGATAGCCCAGGCATTGGGTTCATGCGGATTGATCTCCAGCACCTTCCCCAGCAGCTTTTCGGTTTCGTCGTAGCGCTCGGCCGATAGATGACTTTCGGCAACCATCAGCAGACCAGGGATAAGGTTGGGATTGATCTTGAGAGCCTCTTGGAGGTACGCCTCGGCCTTTTCGGAATCGCTCGGTTCAAATGAGCGAGCCAGGCCGTACAAGACCCGTGGGTTTGTTTCGTCGACTTTCAAGGCAACCTGAAAATCTTCGGCGGCGAGCGCGTAGTCGTTCTTAGATAGGGCCAGTTCGGCGGCGGCGATATAACCGTTGGGAAGGCCAGGGGCACGCTGCTGAATTGGCTTGTAAAGATCGATGCGGATACGCTTGGGATCGGCACCGATCTCGAGGAAGAACTTACCGATCACGATCGAAGTTTCCAAGTCGCGATAGATACCGCTGGTACGTTCCAATTGTCCACCAAGCTGGGCGAGCACTTCTTTGGCCTCTTTCGATTGCCCATTGAATCGGAGGACGTCACGCTCTAGCCACAGCAGCCGCAAGTTTGTTGGGGCGATCTTCTTGGCGTCGTCGATCGTCTTGGCGGCATCGGCATATCGGCCAAGTGTTAGTTCACTTTCGGTCTTCAGAACATACCAGTCGATGAACGTGCGACCCCCTGCGATCTCGGTGGCGGCGACTTCAATGCACTTGGCATATTCGCCGGTGCGAAACATGTCCTTCGCTTCCGACAGGGTCTCGGCCTGGGCACTGGATAGTGCGAATAGAAATCCCAGCGTAGCGAGGAGACTCGCCAGCGAGTACGTACGCATCGAAAGACGCATCAGCCAACTGCATGGGACATTACGCAAAGCCGGATACTCCGAACCAAGATGACGAACCGCTGACGCTATTTTAGGGTTCTGGCTTCTTAGTCAACAAGAATTCGTCCTTATTGCGGACGAGCCCTTCCACTAAGGGGGGATGTACCGTCAGGGCAGAACGGCGTTATGCAACAAGTTGTAAAGACAGGCAAAGGGGCGAGACTAGTCACCCCAGTTGCCAATGTCGCATGGTTTCTGAAAGAAAATAGTAAGCGGCGCGATCGCGTGCTTAGCGGGTCGGGTCGATGATGACCTTCATCGCGCCTGGCTCGCCCGAGTAGAGCCGAGCAAACCAATCGACTCCTTCTTCCAGGGAAGCGGTGGCCGTGATCATGTCGTCGACACGAATGAGCCCGCGAGACATCAGGTCGATGCACGCAGGGTATTCGCCACTTGATGCACACGATCCGTAAACAGACAGCTCGCGCGTTACCACGGCTTGCAGCGGAAACTCGACGTTCGGGGCCAGGTTGCCTACCAACACAATCGAGCCACCCTTCTTAGCGCAACCGATGGCTGTTTTGATGGTAGGCGTTGCCCCGACGACTTCCAGGACGACATCCGCACCGCGGCCGCCGGTCAGTTCGCGAACCTTCTGTTCGACGTTCCCTTCGCTGGCGACGATACCGACGTCGGCACCTAGCTTCTTGGCGACTTCCAGACGATTGGCGTCCAAGTCGACGGCGATTACCTGCGAGCATCCGGCCAGGCGAATGGCCTGGATGACGAGCAGGCCGATCATGCCGCTACCGACAACCACTGCCGTATCGCCCAGCGTAACTGGGGCCCGGCCGGCGGCGTGAACCGCAACGGATACGGCCTCGATCATGGCCGCGTGATTGAACGGAATGGAAGCCGGCAAATGGTAGCAAATGTGCTGAGGGACGGCGACGTATTCGGCAAACGCACCGTGGCGGCGGTATTCGTCGCACGAAACGCCCAGCACCATGCGGTTGTCGCACAGGTTGATCTCGCCGCGGCGGCAGTAGAAACAATGACCGCAAGAGACGGTCGAATCGAACGTGACGCGGTCTCCTTCTTTGAATCCGGTCACCGACTTGCCGACCTTGGCTACAACGCCTGCCGCTTCGTGTCCCATCACTAGCGGAGGCTGACGACGCCCGGTGCTGCCATCGTAGCCGTGGATATCGCTGCCGCAGATACCGCAGGCTTTGACAGTGACCAACAGGTCATTGTCGCCGATCTCAGGCTCGTCGAACTCGACAACGTCCAGCTTTTTGTATTCCGAGAGTAGGAGAGCCTTCATCGCTAAACCTTCGTCGTTAGGGAGTGATCCCCAGTCATGACCCTGGCGAAATTCCGTTCGGGGGACGATCGCGGAGGGAGGGGGTGTGATTTGGGTGCCAGGTACACCTGCGGCAGTGCGATGTACCTACTTCATCAATTATTCTATTCGCAACGTTGTAGTTGGCGACATGGGGGAGGGCAATGAGAAGTAACGTCGACGATCTGAGGTATATTGTGCAACCAACAGACCTGGGCCGGGCTTAGGAATCGGCCCGGCGAGCAGCTACAATTGGGCTGTCGGTTCTATTGGACTCATCGAATGCCGCACGCGGGGAGTTGCTTCTCATGAATTACGCATGGTTGCCTAAAATCGCATTGGTTTTTGCCGTCACTTGTATGGGCGGGGCACAAAGAGATTGCCAGGCCGAGAAGCTTCGCGTGATGGAGTCGGACAACACGATCGTGATTCATGACGGCGACCAGGCGATTCTCACTTATAACAAGGTCTCTCCGCCGGTTCCCAAGGGGATGAAAGGGGTTTACGAGCGGAGCGGCTGTCTGCATCCGGTTTGCTCGCCCAGTGGCCTATCGGTCACCGCGATGTTTGCCAAAGACCATCCGCATCAGCAAGGGATTTTTGCAGCCTGGGTCAAAACAACGTACGAAGGGGAGACGATCGACTTCTGGAACCTGGGTGGCGGCACCGGTCGTGTGCTACACGAGAAGGTCGTTTCGACGTTTCAGGAAGACGGCCGGGCAGGGTTCGAGGTCGACCTTATCCATCGTAAAGAAACCGAGCCGAAGGTCGACGTCCTGCGCGAGCGCTGGAAATTGACTACCTACCCAACCGATGGCAGTTTCCGCTGCTTCGATCTGGAATCGACCCAGTCGGCAATCACGCCGCACCCGCTGCTGATCAACGAGTATCATTACGGAGGCTTCGCTGTTCGGGGGCCTGCTCGCTGGGTGATCAATGGAAAGCCTGAAGATACGTCAGAACACGAGCCAAGTGGATTCCTCAACAGCGAAGGGTCGAATCGAGTCGAAGGGAACCACCAACACGCGACGTGGGTTAGTTTGTGGGGAGAGATCGAGGGCAAGCCGGTCAGCATTACCGTGCTGAGCGATCCGCACAACTTCCGAGCCCCTCAGGCCGCGCGCATCCATCCCACGAAGCCTTACTTCTGTTTCGCGCCATGCGTCGACGGCGAGTTCGTGATCGACGGCGACCATCCGTATCAGGCACGGTACCGCTACTTGGTTACCGACACGATGCCGGATCCGAAATGGATCGGCGAGCAGTGGGAAAAGTGGTCGGCCGAATCGACGAAAGAGGGACGTTAAACCCGATAAGCTCCCCTTCGGATAGCGATCTGGCAGGTTTTCAGCTCGTTAAAAGCGAGCCGTTGCGGGGAGCATGTCAGGCAGAGGCAAGCTGTAAGGCTATATAGTAAAACATGTTACAGTGTTTGCTGAGCCGGCGGAAACCATGTTCATCGAGAGCAATTGCCCGAAACAACGAACTGGTTTATCTTTGTTGTGCAACGATTTCTAAACCTCTCTTTGACTCAACAAGTAGACTACGCGAATGGGAAGAAGCTTCGAAAACCGGAAGCATTCGATTGCTAAGACGGCCGCCCAAAAGTCCAAGCTTTACTCCAAGTACGGCAAGATGCTGTACGTTGCGGCGAAGAATGGGGTCCCTGATCCTGAGTCAAACCCTTCGCTCAAGAGCTTAATGGAAAAGGCAAAGCGAGAGCAGGTGCCTGCCCACGTGATCGATAAGGCCTTGGAAAAGGCCAAAGGGGCAGGGGGCGAGGATTACTCGGAAGCTCGGTACGAAGGTTTCGGCCCTGGTGGCTGCAGCGTGATTGTTGACTGCCTGACCGACAACCCCAATCGCACGATCACCGACGTTCGTAACTGCTTCAACAAGTGTAATGCCAAGTTAGGGAATTCTGGATCGGTCTCACACTTGTTCGATCATCTGGCCGTTTTCTCGTTCAAAGGTGGCGAGCAAGACCAGGTTCTCGAAGCGATGCTCGAGGCAGACGTCGATGTCGATGATGTCGAGGAAGAAGATGGCCAATTGACGGTCTTCACCGCGGCCACCGATTTCTTCAAAGCCAAGCAGGCCCTGCTGGATGCCATTCCCGATATCGAACTGGAAGTTCAGGAAATCACGTTTATTGCCCAGGCCAGTACCGAACTAACCGGCGACGATGCCAAGGCATTCGAGAAGTTCCTGGACATGCTCGATGACTGTGAAGACGTCCAGAATGTCTACCACAGCGCTCAGATTCCTGATTAGACCTTCAGGCGTATCTCAATCAACGGACCTGAGAATCGCTTTTCGAGTGCGATTCTCAGCAGTGTGCTCCCTATCTTTGCGCGTACAACCGACATATCTAGCGCAACCGCTAAAGACGGCAAGGTCGACATTGCCGGTTTAAGGGGAAGGTTGCTAACTAGCAACCCATCAAACTTATCTTGTTGCGCCTTTCTGGTATCGCGGCGTTTGCTGCCAGCTGCTGAGCGAACTACTGTTTCATCGGCAGCCGAAGATCGGACTCCGATTGTCGATCTTTGCTGACCCCCTCCTCGCATGGCCGACCAGCGCTAAGTGCTGGCGAAGCCTGTTCTTTGTCGCATTCCTACGAAGTCGAACGTTGCTTACACCAAGTTCCAACATCGGTCTGCTTGAATCGTGTGTCGATCAGCGAAAGCGGTTGCATGACGGATTACAGGATAGCACTCGGCATATTTACTGCCTGAAGAGTATCGAAGACCTGAAGCAATCCAAAATGGTTTTCGATGCGCTGGTGATTGATTTGGATTTCGACAGTGGCCGCGGCGAAGCGTTAATTTCGGAACTATGCCAGGGGACGGAACTTACATCGATCCTGATCTCGGCACGAGAATCGCAACTGCATCAGGCGTTACACTGCCTGGAACTGGGGGCGATGTCGGTTTTAGAGAAGCCATTTGATCTGCAACGGTCGAAAGTGGTCGTCGATCAGGCGATACTGGGGACGCGGTTGCGTCGTAAGACTCGTCGCGAACGGCAGGTACTTGGCGAGCGCATTGCCTTGTTGACGGACCGCCAACGCGAGGTTTTCCGCCTAATGGTATCAGGCAAGCACGTAAAAGAAATTGCCCTGGAAATGGGAATCGGCATCAAGACCGTACATACGTTTCGGACACAACTTTTCGACAAGCTCGATATCGACTCGCCCCTGCAACTCATTCGCGATGTCGCCATGGTATTCGGACGACGAGGTCTCGCGATGTTAAGTACCTCTGTAGACGATCAGACTATCGCACTGCTAGTTCAGCAAGTTAGACAGCCGAAGTTCGTTGACATTCCGGCTTAGCTAAAAGAGTGTGGTTGTCCCGCCTAATCGAGTCGTAGGATGGAAAGAGACTCGTCTTAATCGTGGCGCCAGTTACGCCGAAACTGATTGCATTAGGGGATACTACGAAGACGCCGAAAGCTCACGGAAGAGGAAACGGCCCAATGCTAGCAATTCTGCGCTTCAGCACGAAGGCAATCTATGGCCTGCTTGTGGTAAGCGCGCTAGTCATCTGCTCAGGCTGCTACGCTCCGCTGGTTAGCGCCGGCGTGCCTGCTAGCACGCTGCCTGAGGAGTTTCGTCTTCCGCTACGCACCGGTGGTACCCCGCTGAATTACACGATGCTGACGGCACCGCCCCCGAAAGATTACCTGTTGGGACCGGAAGACGTGCTAGAAGTGACGGTTCCCGAATTGTTTCCCAATGGCGAGTACCGCCCACTGTTGGTGCAGGTCATGGGATCGGGGCACATTCAGCTTCCGCTCGTGGGATCGGTGCCCGTCGGCGGTATGAATCTCGCCGAGGCTCAATCAGAAATTACACGAGCCTACGCCGCAGGCTTCTTTAATTCTCCGACAGTAAGTATTTCTCTTGCCCAGAAGGCAACGTTCAGCGTGGTTGTTTTGGGCAAGGTCGCGAATCCCGGGGTCACCGAGCTTCCACGCTACGAAAATGATGTCGCTCACGCGGTTGCACTGGCTGGTGGTCTCACCGAAGACGCAGCTGAAGCGATCGAGATTCATCGGCGAGCACACGGCGTAACACCGGAGGTGGTAAAGATCGATCTGCGGGGAATGGACAACCTCAACTTCGGTCCGCACGACGTCATCTTGCATGAAGGGGATGTCGTGGTGATTCCCAACCGCCGAAACGAAGTGTTCTACGTCGTCGGTAAATTGAATCCTACGAATGTCGTGCGATTTTCAGCCGGGGAACGTGAACGGGAACTCGGTGGCGGTTTCATCCTGCCGCGAGATCGCGAGGTCGACGTTGTCACGGCCGTGGCCATGGCAGGCTATATCGATCCGATCGAGTCTCCCACGACGGTCACCGTGCATCGACAGATTCCAGGCCAATCGCCCATGCTAATTCGGGTCGACCTGATCAAGGCCCGCAAGTGCCGGGAAGAGAATATCAATGTTTGCCCAGGCGATATCATCTATCTGAACCCGGATGCAAACTGGTACTTCCGCCGCACGTTCGATCGCCTGATCGACGACGTGCTCCTGTTCCCCTATCGAAGTGTGTGGGGATTTTAGACTCCCTGACAGTCGCGTGATCCACTGCTGAGCCATTCGTGGTGGATTACGCTACGCAGCTAAGCTGGCTGCCTGGCGGGTTTCAGGTCTCGGGCATACGACAGAAACTGCATTCGCAGGACGTTAGTCGACGTGCGTCCGCCAACGTTGATACGGTCGAGACGCATCGGATCGCAGTTGTCTAGATTGTTCACGCCTCGTTTGGTGGTGAAGGCAGCCGTATAGCCGACGTCTTTCAACATTGCAGCGACTTCGTCACTGACGCCGCCAGCTGGGTAGCAGAAGGAGCGAATCTCTGTACCAAGGCGGCTTTGCAGTTCGTCTCGCGAACGAACGGCCTCTTCGCGGGCCTCTTCTAGATCGACTTGATTCATGAGAGGGTGCGTGTGCGTATGGGCACCCATGGTGACGCCTTCGGCAGATAACTCACGCAACCGCTGCCAGGTGAGGACCTCGTTTGGCCGGGCATCCTCTTGCAGGTTTTCGCACAGGGTATCGATCCATGGCATGGCATCGCGGTGCGGCAACTCTTTCACCTTGGCGGCAATCAGGCGGGCTGCGTCCGCTTTGTGTTTTCGATCACTCAGCAGCAGCGGTTGCCCATCGAGGGTGATCTGCGTTTGGGGAGTCGACTGAATCGCCCAATGAACGCGATCCCACCAGAACTTACGTTCTGGGTGATCGGGAAAGGAGGTTGGAACGAACAGAACGACCGGCAGATCACGTGACTTGAGGTGTTTCCATGCCGCTTCGAAGTTTTGATACGCATCGTCGAAGGTGATCAACACTGATTTCGCCGGAAGTCGGCGGCGTCCTTCGAGGGCGTCCAGCACGTCATCCAGAGAGACGATCTGGGCACATGCCTGAAGTTGATCGAGCTGCGTGGCGAATTGGTCAGGGGTTACGCTGTGCACGCCTGGGTACAGGTGCGGGTTGTCGCTGGGAAGATCGACGCGGTGATAGGTGATCACGCGCAGAATATTGTCGCAGCTATCTCGTGACTCAAGCGTTTTGAGAAGGCTGCTGCCAGCCCAGGAGTTCACCAAGGAAAGCGCGCATTGTGAGAACACGGTCTTGATCATCACTAGTGCCGGATAGTGTTCTTTTCAGGGTGCGGGACTTCGCGAAACCACATCCACTTGCCCCAATAGGCCTCGGGGGGATGTGACAGAACAGGGTCGGTTTTGGAGTCAGCCACCTCGTAAACGTTATCACCTCGGCGGTAGGTCACAGCAATACTATCGGCCTCGCTGGCCTGACGCTGAAACTCAAACCAGGTCAAACGAATGTCTTCTTTAGCCGCATGCTGAAACGGAGGATACGTCGAATCGATAATGCTGACCAGATCATCTTGCCAATGGAAGACCTTCATTGCTTCAGGCATCAACAGGTGGTTCCACTGGTTCCCTTCCGTCTGAAGGTTGCTGTACATCGTGAACGAACTCTCGGTCTTCAGGCCGATGTACGGGCACAACGCATTGAGGATCACTACCAGCGGCACAATCGCCAGGCTGATACTGGCCAGCTTAAGGGATGCAGGCCGGGGCTGATCGACAGGATCGAACAACGTGCGGCCATACATCTTCCAGACGAAGAATGCCACGCCGCCGTAATACAACGCGAAGAGCAACTGGCTCACACGAATCACGGCCATACGAACCTGATCAGGCGGAAGCCAGGCATATGATCGGGCACAAGCGACTAAAAACCATGCCAGACAGAGCGTGATTGGCATCGCTGGGTTGCGAAAAACTCGTTCGATCGCGATACAGGACTTGTCTAGCCAGCGCGTGTCGTCACGCAGCTTAGCAAACCGTGCAGGTACGTCTTCAGGCAGGAACAGGAACAGAAACGCGACTGCGAAGCCAGAGAACGGAATAAAGCCAGATACGCCCATGGCAAAGTGGAACGAGAATGCCAGAGCAATACCGATCCAGCGGGTCTTTCTGATCGACAGGAGGAACGGCAACGAACACTCCAAGGCAGCCGTTCCCCAGATAACAAGATAAAACGCCCAGGTCTCTTGCGGCAGAAGCCCACCCAGCTTGTGCGATAGTTCGCCATAGAGCGAAACGGCAGCACTTAGCTCTGGCTTAAAGAAGTCGGAATTCAGCTTTGCCAGCGCGGCAAATGTATACATACATAATACAGACCAACGGATGACGGGCGCGAGAACCTGTAGCAGATCGCCCCCTGTCAATCGAGAGGTCCGATGCTGAAGGTAAAGGATAGCCGCCGTCAGCAGGATGGCGACGTCCATGACACCGACGAAAATCCAGTGATTAACCACATAGGGAAGGTCGATCATCACGCTGGCCAAGTGGGCAGCGATCATCACCAGAAACGCCACCAACGACTTAGGTCGCGAGACCACAACGAGCGCCGCGAGAGAGGGCAGTATCTGGTGAGATAGTGGATTCCAGTCAGACAGGATCGACTGATGAAACAGAATGCCGCATGCCATCAGGAAGGCAAAGATCGCAAACTGTCCGGCATAGTCAACCGGTTGTTCCGCCTGGTGTTCTTCACTCATGAAACCGCTCTCCACCCAAAAGTTATTTGCGTTTCAAAACCCGACAAAGACGATGCCAGGTATCCATCCACGTAGGCAGCGGGTCACTCCATTGGAAGATCTGAAGGGTTACATTTATTTTGCTGATACTTTGAATCCAATCCCAGAAACTCAATTCGCCACGGCTTCGCAGTTGCATAAATGCACGCAGGTCGTCAACGGGATTCCATAGATAGACTTTGTCTGGATAGTCGCCGAACTGGGGAGTATCTCCCTCGACGACACGCTGATAGAGAAACAACGCCAGGTTATACCCACAGCGATCCAGCAGCGTATTTGCCGCTGTGATGCGTGCGTTGCATTCAATCAGTTTGAGGACACCATCTCGCGGGTCGAGCTTGAACTCGACGTTTGCAAGCCCACGAAGTCCGGCTTCTGCAAAGAGCTTGGTGGCTGGTTCGACCAGTTCAGGAATGTGATCGGTGACATGTCGGCAAGCGACCCCCATCTCCGGCGGAAACCGCCGGATGATGCGTTTAGTGAACTGGAAGAGGTGTTTGCCGTCTTCATCGATGTAGGTGTAGTAACTGCAGAGTTGACTGTCAGGTCCGGGGATCTTTTCGACGAGCATGACCTCATGATCTTCGCCAAGCTTGTCCCAGGCTTCGTTCAATTGTTCAAACGATTCGGCAACCAGGAATTTCACGCCGAAAGTAGCCACAAACCGATGAGAGTAAAGTGGTTTTACCAACAGTGGAAATACGAGTTGATCTTGCAGGCTAAGCACAGATGCTTTCGAGTCGACCAGCCAGAACTTTGGAGTCGGAACACCGACGCGAGCCGCTGCCTGGTAAGTTTGAAGCTTGTTGAGCATCAAGGCCTGGGCATCGGGGACGAAGAGATCAAGCCGAAACTTTCGTTTGAGCTGGGCGTAGTGCTCTATCAGCAGTTCCAACGCATCGTCACTCGCCGGAATCAGGACCGCACCTTGCAGGTCATTCGATACTGAACCCAGCAGGAAGTCGCGCCATGTTGATTTCCCCTGCGGCTTACCATCGAAGCTTAGCCATTGAGCGAATCGAGAATATCGAACCGGCGAATTCTCGTAATTGAGGGCCATTACCTGAATGCCAGAGCGGCCCAGGCAGCGGGCAATGGATAACGCATTCGCTCCCCCGCCAATGACAATCGCCGGTGGCTTCGCGGAAATTGAATATGTGGCTTCCGATGGCATCAAAGTCTTACTTACGGTGGGAGGGATCGCGGACATCAGGATGCGACCTCCCACTTTTCATGGACCACTTTTCTCGGCAGGGAAACCGCCGGACGCAGAGCCGCCTCAAGAATCGCTGGGGCCACACGACACTTCATCTCGTCGGGATCGAAGTGATGGTACAGCCCCGGAGTCGTATTCACTTCCAGGACAACGCCGCCTGACTCTGATAGGGGGACACTCGCGTCGGGTGTGATGATATCGACCCCTGCCAACTGGATGCCCAGCGAAACAACGCATTCGCGACACGTGGCAATGATCTCGGAGCACATCTGTTCGACGAGCACGTTCTCACATGCGCGGTTCTCGTTGATGACGGTCTTGAGCACTACGTCTTGGTCTCGCTGTGGAACGGAGCTTAATGTCATGCCAACTGCCGACAAAGTAAGCCGCATGTCGTTATCGATCGAAAGCATGGTTTGGGCACGACGCCACCCTTGCTTTCGACGGAACTCGTTTTCGGCCGCGACCAACTGCCGAACTGAACTTTTGCCATCACCCACCACGGCAGGAGGATCACGACGCACGATCTCGATCAGTTCGCCATTCAGGAATAGCAGGCGATAGTTGGCACCAGGGATTTGCTTTTCGATGAGTAGTACCGCGTCGAATGCAGCCGCGTTCGCGACGGAATGACGGAGATCTGCGCGGGTACGAACACCAGTTGTTATGCCTGATCCGGCTCCCGTGTTTCGGGCTGGCTTTACCACATGCGGGCTGCCGTCGAGCATCGCATGGGCAGACTCGATCGTCTCAAGCTTAAAAGTTTTCCACGGAGAGACCGGTGCGATACCCTCTAATTTGCTCAATACGAGTGGCTTATTGCCTGCCAGACGCAGCGTTACTGGGTCGTCGAGGGTTGTATAGTTCTTCCAGGCTCTAGTCGTCCGTCCTTTACGAGCAAACTCGATGAGTCCGCCATCGAGATGCTCGCTGGAGGCTCCGATTTGCGCAGCAGCTTGCTGCCAGGCATGCGTATAGAACTCGTCGCGCTGCCGCTGCATCGCCTTAGCTGCTGTGCTTCTAGCTTTCAGCTTCGTGGCCGCGAAGTTCCAAAGACTTCGCGCACGAAGATCTAAATGATTCCACATCACGAAACCTATGCGTGCTCTTCGGTTTCGATCGGATTGACGAGGGACGCTCCATTTTTCAAGTCAGAAGAGAGAGGGGCGAGATCGGGAGTCTCGATTTCGCAGTTCTGCTCGGCAAGTAGATCGTCGACCCAGGCATTCGAAAACTCACCGCGTTGAACGGCTTCGATGTACTCGCGCGAACCGGCCTCGTGTACTTTCAAACGGCGAATCAACTCTGCGACAATATCTTGTGGAGCGGCAACGATACCAGCGGCATCGGCTACGATGACGTCCCCAGGGTTCACGACGATACCCCCGAGTGCGATCGGGTAGTTGATCTCACCAGGACCTCGATGCAGTGGGCCAATCGCCGTCTCGCCTCGAGCAAACACCGGGAAGTCGAGCTCGCGAATCTGGGGGAGATCGCGAATGAGACCATCGACGATAAAGCCTTGGATACCGCGATGACGGGCCTTGGTACAGATAATATCCCCCAAAACCGCGTTCATGTGGGAACCGCCAGCGTCAATCGCAACGACATCACCTGGCTTGGCGATATCAAGCACTTTGTGAACCATCAGGTTATCGCCGGGAAAGACTTTCACGGTACAAACCGGGCCACAAAGAAAATGGTCAGGACTCGTCAGCGAGCGAATCTCGGAGTCTACCGCGTAAAGACGGTTGAGCATGTCCGAAATGTCTGGCGTTTCGAAACGCCCTAGTTGCCGATAGACAATTTCTTCAAGTCGGACGAAGTCGGTGCGAATTCGAAAACCCGGGCCGGGGTTAAGAGCGGCGGATCTTAGACGCTTGTTCATGGTTGCTGGTCTTCTGCGGTTGCTGACGTCTCTAGGACGCTGGCTAAGCGAATCTACAAAGTGTTACCCTGTAGATGACGATAGGAATGATGACTGGTGAGCCAAAGCTCTGAGATTCTCATGCACAGTAGCTGCGTTGAGTTGAACACTCGACTTCTCTAGTTCCGTATGCGAGTAGCTTTCAAGCAGACGACTCCCTCCGGCCACGACCTGGCTTTCAACACCCCAGTCGGCCAGGCAGGCTATCACTTCTTGTAACTCGTGAGCACGTCGTCCAGCGTGTAACGGGTAGGTTGGCAGAACCGAATCCATCGCGGACAAAACATCGGGGTAATATCGTCCGAGCCCCTGAAGGAAGCGATCGAGAATGCCAGCTCGATCAGCACCCACTCCCAGTTCCATGACGAGCGTCGCGATTCCTTTGGATAGCCCCCCCATCAACATCTTCAGTAGCGATGCCGAGCCGACTTCGTCTCCCAGGTATTCTGTCTCGATAGGGCTAAGCAGCGGTTCAACTCGCGATACCTGCTGGCCACTCAAATAAATTGCTCCTCGCTGACGAAGTTGGCCGGCCAGTCCTCGAATGGCCATGTCGGCCATCGGCATGCCAGCGGAGTTCACCAGATGCTGAATGGTTTGTGTTGTCTTGGGAGCGATGGAGTTTGCATCAATGTAGAGGGTGCCTGCTTGGGGAGTCATGCCCACGACTTCCATTGCCAGGTCGGCAGCGTATTGCGGTGGTGTTGTCGAGATAAGTATCGACGACTGGCCAACGACATCTTGCAAGGTCGGCAGCGTCTCGATCTTTGCTTCTGCGACAAGTTGCTTTGTACGATCACTACGGCTGTGTACTGAAGTAACGACCCGGCAGCCATTCTGGCGAAATATGCCCGCCAAAGCGGAACCCATTTCTCCGGGAGCCAGAATTCCGATCGTTTCTATAGGTGAGTTTGCCACGATGATCGCTGAAGCGGTTGTTGGTTAGGGAGAAGCGGATTTCCGTGAGTTATCCATTCTGATTCGTTAATATGTGAATGGGATCAGAATAATTCTGACACCCCTCGACTCGCCGGAACCGATGGCGACTTTTGTGCGTAAAGGGTAGCGGTGGCACTTGCCATTGCGAACAGCAGCCAGAAGTACCGGATGTACGAGTAATGCAAGAACATGCCTGACATGAGATAGATCAAAAGGGTGAAGACAAAGGCCGTGGCGATTAACGCCGCCGTTGGATTGGATTCCAGAAGCCTTCGTCGAATGCGATGTAGGCGAACCATGACGACGCCAATGGCTGCCAGAAAGCAGCTGAGACCAAGAAGGCCGCTGTCGGCCCCGATGCCCAGGTAGAGATTGTGGGCCTCCCAGTTTCCTTGCAGTACGCTGTAGCCACTCTTCTTGCCGTACTCGCGGGCATAGTAGGGGAACATTCCCTGGCCGACCCCCAGAATGGGATTCTCGGCAATGACGTTTGCGGCAGCCATCATGATCGTGGCCCGACTACGTAGCGAACCGTCTGCTTCCTCGGCAGATTGTGTCGACGACAAAAGTGAACTGGCGGCCAACAGAGAAGTTATACGCTCGCGGTAGGCTGGCATCACCGCTACGAACAAGACGGCGGCAATTCCCATGGCGACGAGAACCCTGGGGCGTAAATATCCCAGGAATACGGCAACCACGATCGTCCCCGCGAGCCCAACCACCGAACCACGCGAAAACGTCACGGCCCAGCCAATGACAGTCAAGCCGGTCGCGGCCCAGGCTGCATATTTAAGCCAATGCTTTCGCTCGGTTAGTGCCAGGCACACGCCAATTGGAAGAAGCATCAACATGTTCTGGGCATAGCGATTTTTTTCGCCGACAGGGCCTGCGGAACGTGCGCGCACGATCGAGACACCACGTTCATTGACTTCGCTAAAACCGAGTTGATCTGCTTGCGCCAGGCCACCGTAGTTGCTTTGGTAGTTATTGGTGAAGTACTGATGCCCAGTCACGGCCCCCATAAAGGCACCCGTTGCCAAGAGAGCCCAAAGCGATCCTCGCAGGATTACTGGCGTGCGAATCGCGTTGATCACGAGAAAGAAGAGTCCTAGTCCTTCAAAGATCGATCGAACAAGATCCGTGAACGATTCATCTGGGGCCCGCGAGAACATCACCCCAAACGACTGAACCACGACCATGCCAACCACGAGCATCCCTTCCCAGGGGAAGATGACCCCTTCTTCCTTGATCCATAAAAAGTAACCCAGGGGAAGCAGTAGCATCGCAGGGGTCATGGCTACGACAGCATACGGAAGACCATGAAATTGCGCCGCGACAACCGGTAGGTTCGAATAGATTAGAAAGACACAGGCAAATGTCGCTAAATGCGGTTTCAGATAACCAGCGACCAAAACGACCGGCAAAACAACAATACCCAGCCAAACCGGACTGGCACCAGAAAGCACGTGGAACGCCGCCAAGATCCACAGGCAAGTAATGGCGAACCAACTGCCCCAGAGATAGGCGATGTGCTGAGCTTCAGACTTGTTCGAGCTTGCTTCCATGGGTGGATGGCTAGGCCGTTCTTCTCTCGAATTCCAGCGGCAACTGTCGTGGAGCACTGGATGGATCGAACGTTTGGTTGTAGTGCTTCAGCTTTTCCGATGCGAACACCAGGCAGAATCCACTCGCCAAGCCGGCAAGTACACAAATGCCAAATAACGGCTTTGGTTGAGGCCACAGCAATTCATCGGTAAGGATCGGACCATCCAAGACACTCACCAGCACACTCGAACGGCCTTCGGTAACGGCTTGATCCGCAACACGAAGTTCGTTGAGCTGCAAGACGATGGTATCGTGCGCCGACTTGACCAACTCGATCTCGTCCAGCTTTTGCTGCTGCTTGACCAGGAACTCGTCGATCTTCTTCGCCTCCGCGAACTCAGTTTGATACAGCGAAGACAACTGGGTCTCGCGGCGTTTGAGGGCCGAAGTCTCTTGGCGGACGAGTTCCGGGGCGGAGTCTGCAATGTCATTCAGGCGGTGTTCAATCGTGTTGATGCGTTCCGCTACACCCAGTACGTTAGGGTGCTTGTCACCATAGTTCTTGCGGAGTTCCGAGTACTCGACCTCGGCGGCCAGCAAGGTATCCAAGTCGGTTTGCAGATGCGCCCCGGCCAACAGGCCATCGGCGTTCAAACGAGACAGTAGCTCGACGATCTTTCGTTGATTGTCGAACTGATTTGGGATGGCAGGCTTGGCAACCAGGTGAATGTTCTTCTTGGCTGGGTCCGGCTTGAGGGCCAGAAGCGTCTCAAGCTGGTTTTCCAAAGCAATGCGTTGAGTCTGCGTGCGGACAAGTTCTTCGCCCACTCGCATCAGCTTGTTTCGTTGCACCGAAGCAGCGTCGGCGTCGTTCCCCAGGAGTGGACTTTGACTACGAACCTCTTGGTATTCCACCTGAAGATCAGCGATCTCATGCCGGAGCTTTTCGGCGCGCTTATCCAATAAGACAATCGTTTCCTGATGGCCCGATTGTTCTCGCTCGGAAAGATAGTCACGGTACGAGTCGATGATCTTGGAAAGGCCATCGATAGCCCATTCGGGGTTTTCATCGGTGTACGTGACGCTGAGTACGTTCGTACCTGCAAGAGGACGAACTTCCAGGCGTTCCAACACCTTGTCGATCGGAGACTTATCGGGCGAATTTACCTTGGCACTAGGGATCTCAGGAACGGCACGACCAATGACCGAAGGGCTACTCAGGATCTCGGCGTGAGTCGGCAGAAAGCTTTGATCGAGCGCACTCCCTTCATGGGGCGTAAGTGGTCGCCCTCGTTCTTGAATCAAAATACGTGCCGTAACCACGTACGTAGGTGTCACCAAGAAGTAGTGCACCGCACCAAGGCCCAGGCACACCGGTATCGTGATGGCGAAGTAATACCATTTACGTAGGAACGTAGAGATACGGATTTGGTCGGAACCGGTCTTGGTGTCTTCTGATTGGGATCGAATCATCGGACCTGATTTCAAGAAAAATGACGATCAAGCAGCTGCGCGGAGTAAGAAAGAACACGCACGGCATAAACAAATAATTATGATTTGTTCTTGTTCTAGAATGCTTGCCATCGAGCCATTTGTGAATAGTCTGGATTACATAATAAGCACAAATATTCGAACAAAGCGCACACTCACATGACACTTATTGGCATTGCGTTATGGATCACATTGGCTGTCGTAGTCTACGCATATTTGGGGTTCCCGCTCCTGCTCATGATGAGGGGAATGCTGGCCCGTCCAATCCGTAAGTCAGCAGCCACGCCAAGCATGACCCTGGTGATCATTGCGCACAACGAACAGGACGTAATTGCGGACAAACTGCAAAACGCGATTACGCAGCAATATCCGCGTGAGAAGCTAGAACTCCTTGTAGGATCAGACGGTTCCGACGATCGCACGAACGAAATCGTCGCCGAGTTTCAAGACCGCGGAGTGCGTCTTGTCGCATGCCAGCGACAAGGCAAGATCGGCACGCTGAATGAAACCGTTGCGCAAGCACAAGGCGATATTCTTGTGTTTTCAGACGCCAACAGCATGTACGATCCCCATTCGCTACAAGCGATCGCCGCTTGCTTCTCTGACCCTACTGTTGGTGGTGTTGCCGGCGACCAGGTCTATACCAAAGATAAGGGCAATGCTGGTAGCCTCGGAGAGCGGCTGTTTTGGAATTTCGACCGATTCCTCAAGCGAATGCAGTCACGCTCCGGTAGTGTGACTTCTTCCACCGGGGCCATCCATGCCGTTCGTCGCGAATTGTTCGAGCCCGTTCCTTCTGGCGTCTGCGATGACTTCCTGATTTCAACACGCGTCGTCGCGAAAGGGTATCGCCTGGTGTTCGAGCCAGAGGCGATTGCCTATGAAGAAGTTGCCGCTTCGGATAAGGCCGAATTCCGCCGTAAATCGCGGATCATTGCCCGTGGTATTCGGGGGCTCTGGGTAATGAAAGCCCTGTTAAATCCCTTTGTCTATGGGTTTTACTCCTTCCAATTGGCTTCGCATAAGTTGCTTCGCTGGAGTGTTATCTTTCTGCTGCCGGTAATCCTTGTGTTGAACGTCGCTTGCGTCGGTCAGGGGCTCATTTATCAAGTACTTCTCGGCCTGCAGTTAGTATTTTACTCGCTGGCCCTGGTCGGAATTCTGCTTCGCAATACGCCCATCTTCCGCAATAAAATCGCGAAGATTATGGCTGTGCCCTACTTCTTCTGTATGGCGAATTTCTCGGCATTGAGTGGCTGGTATCAGTTCTTCGTTGGACGTCGCGTCGACATCTGGAACTCGAACCGAATCACTTAACCAGCTAGCGGTACATCCAGGTGTCGAACCAACGCTTGGAGCTTCTGAGAAGGCCCCGGAATGGCAACTGCTTGACGCCATCGCGGGCCATGCCGTAAAAGCTATTGCAGTAATTCGCGAAGGTACTTGAGGTGATGGCTCCCTGGCAAACGTTCGTAGCTCCATTCGAAAGGCGTTGCTTGAAACGTTCGTCCCCTTTGCCGAGGTCGAAACGTGTGATTCCACGTGCGTCTGCCTCTTCCAGCATATTCAACATCAGGCATACCCCCGGTGAATAGCTGGAAAAGTCAACGTTATAGGCTGGGAACCAAAGGTGCATTACGGTGTTGGATATCAGTCCGAAGTGTGCCGCAATCAGTTTGTCTCCAGCGTACATGGCCGAGAGACAGCCGCGGAATTGATCGGTCTGGACGGTACGCAGGTTCTCGAGAACTTTGCGAGCCCAGTCCATCTGTAGGACATCGAATGTATTTGTATTGCGACGCTGGGCAGACTTCCACTCAAGCAATTGTTCAAAGACCTGGTCGTCTTCTGACTGAAAAGCAAATCGGACGCTGCCCACGTCTCGCGCTAGCTTGCGTTCCTTCCGCTTGGTTTCGCGAATGATCGATGAGTGGGCTTGGGCGCGGTTGTCTTGGTATGCCTTCCAGCCGTCGGAGAAGTCGATATACGGCGAGGCTGACACACGAGAACAGGAGTGCATCAAGTCGGTTTGCGTGTCGGGCAGATGATCGTATGCCCAGCTATAGAGTCCGCACTCCTTTAAGATCGATTGGATCGACAGGGTGTCTGGGATGGTACCGATGATTCCTTGGAAGTCGTTAAGCTTGCCACCCACCGGCAGCCCGAGGCCTGCAGAACCACGTTGGTACGGAAAGAACGCAACGGGAGTATCGTCTTCTTCAATGACAGCGACGTACACGTCGTCTCGTACACTGCCGACCGCCTGCGTGTATTCAGGGAAATAGAAAGGTGATTGGAGCGAGCTGTCCGTGGCAAGAATATCCTTCCAAGCAGCTATTTGCTCGAAAGTCAGTTGACCAGGTGTCAGTACGATGGGCTGCACGTGGGAGGTCATTCTCGGCTGGACAATGAGGGATGCTGCACCCATCTAATAGAAACCTTGTAAATGTGTGCATACAATAGATCTCTATGCAAAGGAGGCTAATAAGCGCCTTCGCGTAGAAGTACAGTCTTTATTGTCCTCGCTAGTATATATAAGTCTAGCCACGGAGACCAATTTCGCACATAGAACGCGTCGAGTGTTATGCGTTCTTGGTAGGTTGTATTGTTTCTGCCGGATACCTGCCAAAGACCTGTTATTCCGGGTGTCACTTTGAGATAGAGCGGAAATACGTCGCAGTACTTCTCAATTTCGGAGTCGACGATAGGGCGTGGCCCCACCAGGCTCATGTCTCCGCGGAGCACATTCCACAGTTGGGGAAGCTCATCCAGACTGAATTTGCGGATAATATTCCCTATCCCTGGGATGATTCGGGGGTCATCCTTCAGCTTATGGTCACGCTCCCACTCTACGCGGAGCTCGGGATGATCGTTTAGGTACTTCTCTAACGCCTCGTTCGCATTGGGTACCATGCTGCGAAATTTCCAGGCGGTAAATGTACGGCCTGACCGACCAATCCGCTTATGGCCAAAGAAGATCGGTCCCGCCGAGTTCAGTCGAACGAGCGCGGCAATCAACAGGAAAATGGGAAGCAATACGGGCGAAAACAACAGGATGAGGCCGATATCGAGGATTCGCTTTGAAAGAAGTCTCCAGTGCGAGAGAAGCTTGGCTCGGGCATGCAGTCCCATGATGCCGCCAATGTCGCGTGCCTCGGTCCAAAGTGTAGGCCATTGGAAGTTCGCCGGGACGATTATGACGTCTTTGGACTGTGTCGACCAAAAGTCGATATCGCTGCAGTAAGAGGTTGGATCGGCATTCTCGACGGCCATCACCACGATGCTGGCGTGGCTTTGGGCGACGGTATCACGTGCGAGCTGCTCTTTTTCCGGAGTTGTCGAAGCAGTACTGAATTCCTCGGAAGTGAGAAGCTTGACCGGGCGCATGGCCAGTTCAGCATTCTTTTGGATGTGTTTTAAGACTCGCTGGGCATGTTCGCGATGCCCCACCACAACAACCGACCATCCCCACCAAGGCTGAGTGCTGAGCAGGGTTCGACTTACCAGACGAACACCGGGATGAATCAAATTGAGCAGGACCAGGGTCAGGCAGACCAAGGAAAGTTCGTAGGGTGTACTCGATTCGCTGAACAGAAGATTCGCCAAGAGTAGTAGCAGCAGCGCCGTATTGTCGAGCAAAGTGATCCGCCGCAATTCTTGGCTCGGGTGCAGTCCGCAAATGCGATACGCGCCACCGATGGTATAGGTGACCGCCGCAATCGCCAGAAGGGGCAGGAGTTGCCGGGTTAACGCGTAGTGGACGTCGGTAAATACAAGTGCTAAAAGAACTTGCGCAAACGCCATGGTGATGACGATGCTCACCCCATCGGCGAGCATCATGGGCACGACGGTCAGCAATGTCTGCAGGAATTCTGACCTGCTTCGACGGGATGCGCGAAGCTCGAAATCCTGGTCTTGGGGGGTGACAACGATCGACACGATCTATCTGCAGACTACATACAAGGTGATGGGTGAAAAAACACTCACATCTCATCGTTTTTCAGGCACGATGCCTTGTAAATCAGAATTTTTCCGACCTTCGGCGAGGCAGGGGGGAAGCATAATGGGAAGCGGTTATCCATTTTCGACAGCACGGAAATCCAACTCTTCAAGTTCATGAACAAGAGCACTACACCACCCTCTACCCCCAATAGCGGGGAGATCGCCCGAGGCATTCGAGGGTCCTCGCTCCTGTTTGCTGGGCGGTGTCTGTCGTTGGGAATGAACTTCGCCATCCAGCTCGCTGCGGTCCGATACTTCTCCAAAGACGAGTTCGGTGTCTATTCGGTGGCGTTGTCTGCTGTCGCGGTTGCTGCTGTCTTTGCCGCGTTTGGGATGGACAAGACCGCTTTGCGTGTACTTCCCCGTTATCAAAGTACGGGAGATCTGAGGAAGTTCTCGGCGGCGGCGCAGCTCATGGCGCTGTCGACCTTTCTGTGCTCGTTGTTGGCGATCGTGGTCGTCTACATGACTTGGGGTTTCGAGCACATCTACTCGAGCCCGTCTCGTTCGATGGATGTGATGTTGGTCATGATCTGGATGACCCCCTGCATTGTCCTGGATTGTTTCGTCACTTCGCTGTTCTCAGTCTTTGGCAAGCCACGAGCAATATTTGTCCGGCAGCACATCCTTGGGCCGCTATTGCGGTTGCTGGCCGTCATTGTCGTCGTATTGGCAGGCGGAGGGATCTTTGCCTTCGCTGCTGGTCAAGTGATTGCGTCGCTGATCGGTGTTCTGATATACGTGACTTTAGTTCGCTCGTTGATTCGCGAACGGGATGACTTTGTTTGCGTCACCTGGCACGATATGAAGTCGACGGCCCGTGAAGTGTTTAGCTACAGCCTGACGTTGATCTTCGGTGACGTCGGGTTTCTGATGCGTGGTGCGATGGTCGTGCTGATCATCGGTATATTCCACTCGCCAAGTGAAGTCGCCGGTTTTCAGGCCGTCTTTCCTGCCGCAAGATTGAACGACATTGTCATCGCGACATTTTCGATGCTTTTCATGCCCAGTGCCGGCCGCTTATTTTCGGAAGGGGCAATTGATTCACTGAATCACCTGTTCCGCAAAACGACCATCTGGACCACGGTATTGTCCTTCCCGCTCTTTCTGGCGTGCTTTCTCATGCCTGAGCAGTTGTGCGTATTGCTGTTTGGTGCCCAGTATGCCGACTCCGCCTCCACGCTGGCGATTCTATCGTTGGGCTTTTTTATCAACACGATCGTCGGGATGAACCTGCGATTGATCCGTGTTGTGAGTGGCCTGCGAATGTTGATTCTGGTCGACGTCATCAGCCTGGCCGGAGCCATCGGTACGAACTTTTTGCTAGTCCCCACATTCGGAGCCGTTGGTGGAGCGTGGGCGATTTTGATTGGGTTTGGTATTCAAGGCATCGCTTGTATGGCCGCGGTCGCCATGACTGTGGACGTGAACCCTGTGGCTTGGCGACTGATTCGGGCCTACTCACTGGCCGGGATCCTGACGTGGGGACTTTGGGGCGCAGCAGGCAGCGCTCTGGTGGCTCCCGTTTGGATGCCGGTGCTGCTTGCGGCGACATCCTTACTGCTTGCCTGGTTATGCCGTGAAGACTTGGAAGTCGCGAACGTTTTTCCCGAGGTAGCTCGGGTTCCTTATTTGGGCCGTCTGCTTACCACAGAACAATCCGGTTAAGAGAAGTTTCGTATGGCGATTGCAGAAGAATCACCGCAAACCGATACCGCCTGTGAAAACGCACAAGTCACCCATGCGCCGGTTGCCTACATTATGTCGCGGTTCCCGAAGCTGACGGAAACCTTCGTGCTGTACGAGATCTTAGCGGCCCAGCGGGTAGGCGTTCCAGTCGAGGTCTATCCTCTGCGACGCGAGAAGTGCACCACAATGCACAAAGAGGCCGAGCCGATCGTGGCCAAAGCCCACTTTTCGCCGTGGCTATCGGTTGCCATCGTTCTGGCCAACTTGCAATTCCTGCTGCAGATGCCAGGCACCTACTTGGCAACCTGGTTTACGCTGGTGCGAGCAAACCTGGGTAGCGTCCGCTATCTTGCCGGTGCCGTGCTCTACTTTCCCAAGTCGGTGTGGATGTCCAAAGACATGCAGCGGCGCGGCGTCACGCATATCCACGCCCATTTTTGCAGCCACCCGGCAGCGACGGCTTATATCATTCACCGACTAACAGGCATTCCGTACAGCTTCACCGCGCATGGTACGGACCTTCACTGCGATCGTCACATGCTGCTAGAGAAAGTCGCTGACGCGTCGTCCGTGATTGGCATCTCTGACTACAACCGAAATCTGATCTTGGAAGAGTGTGGCCAGCAGTTCGCATCGAAGGTGCATGTGATTCATTGCGGTGTAGATACAGCCAAGTTCACCCCTCGAACTTCGTCAACGAGCTTTGATGAGGGAACAGGCCCAATGGTTCTGCTTTGTATCGGAACACTTCACGAGGTCAAAGGACAAACTTACCTGATTCAGGCCTGTGCCAAACTTCGTGAGCAAGCGTTCGATGTGCAGTGCCAGTTCATCGGAGGTGGTGCCGACATGGAGATGCTGCAGACGCAATGCAAAGATCTTGGCATTGAAGAGCACGTCATCTTCTGGGGTCCGCGGACGCGAGACCAGATTGTCGATCACCTGGCCGCAGCGGATGCCCTCGTCACACCGAGCGTGCTTACCAAGAATGGCCAGCGCGAAGGCATTCCGGTCGTTCTTATGGAAGGCATGGCCAGTGGCGTGCCGTGCATTGGCAGCAATCTTTCAGGGATTCCTGAACTGCTCGGTGGTCAGTGCGGCCTGCTGCCGAACCCCCGTGACGTCGATTCGATCGTCGACAGCATCAAGACCCTTTATCAAGATGCAGGCCTACGCCGCCAGTTCGCCGAAAACGGTCGGGCCCGTGTCGAGCAGGAATTTAACCTAATTACGAACGCCGAGAAGCTGATCTCGGAGTTTCATTTGAGTTCGATCGCTACGTCGTAAGCTTCTACCGTATTTGCTCTCGCAGCGAGGTGCCGTATCCCTTAAGCTGCGAGAAGGAGCTGGCATTACGACGTTTAGGGCCAGCCTGGATGACTTGGCTCTGCGAACGAGATCGGCACCATGTATACGGAAACCCAAGGTAGCCGCAAGGCGATCGGTGATGTCGATATTGTCTATCACGACGGACTGTATCACCTGTTTCATCTGGTGCTGCCAAACCATGATTTTATCGCACACGCGGTCAGCACCAACGGCATCGACTGGCGGCGCGTGAACAATGCGCTGTTCATTGGCGATCCCGGCTCGTGGGATGACCTTATGCTGTGGACGATGGCCGTTTCCCCCGACCCCCATCAGCCGGGACGGTGGCGGATGTTCTACACGGGTCTGTCACGTCGCGAGCAAGGCAACATCCAACGCCTCGGGCTGGCAGTCAGCGATGACCTGTTCCACTGGCAAAAACGACCGGTGAATTGGGAGGATCATCGAGGGCAGAACGATCCCCCCAAGGTTCTTCAGGCTCGCGAAATTGCTCGGCAGCAGTCCAATAGTTGCCGTCACGCGATGATCGATCCTGATAGCCATCTTCCGCTGGAGGCTTCTTCCGAGTTCTACGAGTCACGTCTGGACGAGGGACGCAGCTGGATTAGCTTTCGCGACCCGTATTACTACCACGAAGGGGATCGTGGTTGGTTGATCATGGCGGCCCGCATGAAAGAAGGCCCCATCGTCCGCCGCGGATGCGTCGGAGTGATGGAAGAAGTTGCCCCAGAAAAGTTCGAGGCCAGGCCGTCGCTCCATCACCCAGGCCTCTACGACGATATCGAAGTTCCTAACTTGCTGAAGCTCGACGACGAGTATTACCTGATTGGCAGCATTCGCGAAGACGCCAAGATTCGCTACTGGCATACCGACAAGATTGGTAACCCCTGGCGAAGTTATTACGACAATGTCCTTCTCGCCCAAGGAAACTACGCAGGTCGCGTTTGTCGCGACGATAAAGGCTGGCTCCTGTGGAATTTCTTTTCCCTGGGTGGTGCGGATCGAACAGCTCGCAACCTGATGCCTCCGCCAAAGCGTCTGAAGCTGACTGAGAACGGAATGTTGCGGACAACAACCTTCGAGGGGCTGAACGAGTTCATCGGCGAACGCGTCGATACCCGCTGTATTCACCAGCTTCAGCAAGGTATCGGCAAACAGTTTTGCTCGATCGATGGCAATAACCTCGACCTGGGGTGCGAAGCAGGCTTCCAGGCATATGTGTTCGATGGTTCGATCGAATCGGCGAAGTTCACGGCCAAGATCGACCTGTATGGCCTTGGCAAGTGTGGAGTTATTTTCCGAGTCGATCCCGAAACGCAGGATGGGTATTACTTGTCGCTGGACCTACTCAAGGGAATGGCCCAACTACGAGCCTGGCACACCGGTGCCCCCGGAAGTGGCGAGCATATGATGCAGTTCCAGGCCCTGCAAAGTGGCAATTGGAGGAGCGAAACACCAGGCGAGGCGGAAATCTGCTTGATCGCGTTTGGCCACTACATCGAGTTCTCGGTGAATGGCCGAATCATCCTAACTCTTGCTGATCCAACGTTTTCGGCGGGGTTGTTCGGCGTCTACTTAGAGTCCGCCAGGATGCGGCTCAACGATGTCGACCTGCGAATCATGCACAGTCCTGAACAGGCAGCCAATCATTTGGTCACCGGTTAGCCAGCAGCGCACCTCTTCAGGCGGGGCAGGTTGGGCGTGAATCGCTTGCTGTCACATGGCTGCTAGCCCGCACGTAAGTCTTAATTTGGTCTTGCCTTGGATCAAGTTAGCGGGCTAACATCTCAACCGATGAAATCCCACCTTCCAACCTGCGGGCTCTCGGTAGGGTTGCTGCTATCGATGCTGCAGCTTTGTATTGTCGGCTGCGCGGGGAAAGAATCGGCCGTGACGTTGCCGACCCAAGCTCCTCCCCCATTTTCCGAAAGTGGTAAAGCTCCGCTACGAGATTTCTGGTGGACCACCTTCGACGACCAGGAACTCAACCAACAAGTCGATCTCGCAATACGCGGGAATTTTGACTTGGAAGGGTCAATGCAGCGAATCCTTCAGGCTCAAGCGGTTGCTCGGCGGGAAGCTTCCGATCTACTACCCGATGTGAACGGGGTTGCCTCCACCGACAGCACCGTACGCACCGACGCGCCGAACACGGCCCGCTGGATCCTGGGGCTCGATGCTTCGTACCAGGTCGACTTGTGGGGCGAAATCGGCTCGCGAGTCGATGCCCAATGGCTGCGTGCCTCGGCAACCGAAGCGGACCTGAATGTCGTGGCGCTGACTCTTTCTGCCGATGTTGCCCGCACTTGGTTCGCGTTGATCGAAGCGAATGCTCAGATCAAGCTGCTGGATGAACAGATTCAAACGAACCTGACCGGACTCAAACTGCAAGAGGCTCGCTTCGGACTTGGGCAAATCCGCAGTGCCGACGTCTTGCGACAACGCCAGCTCGTGGAATCGACGCGCGAACAGCGTGTGGTTGTTCTATCTCGGATAGAAGTGCTGGAGCATCTCTTGGCGGTACTGCAAGGCCAGCCGCCGCAAGAGGCAAGCTATTCGCCCGGATCGAAACTGCCAGAGCTACCCCCTTTGCCAGAAGCAGGCCTGCCGACCGAACTGTTAAATCGCCGCCCCGATATTCGTCGCGACTTCCTCGCGTTGTGGGCCGCCGATCGTGATTTGGCATCGGCTGTCAGTGCCCAGTATCCTCGCCTAAACCTGGCCGCGTCCTTCACCACGGTCGCCGAAAGCCCAGAGAATCTCTTTCGCGAGTGGGTCTTCTCCGTAGCGGGGCAATTGATCGGTCCGCTGATCGATGGGGGGCAGCGCCGGGCCGAAGTCGATCGCAATGTGGCGACAGTTCGTTTGCGATTCACCGAGTTCTCTCAGACGGTCCTGATTGCTTATCAGGAGGTCGAGAATGCGCTGACCCGCGAACGGTATCAGTTGCAGAGGATCGAGAAACTGGAAACACAGGCCAAGCTCGCGCATCAGGCTTCGCTTCAGCTGCGCGAACAATACTTGATTGGCGAAACGGAGTACCTGGACGTGTTGAGCTCGATGCAGCAGGAACAAAGCTTGCAGCGAACCGTTCTGTCCGCAAGACTAGAATTGATACTTAACCGCATCGCCCTATACCTGGCCCTGGCAGGTGATTTCGACCCACGAGAAACTTACCCCTTGGCAAGTATCCCTTTGGAATACATTGACGGCGTTCCCATCGAACTCATTGAAGGGGCTCCACCGGTAATTGTAGAGGAGCTACCCATGGAGAACGGCATCGATGAATGACGCTCCGCCGAAAACCCCTTCCACCATCGTGAAAGTCCTGCAGTTCCTGGGCACAGCCATGGTCTGCCTGACAATCCTTGGGGTATCCGTAGCGGCGATCATTGTGATCAATCAGACCGAGCCCAAGGCGCAGCAGATCGAAGCGACACGCAAGTCGGCGGCGATCGTGGAAACGGTAACGGTCGAGAAGGGAACCTATTCACCGACGCTTGTCGTCCTGGGGACGGTTCAGGCAGCCCAAGAGATCACTTTAAGCCCGCGGGTAAGCGGTCAGGTAACTTCGATTTCCCCGAAATTCGTTCCCGGCGGCATGGTCAAGAAGGATGACTTTCTACTACAGATTGACCCTGCCGATTTCGAGAACACCATCTCCGTTCGCGAGAGCGAACTGCAACAGGCCATGGCTTCGCTAGAGATCGAACGGGGACGACAATCGCTGGCCAAGAAGGAACTAGCCCTGTTAGAGGGAACCATCGACGAGGCGAATCGGGCGCTCGTTTTGCGAGAACCACAGGTCGAATCGATTCAAGCCGAAGTCAACGCCGCCCAAGCGGCCATCGAACGTGCCCGGCTCGACCTGACACGCACCAGCATCGCGGCTCCCTTCGATTCTCAGATCCTCAATCGCAGGGTCAACGTCGGTTCCCAGGTTTCACCAGGTGCCGACCTGGCTCGGCTGGTTGGGATTGATGAATACTGGATCATGGCATCGGTGCCGGTCCGCAGTTTGAAATGGATTCAATTTCCGGAACAGGACGGGCGTAGCTCACTGGTAACGCTACGTGATCCTGATACGTGGCCCAGCGGTGTCGAACGGTATGCTTCTGTTTCACGAATGATTGGTAGCCTGGATCAGCAGACACGGCTCGCACGGGTGCTGATTGTGGTTGCCGATCCGTTGGCGCTCAAGTCGGACGTTCCGCCACTCATTCTGGATACCTTGATTGAAACGCACATAGAAGGCCGCCCGATTGAAGATGTTGTGCGTCTGAAACGCGAGTACGTTCATAATCGAGATACGGTCTGGGTGATGAAGGATAACAAGCTTGAGATTCGCGAGGCTTCGGTCGTCTTTCGAGATGCTACCTATGCGTATATCGATGAGGGACTTGAATCGGGGGACGAGGTGGTAATAACCACGCTGGCCACCGTCGCGACCGGCATCGGCCTTAAGAAGATCGACTCGTCGACGGCACCTCAGAGTGAGGAGGCCCGCGATTGAGCGAACCTAAAGACCAAGAAACCCCCAAAGACGGTGCCATCGGTTGGATGGCACGTAATTCGATCGCTGCGAACTTGCTGATGATCATCCTGTTGGTCGGTGGCATCTGGACCGCCATGGTGATGCAGAAGGAGGTCTTCCCGCAGTTTCAACTTGATGTCGTCGAGATCTATGTCGGTTATCCAGGTGCGGCACCAGAAGAAGTCGAGCAAGGCATCTTGCGCCCCATCGAAGAAGCCGTGCGCGGCGTCGAGGGGATTCAAGAGATCACCAGCCAGGCCCGTGAAGGGCGCGGCGAAGTGTTGATCGAGCTGGTGTCCGGCGAGAACCGGATGAAGGCCTTCCAGGATATCGACCAAGCCGTCAGTCGTATTCAGACTTTTCCCGATCAAATCGATCAGCCAGAAGTCCGCCTGCAATCGCGGCAACGAGAAGTCATGCAAGTAGGGCTCTATGGTCCGGTCGACATATGGACCCTGCGACAACTGGCCGAGCAGCTGCGCGACCAGCTTCAGTCCCATCCCGACATCACCCAGGTCGAACTGCGGCGTGTGCCTGAGTACGTCACGCATATCGAGATCCCTCGCGAGCGTCTGCGTGAATACGGCCTGACGCTGTCGGACGTGGCCAATACGATTCGCGTTTCCAGTTCCGACATAGCCGCTGGCTCGGTCGCGACCAGCGCTGGCGAGATCTTGCTGCGGGTAAAGGCACGCAAGCAGTGGGCCGACGAATTCGCCAACATCGAGATCGTCTCCAACCGGGGCGGATCCGTCGTGCGTCTGGAAGACATCGCGACCATTCGCGACGGGTTTGATGAAGTCGGTTTTCATTCGCAGTTCAGCCAGACTCCTTCGGTCGAGCTCGATATCTTCCGCGTCGGGGCGCAGTCGCCGATTGATATCGCGAATGCGGTGCAAGATTCGATGAAAGAGTTTGAAAGTGTCTTGCCTCCTGGCGTTCAGTGGCGAATCGACCGCAACAACGCCGAGGAATTCCGCCGACGCTTGCACCTGGTGATGGAGAACGCCGTCATCGCCGTGGTTATCGTGCTGGTGATTCTCGCTCTGTTCCTGGAAGTGCGACTCGCCTTTTGGGTGATGATGGGAATGGTGGTGTCGTTTATCGGCGGGATCCTGTTCCTACCGGTGGTCGACGTCAGCATCAACATGATTTCCCTGTTCGGCTTTTTGGTGGTGCTGGGAATCGTGGTTGATGATGCCGTGGTGGTGGGCGAAAACGTCTACGAGAAGCGGCAGGAAGGTTGCGGCTATTTAACTGCTGCAATCGAAGGAACGCGCGAAGTGTCAGGGCCAGTAGTCTTCAGCATTTTGACCAACATCGTGGCGTTCGTTCCGCTGATGTTCATCCCCGGGGAAACCGGTAAGTTCTGGGCTCCGCTTCCCGTTGTGGTGATCATTGTCCTATCTCTTTCGCTGTTGGAATCGCTGTTTATTCTGCCGGCTCACCTGGCTCATACGCGAGCCGCAGGCCGAAAGAAGGGGGGACTGGGTGCTTGGCTGCACGGATGCCAACAGGCATTCTTGCGTGGCTTTCAGCGATTCGTCGAGATGATCTATGGTCCGATCCTGAGCCTGTGTCTTCACCACCGCTACGTCACAGCGACTGCCGCATTGGGGCTGTTCCTGGTGATTGGCGGCTATGCGACCAGTGCCCACATGGGCATGATCCTGATGCCGGAGGTCTCAGCGGACGAGATCGAAGCAGGCATTCGCATGCCAGTTGGTACTACCCAGGACCAGGCAGCTGAAATCGCGGAGATTGTCACGGCGGCCAGTATCCGCATGTTTGAAGAACATAACCTGCACGAGGTCGCGGAAGGGATCAAGACGAACGTGCGAGGGCAGAACTTCATCGACGTGGAAATCGTTTTGAAGCCACCGGACGAGCGTGACATGACCGCCAACGAAGTGATCGCGTTGTGGCGAGATGCCATCGGCGACTTGCCAGGGGTATCGCAGGTTACCTTTGAAGCAGAAAGCGGCCCCGGTGGTCACCGCCAAGATGTAAGCGTCGACCTGAGCCATAGCGACGTGGAAGTCTTGGGCAAAGCGGCCGAAGACTTCGTAGAGCGGGTTAAGAAGTTCGCCAATACGCGCGACGTCAGTGACAACTACAACAAGGGGAAGTCGCAGTTCGACTTCAAGCTTCGGCCGGAAGGGCGAGCTCTGGGGCTTACCGATGAAGAACTCGGCGATCAACTGCGAGGAGCCTTTTACGGTTCGCTGGCGCTACGGCTGCTTCGTGGCACGAACGAGATCGAAGTCCGCGTGAAACTTCCTGAAGATCAGCGCGAGGATGTCCATCACCTGGAAGACCTCGTCATTCGGACCCCTGGCGGTACCGAAGTACCACTGTTGGATGTGGCCGATGTCGAGCGTAACCAGGCGTTCACGTCGATCAATCGACGTGACGGTCGGCGGGTGATCAACGTTTCGATGGATGTTGAGCCAAAACGGGCTATTACCCAGGTAATCACTGCGCTGAGGACCGAGGAGCTTCCCCAACTGCGCGAAGATTACCCTGGTATTACCTGGTCGTTCGAAGGAAGCGATGCCGAAATGCGGCGGGCGACGGCCTCGCTGTGGGGATCGTTTTTACTGGCACTCGGGGTGATCTACGCCTTGCTGGCGATCGCATTCCGCGGCTATGTTCAGCCGCTGATCGTCTTGGTAGCGATTCCCTTTGGGATAGTCGGAGCAATTATCGGGCACATCATTCTGGGCTACGACATCTCGCTGGTGAGCCTGATGGGGGTGATTGCATTGTCTGGGGTGGTGATCAATGACTCGCTAATTATGATCGACTACGCAAATCGATACCGGGGGGATAGCTCGGCTTTTAATGCCATCTCGCAAGCAGGACTGCGTCGCTTTCGGCCGATCATGCTGACAACGGCGACGACGTTTGGCGGCCTCATTCCGCTGATCTTCGAGACCTCCCTGCAAGCCCAGTACATCATTCCAATGGCTATTTCACTGGGCTTCGGGATCCTCTTCTCGACGGGTATTATTCTGGTACTGGTGCCGTGTCTGTACATGATTCTGGAAGACATTACCAATTGCTTTGCGGCCAAGAAGACCTCAGCATGAATTCGGCTAAATTGCCGCGAACCAGGTTGCCAGTGAAGTTCTCTGGGCAAGTATGATCACCATCCGCGATTCCCAGCCCTCTGATTCGACCGAACTTCAAGCACTGTACGAACGGTTCGTCTGTGGTGCGGACTGGCTTCCGGTGTCTTCAGGGCAAGATGCAGATTTTGCAATTACAACCGAGGGAGAACGCGTCTTCGTGGCGGTTTCTGAGACGGGGCAGTTGATCGGAGCGGTGACCGTCTGGGAGCCTGAATCTTTTATTCACTGCTTGTTCGTCGACTGTAGGTACCAAGGGCAGGGGGTAGGCACTCTACTGCTCGATTCACTAGTCCAGTGGCTTCCATTTCCCTGGAAACTGAAGTGTCTGACGGTCAACCGACGTGCTCTCGATTTCTATCGCCGGCGTGGCTGGCACAAGCTGGAAACGGGGCTCGACCAACAGGGAACGTACCTTCTTCTTGGGCGCGAAGCGAACGTTATTGGACATGGTTAACCAAGTGTCCAACGAAGCGGGAACTTGGTGTCAGGAAGTATGCCGAATTCTGAGCTTGGTCGGAACGAGGATCTCGGACGGCTTTTTCTCTTCTTCCGATTGAATCACACTCACGGCGGCTTTGAGTAGGGCTGACAAATCGTGGGCAACGGTTGTCAGTGGTGGGTCTAAAAGCGACGAGAACTGAAGGTCGTGCCAGCCAATAACGGCGACCTTGCCAGGAACGGCCATCTCTAGCCGACGTAGCGATCGGCAGACAGCGACCGCGTTAAAGTCGGTATCGCACATAATCGCGTCGGCACCGACCACTTCGACCAGGTGACGGCAAATCTCGTCGAATCGCGGGTAAGTTGTTGGGTCATTCACCAACCACCCCTTGGTATCGACGACGATCTGCTCTTCGGAAAGCTCCATGCCGTGTTCGGCCAAAGCCTCGCGATAAGCGTCAATTCGGTCGAGGATCGACAGCGATTCCCGCTGCTCGGTCAACAGGGCAATCTTCTTTCGGCCTGTGCCTACCAGGTGATCAATCGTTTCCTTAGCCCCGGTGCGGACATCGCTAATGACGCGGCAAGTCCCCTCGCTCCCGAGGTTTTCCAACACGGTGACCACGTTTTGCCGAGATTCAAATAGCTTCCCGACTTCGTCCCATTGCTCCTCGTTTTCGTAGGCCAGATACATCACACCGTCGACCCAGCCGGCGTCGAGATCTTGCACAACCCGCTTCAGGCCATCGAGATCGGGGAACGATCCTACCGAAAGAAGACGCAGCCCATGCTCTTCAGCTTCGCGCTGCAGTTCGGCGGTGACCTTCTGTGTAAGAAAGTTACGCGTTTCACGAACGACTAGCGCCACGACATTGCTCTTTTTTCCCGCTAACTGCTGGGCAGCGATGTTCGGACGATAACCTAGATCGGCGGCTGCTTTACGGATGGTTTCCGCCGTCTCCTCCGAGACACGAATTCGCCCGTTGCCGGTACCCATCAGCACAGCGGAAGCGGCCATGCGTGAAACGCCTGCTACCTCGGCAACATCCTTCATGCGAACCGCAGTTCGTCCGGTCTTCTTTGCCATCGTCTTTACGCTTGTTATATTACTTCAAATGGGTGGAAAGCGTGCCTGAGATACTATCCCGCGATATGCTCTAGTTTTTATCGTATTTCCACCCTTCCAGCAAGGAAAAAGTACAAAATCCAAAAGTTCGCACTTTCCGCACAGTAGGAGTAGATGTCGGCTTTGGATTGATCGCCTTAACTCGCCGCTGGTTTCGGGTTCCCAACGAACAAGTAATCTGGCGAGTCACCCGACGTTGACTCCTGATGCTTCTTGGTAGAATTGCGTTACAGTTTACGACGTTATGCCAAAGTGAGTGGTGTTTGCGGCAGTGTTTCGAGCGATTTCGTTAGAAAGCTTTCCGACGATCGAGAGACGTCGCACAAAATATAACCACACTACATTTCATTTTGAGCAAAATTGGCCCAACCGGCAGAATTGAAATAGACGATTAGGTTGGCACGTTGTACGCTAATGCGTTTTTATTGCGGCAGAAATCCTAATAGATGGATTTCGCTTTCTCGAATACTTATTAGGTCCCACCTTTCATCACATAGCGGTTAGGCTCCCCGGCAAAGGATGCGGGGTACCCCAAGATGAACCCCTTCATGGCAACTTCTGGCAGGACCTCTTCAACTCCCACCGAGCGAGCTTTTGTGTGGCCCGAACCCGGCAGGAACAGGCAAGGTTCGATTTCACCAATTCCAGCGGTTCGGAAGAAATAAAAATCTTGGCAATGTCAGGGTATGCAGTCCCTAAGCTACCTGTGCTCCATGGAAGAATCGCGTAAAACTAGAAGTTCAAGAGGCATCGCGAAAAAATGATTTCCGAAAGTTCACCCAGGCAGGCCACTGCTGAGTCGGCAGAAGACATCGACTTAGCATGTTACAACGCCAGCTATGTCGAGCAATTGCTGCTAAAGTACTTGGACGACCCCAGTGGTGTGCCCGAGAACTGGCGAGATTTCTTTGACAAGCAAGCCACAGAAAACGGCATTTCTGCCTCGGAGTTGGGATCGCGTGCTCCTTCGTTCCAACCTCGGAGCATCTTCCGTGAATCTGGCGGCGATTCGGGCGTGTCGGTCACCAGCGTGGCTGGGAACGTGAAGCTGCAGAAAGTGCAGTACAGCGCCGACCAGCTGGTCCAAGGCTATCGGTCGCGTGGGCACTACAACGCCCAGCTCGACCCGCTGAAGCTTAACAAGCAAATTCGGACGCCTCTGTCTCTCGAATCGTTTGGCCTCTCGAAGTCGGATCTCGATGAACGGGTTTACTATACCTGCGGCGAGCAGATCGAACAGATTCCGCTAAGAGAACTCGTACAGCGACTCGATGGCCTCTACTGCAAACATATCGGCTATCAGTTCACGCACATCGACGAACAAAACGTCCAACAGTGGCTGATTGATCGCATCGAGCGTCAATCGCACATCAAAGAGCTTCCCAACACCGTCCAGAAGCAGATCCTGCAACGTCTGACCGAAGCCACTGTTTTTGAAGAATTCGTGCGTAAAAAGTATGTCGGGGCCAAGACGTTCTCGCTGTTTGGCTCGGAAATGCTGATTCCGATGCTCGACCTACTGGTCGAACGTGCGGCATCCAATAACGTTCGCGAAGTCGTTTTGGGGATGCCCCATCGTGGCCGTCTGAACGTACTCACGAATATTATCGGCCAGGCACCACGAGAGCTATTCGCCCAGTTCAACGATGTTGACTTCCACCAGTTCATCGGTGGTGGTGACGTGAAGTATCACTTGGGCAATAGTGTCGACAAGGTGACCTCGTCCGGTCACGAAGTCCACTTGTCCCTATCGTTCAATCCGAGCCACCTGGAATTCATCAACACGGTGGTGCTTGGGCGTCTGCGAGCAAAGCAGGATCGTACCGGCGACATCCAACGTCGCAAGGGAATGGCTGTCCTGATTCACGGCGACGCGGCCTTCATCGGCGAAGGAATCGTCCAGGAAACGTTGAACCTGAGCCAGTTGGAAGGCTATAAGGTTGGTGGAACGGTCCACGTGATCGTCAACAACCAGATTGGCTTCACAACCTCTGTCGATCAATCGCGTAGCACACGGTACTGTACCGATATCGCCCGCATGCTGCAGATTCCGATTTTCCACGTCAACGGCGACGATCCGGAAGCCGTGGCTGATGTAGTTTCGATGGCGATGGACTTCCGCGAAAAGTTCCAGCGAGACGTAATCATCGACCTGGTGTGCTATCGTCGACTGGGGCACAACGAAGCGGACGAACCGAGCTTCACCCAGCCCATGATGTACAAAGCGATCGACAAACAAATGCCGATTCGCGACAGCTACCTGGAGCGTCTGATTGAGCAGAAGCGGATTTCGACCGATGAAGCCAATAAGATGTCGGACGAATACCAGGAATTCCTCAAAGGCGAGTACGACATCGCCCAGGAGATGAAGGAACGCGCTCTGCGTCGTCCGGAAGGTGTTTGGGAAGAATTCGATGGTGGCTTAGAGCCAACGGCCGAAGATCCGGAGCACGATCCAGCGGACGAATGCCCCGAAACACGCATCCCGGTCGATCGCTCGGCCGAGATTCTGCGGATGTTGGCAACCGTGCCTGAAGATTTCCACCGCAACCGCAAGCTGAGCCGAATTGCCGACCAGCGCAAAGAGATGGCCGACGGCGAGCGAATGCTCGACTGGGCAGCCGCGGAAGCGTTGGCGTTTGCCACTCTTTCGATGGAAGGGCATCGCATTCGTCTTTCCGGCCAAGACTGCCAGCGTGGTACGTTCAACCAACGTCACTCGGTGCTGCACGATATTATCGACGGCCACGAGCACAGCATTTTCTCGAATCTCTCGCCTAAGCAAGCGCCGGTCGAGATCGTCAACAGTCCGCTTAGCGAAGCAGGCGTGTTGGGTTTCGACTACGGTTACAGCCTGGACTATCCCAACGCCCTGGTGGCGTGGGAAGCACAGTTCGGCGACTTCAGTAATGCTGCCCAGGTGATTATCGACCAGTTCATGGCCAGTGCCGAAGACAAGTGGCGTCGCTTGAGCGGTCTGGTATTGCTGTTGCCGCATGGCTACGAAGGGCAGGGGCCTGAGCACTCCAGTGCTCGCCTGGAGCGTTTCCTCTGGTTGGCTGCGGAAGACAATATCCAAGTCGCCATTCCTACGACGCCAGCCCAATACTTCCACGTACTTCGCCGTCAGATGAAGCGTTCGTGGAAGAAACCGTTAATTTTGTTTACCCCCAAGAGCCTGTTGCGCCATCCGGCCGCCGTTTCTTCGCTGGAAGAATTGGCCAGCAACAAGTTTGAGCGAATCATCAAAGACAACCGCGAGAACCCTGAAAAGACGACTCGGGTAATCATGTGCAGCGGCAAGGTTTACTACGACCTGGCTCACTATCGTGAAGAGCATCAGCGTCATGATGTAGCGATTATTCGCGTTGAGCAGCCTTACCCGCTCAAGAATCACACCGTTCAGGCTGTCCTCGACCAATACGAAGACGGCGTCCCCTTGTATTGGGTCCAGGAAGAACCCGACAATATGGGCGTGTGGCCTTACTGGAAATTACGATACGGGCATCGTATGTTCGAGCGATTCCCACTCTCCGTAATCGCCCGGGAGACATCTTCCAGCCCGGCAACCGGATCCAAAGCGGCTCATGAATTCGAGCAGCAACAACTTCTCGAACGAGCCTTCAACGATACCTAGAAAGGACAGCTGCGGAAGATGACCATCGAATTGAAAGTGCCTGAATCGGGTGAGTCGATTCAGGAAGTGCAGATCCTCAAGTGGCTGAAAAGCGAAGGGGACAACGTCCAGGAAGACGAAGACGTTGTTGAGTTGGAAACCGACAAGGCTTCCATGGACCTCGCTGCACCGGCCAATTGCACCCTTCAGAAGATTTTGAAGAAGGAAGGCGAGATCGTTTCGGTTGGCGAAGTGATCGCGCTCTTCGAGGAAGGTACCGGCAAACCGGCCGCCAAGTCGGATAAGAAAGCCAAGAAGGCCGAGCAGCCAAAAGAAGAGCCTGCTGCCGCCAAGAAAGATGGCAACGCAAAGTCGGCTTCAGGGAGTGACGACACCCAAGCGACCCCATCAGGTCGTCGTGAACTGCTGAAGCATGGTCTTTCCGCTTCGGACGTCTCGCCGGCTGGCAAGACCGTTCGCCGCGAAGACGTTGAGAAGTACGTTCAGTCGATCTCCAGCCGCCCCAGCGCCGACTCGGGCAATCGCAACGAGAAGGAGATGGAAGAGGTCATTCCGATGAGCCTCATCCGTCGCCGCATTGCTTCGAAGCTGGTGGAAGCCCAGCAGAAGGCTGCTCTGCTCACGACATTCAACCAGGTTGACATGTCGTATGTGATGGACCTGCGAAAGCGACATGGCGAATCGTTCCAGAAGCGCTACGGTGTCAAACTGGGCTTCATGTCGTTCTTCACCAAGGCCTTGATCGATGCGTTGAAGGCCCATCCAGAGCTGAACGCCGAAATTCGCGACGAGACGAATATTGTCTATCGCAACTACTTCCACATTGGTATCGCCGTCGGCTCGGGTAAGGGCCTGGTGGTTCCAGTTCTGAAGTTTGCCGAGCGGATGAGCTTTGCCGAGATCGAACAGGCAATCCAAGAGTTCGCCGGTCGTGCCAAGGCCAACCAGCTGAAGCCGGAAGAGCTTTCCGGTGGTACATTCACCATCAGCAATGGCGGCGTGTACGGCTCGATGCTCTCGACGCCAATCGTTAACCCGCCGCAAAGTGGCGTTCTCGGTATGCATGCGATTGAAGATCGCCCTGTGGCTGTGAACGGCCAGGTCGTGATTCGCCCGATGATGTACCTGGCGCTGACCTACGATCACCGGATTGTCGACGGTCGCGAAGCGGTCACCTTCCTGAAACGCATCAAGGAAGCAATCGAAGAACCATCGCGAATGCTGATCGAAGCCTAATTAGGCGTCGCGTGAGAATAGAAATAGCCGGTGATATTCGCCGGCTATTTTTTTATGCACGTCAAAGGTTACGGCTCGACACTATCCGCACTCTCGCGTGCATGCATCGAAACAGACCGAGCGTTTGTCTGATCGAGTATTTGCTTCGCGTAATCGACTTCGAAAGGATCGCCGCTGGCAACCACCAGGAAAGCACCTTGGCGGACTTCATCCTCGTACCGGGCAACATGGTCTTCGTGTACGCCCCAGCCCAACATCGAACCGAGAAAGCCTCCCACGATCGCTCCGGTAAACCCTGCGGTAATCGGTCCAGCAATCAGCATGAGCCCAAAACCAGGAATGGTGAGCAGAGGAGCGGCCATGAAGAACCCCAAGAGACCACCCACGCCCGCCCCAAACATGGCATCTCGATCGGCCTCATCTCCATATTGGAGAATATTGGTCGATTGAAGATCTTGATGAACGCTGTTTGCCACCAGCGAGACCTGATCGGAAGGAAACTTGCTGTCGTCAAGCTTCTGAACCGCCTCTTGAGCAGCGGTAAACTCATCGAAAATCGCGACAGTGCAGTGTCTGGACATGTTTCATCCTCCTACCGAATTCTAGGCAAATAACGCGAGAGAATCACGTGTTTTTCTTGATTGAAACCATCGCAAAGGTCATTCCTATTACGTGGTTTTCGAGTCATTTCAGCAAGATTGGTACGGCAATTGCGATTTCCACGGACGACTACAACGCATTCTTCAAAATGGAGTTTAGACATATGAGCCCGCTAGTTTGCCTTGAATCGCCGTCCACTGAAGAACAACAACAGACGAAATGTTCGCTTACACAGGCCTGTCGCGACGTACGACGTTCGTGGAGCAGAGAAGAGAGAGCACGGCGAAAACAGGTCGCGGAAATGAAGCAGATCGGTCTGCTGCTGAATACGATCGATATGACGACCTTTCTGAAGGCAGTCGCCGCAAGCTAAGCGGCAAATACCTAGATCGAAAAGCCATCCATTTTGGATGGCTTTTTTTTTGCTCCCACGAAACCCAGGATGGTCGTCTCTGCACCAGCATCGAGCCGTAGGTTCAGGCGAAATTCATCGATGCTTGTTAATGGGAATCGCTCTCGATTGCAGCGAACCTAAGTTTGATAGGCCCCATTGATTCTAAGTGCCTTGCTTCCTGTTCGTGCCGATAGAACACAGTAGTTGTTCCCGCAATATGAGCTGGAAATGTTAAGGCGTATGTTAAGATTCTGCGCGCACCACCTTCAGCGGGTTGTGATGCTTGAGTACACCCCTTAGATTTTGTGTCTGCAGGGCGAATTTGCGGCTGGATTGAGTATCTCTCGCTGAAGATCGAGGGGCTCACGAGAGCCTTCGCCTGAGGTTAGGCCGAGTTTATACGCCGCTCGTGTGAGGGGTTTGTGCAAGGGCTCGGTGAATCTCCTATTACGATCTCGAATAACATCCTGGGTAATCCTTTATTGGGGAAACGACCAAGCATGCAAATCACTCCATCCAACTTGGGTTCGTATGTCGCTTTGGCTGCCATGTTGGTCGCCACGGTCGGCTGCAACGGTGGAAGCAAGCCAACCGCATCTGGTGAAGGTGGCGGTTCCAGCTCTGGTGAACTCGTCAAGTTGCAAGGTTCCGGGGCAAGCTTCCCCGCTCTCTTGTACGCATCCTGGTTTAAGACCTACTCTGATGAACACAAAAACGTTCAGGTCGACTATCAATCGGTCGGTAGCGGAGCTGGCGTAAGTGCCGTGATCGACGGTACGGTTGACTTTGGTGCCAGCGATGCGGCGATGACCGAAGAAGAAATGGCCAAGGTCGAACGCGGCGTACAGTTGCTTCCGATGACTGCGGGTGCGATCGTGATTGCCTACAACCTGGAAGGCGTCAGCGAATTGAAGCTTTCCCGCGAAGCTTACGCCGGTATCTTCCTGAAGGAAATCACCAAGTGGAACGATCCTAAGATCGCCTCCACCAACGAAGGAGTAGAACTGCCTGATGCCGACATCAACGTGATCGTTCGTTCCGATTCCAGCGGTACGACCTTCAACTTCACGCAGCACATGGCAGCTATCAGCGAGAAGTTCAAGAGCGACGTTGGCGTCAATAAGGCTCCGAACTGGCCAGTTGGTACCAAGAGCAAGGGGAACGAAGGGGTTACCACTTCGCTGAAGCAAACCCCAGGCTCGATCGGCTACGTCGAGTTCGGTTTTGCGGATAAGGCGAAACTGTCGATGGCTTCCCTCGAAAACAAGTCGGGCAAGTTCATTAAGCCTTCGATTGAGTCGGCTCAAGCCGCTCTGGCCGCCGTGGAATTCCCGCCTTCGTTGATCGCGTTTTTGCCAGATCCCGAGGGGGACGAGTCGTGGCCAATTGTTACTTACACTTGGATCATCGCCTACAAGACTTACGACGACTCCGCCAAAGTGGAAGCGTTCAAGGATTTGATCAAGTACTGTCTGACAACCGGACAGGAGTCGAGCGAGCCGCTCGGATACATTCCGTTGCCGGAAGCCGTTACCAGCAAGGTTACCGCCGCGCTGGATAACATTTCCGCCAAGTAGTAGAAGACTTGCACCTGGCTTGGTGAGTAGCTCACCAAGCCAGTTTCTTTTCCTAAAAACACTTTGCGGCATCTATGGATCATCCAACAAGGTCGCCGATTTCTCGGCCTCCGACCCCGCTTGAGCGAGGTACGGATCGAGTTTTCCGACTTGCCTGTTCGGCCTTCGCATGGCTGACGATTATCGTCATGGCCTATATCGTCTTACAAATTACCTGGAAGGCGAGCCCAGCGATCCAAGAGTATGGCGCTGGTTTTTTAACGGGTCGTACGTGGGACCCTAACACGTCAGAATTCGGCATTCTTCCCGAAATCTGGGGAACGCTTTACAGCTCGCTGCTCGCCTTGTTCATTGGCTCGTTCTTCGGAATAGCCGTGGCCGTGTTTCTCAGCGAAGGCTACTTAGGTAATTTCGTATTCAATGTTCTGAAGCTTTTCGGCCTCCAATTTCACAAGTTCTGGGGCAAACTACCTAGCTGGTCGGAAAGTACTTTGAAGAATCTCGTGGAGCTTCTCGCCGCGATCCCTAGCGTTGTTTATGGGCTGTGGGGAATCTTCGTGGTGATGCCCTTGCTGCGTGAGCCCTGCAATTGGCTGCACGAAAACATGGGGTGGTTCCCGATCTTTGGTACCCGCTACCAAGGACCCGGCATGCTGACTGCTTCATTCGTCCTAGCGATCATGATTCTGCCGACTATTTCTGCGATCAGCCGCGATGCCCTCGTGGCGGTCCCGCCGAAGCTGCGCGAGGCCTCGTATGGCCTGGGGGCGACCCGCTGGGAAACAATTCTATCGGTCGTGTTACCTACGGCATCCGGCGGCATCTTTGGTGGTATCGTATTGGCGTTTGGACGTGCTCTAGGCGAAACGATGGCCCTGGCGATGCTGGTTGGGAATATGAATACGATTGAAATCTCGATCTTTTCCCCCGCGAATACACTGGCTGCCTTGCTGGCCAATAACTTCTCGGAGGCCGGCAGCGATGAAATGAAGGTCGGCGTCCTGATGTATGCCGGGGTGGTCCTGATGGCCATTACCTTGGTCGTGAATATATTTGGGGCCCTGATCCTGCAGCGGGCAACCGCCGGTCTGAAAGGAATGCGTTAATGGCATCTCCTGGAAAAGACCCTTTACAGGCCAGTGAAATCGACCTTCGCCAGCTGGAACGCTCGCTGAGGAAACCACGAACTATGCTGAGCATGTTTCTCAGCCTGGTCACGACGGTGCTTACCTTTGCGGCCTTAGTGCCGTTATTCTCTGTCGTATTTATGCTCTTCTACCGAGGGGCATCGAAAATAAAGCTATCGAATTTCTATGAATTGCCCCCAACGGCATTTGAAGATGGGGGTGGGTTTGGAAATGCCCTAGTCGGCACATTGATCATGGTCGCCATCGCGGCACTGATTAGCGTACCGTTTGGCATCATGGCTTCGATATTTCTGGCAGAACTCGGATCGGAAAGCAAAACGGCCAGTGTCGTTCGCTTTTGTGCCAAAGTCCTTAGCGGTTTTCCCTCGATTTTGGCCGGTGTGTTCGCCTACGGGGCGGTGGTATTGGTCACCGGGGGATTTTCTGCCTATGCTGGGGGGGTCGCATTATCCATTTTGATGCTTCCCGTCGTCATGCTGACGGCAGAAGAGGCCATTCGGATGGTTCCATCTCGGATGAAGGAAGCTTCTATTGGGATGGGAGCGACACAAACTCAGACAATGTGGTATGTCACATTGCCTACTGCATTGCCGGGAATCATAACGGGGGTTATGCTGGCGGTTGCTAGAGCGGCGGGTGAGACTGCACCTCTTTTGTTTACCGCCCTTTTTAGCAACTATTGGTCCATGTCGACTTGGTCGCCAACGTCGCTTGAACTGAATGAGCCCACTGCTTCGATGGCAGTGCTCATTTACAATTTTTCATCTTCGTTCGTTGACAATCAGAGAGAGATGGCCTGGTCCGCATCATTAGTTTTAGTGCTAGTGGTACTCGTGACGAACCTGATAGGTAAGAGCCTGTCTTCCAGCGGACCGAAACGTTAAACTACCGAAATAGGATCGGTAACCCAATGATCGATAGCCAAGCTGCAAACGACACGGTGATCGACTGCGATGTGAAGGAACTGTACTACGGTAACTTCAAAGCAGTTCGTGATACACGTATCCCGATCAAGCAAGGACAGATAACCGCGTTTATCGGTCCCTCTGGCTGCGGGAAGAGCACCGTCCTGCGATGCTTGAATCGCATGAATGACCTTATCCGAGGCTTCCGCTTCGAAGGTCATGTGCACTTCCGCGGGCAGAATATTTACGGCACGACCATTGATCCGGTCGCCGTCCGTCGCCACATCGGGATGGTGTTTCAACAACCCAACCCGTTCGCGATGAGCATCTACAAGAACATCACCTACGGTCTTCGCATTAATGGATACCGCGGTAACTACGATGAAGTTGTCGAACGGGCACTTCGTGGTGCCGCATTGTGGGACGAAGTCAAAGACAAGCTGAAGCAAAGCGGTTTGTCTCTCTCTGGCGGCCAGCAGCAGCGTCTGTGTATCGCTCGAGCCATTGCTGTCGAACCGGAAGTCCTGCTGATGGACGAACCCTGCTCGGCACTCGATCCGATCGCCACGCGTAAGATCGAAGAGCTCATGAAAGAGCTCAAGCAGAAGTACACGATCGCGATCGTGACCCACAACATGCAACAGGCACAACGCGTTGCCGACCAGACCGCGTTTCTCTATGTCGACACGACGCAAGGGGGCCGTACCGGCTACTTGGTCGAACACGAAGAAACAAAGCAGCTCTTTGAAGATCCTCAGCAGGAATACACGCGGCAATACATCCGCGGTGAGTTCAGCTAACGGAGAACAATTGGCCTGGTAGCGTTTCACTTATGGTAAAACGCTACCTCTGTGTCAGGGGCACACTACGTAATCGTCTCGATCACAAATGCGTTGGCATTGTCGGTCGAACGAATCGGCAGTTCCGAAACTACGATCATACGATCTCCCGGCACAACTAACTCTAATTGCTTGGCAATCGAAGTCGTCGTGGCCAACATCTCAGCCGTGGTGCCTGGTGCTTTCATCTGCCGCGGGACAACACCGTGGTAGACACCCATCTGACGCACGGTCGTCGGCGAATCTGAAAGGCCAAGGACAGGACAATCAATCCAGTTCTTGGTGATCAGGCGAGTCGTCATGCTCGAATGCGAGTAAACAGCAACCGCCGCGATTTCCTGCATCTTGAGAATGTGCCGAATCGAATAGGCTAGTGCGGCCGTATTCGGAGGCTGACCAAAGCCGACCTTGATCGGACGGTCGGTAATCTCCATCAGACTCTCGGTAGCGATGACCGTTTTCGAGAGCACCTCGACTGCCTGCGTTGGAAAGTTGCCGGTTGCCGTCTCTTCACCTAAAAGAATAGCGTCGGCGTGATCGAAGACGACGTTCGCAATATCGAAGACTTCGCTGTTATTGGGTTCTTTGGTTTGCAGCATGTTCGTCAGGATGCCGCGACCAACCAGGCAAGGCTTGGCACCAATTTGGCATTGCCGAGCAACCATTTTCTGCATCACCGGGATCGACCAGGTTTCCAACTCTGAAAGGCCTGTCCCTGTAACGACAACCCCATCGGCCGACTGAATGATGCTGTCGATATCGCGATAGTTGCCCGCATGGTCAAGTCTCGCCATCACGGCGGCTCCGCTACCAGTTTTGGCGAGAATTTTGCGAACTTCTGCGATGCTGTGCGAGCCACGGGGAACAGAAATCAGAACGTAGTCGACCTCGTGACTGGCAATCCAGCTGATAATTTGAGCATCGATGTGAGTCTCGCCCCCGTTCGTTCCTTCCTCCGTCGGAACTTCCACCAGCAGCGCAATCGGCTGCTGGGTCATTCCTTCGACTTCACGAATGGCCTCGTGCCGATCATGCCACACCGATGCATTGTCGTGCCCTAAGTCTAATAGGAACGCATCGGCTCCCGCACGGACAAGCTGCATCAGCTCGCCAGGTCGTGAAGCACTTGGCCCAAGAGTTGCCGCGACCTTTGTACGCTTAAGCATGGCCGAGGTCGTCGGTTGAAGAATGGGATTTGGCTCAACCAAAGCTTAAAAACCTTCCGTGTTCATAGGACAATCTCGACACCAGCGGTGTCCGTTTACAAACAGACGCGAAACTCGATCGTTTCGCGTCCGCGGTTCTCATGTTATTCGGCCAAGGTTTCCCTTAGCGGATCTTTTCGTCTGGCAGTTCCGAGCCAATCCCTTCGTCGATGGGCATCTTGTCGGTGGCTGATGTCAGCCCGACCGATCCCATCTGATCAGATAACTCTTGCCGCAACTGCATGACCAATTGAGCATGTTCCGGCTTTTCTGCCAGGTTGGTCCCTTCGCCTGGATCTGCCTTTAGGTCATACAGCTCGGCCATATGACGGTCAAGGGAACCATCGCCATGCGGGTAACGAATGAACTTATAGCGATCGGTTCGCAGGGCCCGGACGTTTGGCGTGTAGGGGAACTGCTTTTCGTAATTGTAGTAGTATAACCACGACTTTCGCCAATCGTCGTCACCACCAGTGGCCAGCTTTGCCCACGACTTACCGTGAATTTCGTTTATCGGCTTCGCTCCTGCAAGTTCGATCAGCGTCGGAGCCATATCAACGGTTAGAACCTGCTGATCGAGAGCCTTTTCCTTGCCGAGTTTAGGATAACGGACGATCAGCGGAACGCGAATACTCATTTCGTGGGCCGTTCGCTTGTCGACCATTCCGTGCTCACCCTCGAGGAGCCCGTTGTCCCCCATGAAGACAATAACCGTGTTATCCAACTGGCCTGATTTATCCAGCCAGTCATAGAGACGCCCCATGCTGTCGTCGATGCTCAGAACGGTTCCCCAGTAGGCATGCACCATGTTCTCGAAGGCTTTTACCCCTTCTGGGCTGTCATCTGGAAAGTCTTTCCGCCAGTCGAACAGTGGGCCATAGATGCCGTGCCAGGTATACAGCCGCTTCTTCATCCACTTCGGGTTGTCGTCCAGATCAAAGGCCGTTGCCGGGTACTTCACTTCGACATCGTCGAACGCGTGCTCGTACTTGGGCTCCGGAAAATAGAAGCTGTGCGGTGCTTTTTGGCCGATCATCAGGCACCATGGCTTATCGCCATGATCCTTTTCCAGCCAGTCGATCGCCATGTCGGTAACGACATGAGTGTAGTACCCTTCGACGACCTTTTCGCCCTGGCCGTTGATGTTGAAGGCAGTGTCGAAGTACTTTCCCTGACCTTTGTGGGTGACGAACCAGTCAAACCCGGGGCGCGGCTGGTCGTTGTCTTCTCCCATGTGGTATTTGCCGATGTAGGCCGTTTCGTACCCAGCGTCCTGCAGACGCTTAGGAAACGTCGCCATCTCGGCCGGGAATTCGGTGAAATTGTTCGTGACACCGTGCGCGTGAGCATACAGCCCGGTCAAGATCGACGCTCGGCTAGGAGAGCACAGCGAAGTCGTGCAGAACGAGTTATTGAAGAGAATCCCTTCCTTGGCAATTTGATCGATTCGAGGAGTCTTTACGTGCTCGCTACCCAGGCAACCGACCGCATCGGGGCGAAGGTCGTCGCACAAGACGAACAAAATATTCGGTTTATCGGCCGCATCCGCCGCCGAAACAAGCGAAAGCGGAATGCCTAGGAAACACGCTAGAACAAGCATGGAACGGACAAAGTTCATCATGAAGAGTCCTCGTAAACTGGGGCAGAGCAGGGGGAGCCGCATCGGGAACGGCCAGAGGTTCACTCCCTAATTTGCGTCAATAGCTGCCAACTTTCCAGTCGGGGAGGACGAATCACAAGGAAATCGGTACGAATACACCGTAAAAAGCGTAAAAGAAGCGGAAGGCATGGGATTCGAACCCACATGGCCATGAGGACCGCACGGTTTAGCAAACCGGCCCGACAAGCCGTATTCGGCTACCTTCCAAGTTAAAACCAACAGTGACCAAGGTGGGAGTCGAACCCACAAACTCACCACGTTCTCACCGTGACCGCTTTTCCAGTTTGCGTACCTGGTCTTGTACATCCGCGATGTTGTAGTGGCCCAGACGGGATTCGAACCCGCAGCGTCCCCGAATTTTAAGTTCGAGCGGTCAACCAGTTGCCACCGGGCCAACGGAAAAGTAGCTCGAGTGGGATTCGAACCCACAGCATCCCTCGTTCTGAGCGAAGGTGGTCTGCCAATTGCCTACCGAGCTAATCTTCAAAAGCGGAAGCCGTGGGACTCGAACCCACAAACGGAGCAAGCCGTCAGCTGTTTTCAAAACAGTGTCCTCATCCAGCCGGATGACTTCCGAATTAGTGACCCGTGCGGGAGTCGAACCCTGCCTGACCGGCTTGAAAGACCGGTGACCTCACCCGAAGTCGAACGGGCCAATTCAATTGGCAGCACGATGCCTATTCCAGCAAAGCGCAGAAGCGGACCGGGAGGCGCTCGAATCCTCGTCTGCGGTTCTTCAAACCGCCGCTATACCGTCTCAGCTACCAGTCCAGAGGGTGTCATCGCGACACGAAAAAAGCCCGAAGTCGCGTTGACTCCGGGCTGAAGGTCTTTGCGATCTTCCAGCACAGAATCAAAGCAGACTGCGTTCACGCGATAGGGATAGAAATCGCGATTCGCGGCGCAGTTGTTCGCTTAACGAATTTAAAAGCAGACTAAAATTGCGGCGCGACATGGGAATCAATTCCTTCCAAAACCGTTGGCGTGTTACCAAAGGGTGAATCTTTTGTTCAAAGGGTTAGACGAACGTGTCGCGAATAGGTTCGCACTAAGCAGGAAAAAATCCCCCGATTGACACTGAGACCTAAGTTCTAATCACCATCCGGGAATTGCGGTTGGAGCCTTGGTTGAGTTAGCTCTCCACGTTGAACCAGACGCAACGATTCTCAAAAGCGAAACGTGGCAACTCATTCGTTCAGGGGCCTTGGTATGGCAAAATAGGGATACCTGCCACATCACGCTCTTCGCCCCAAATCTTGATAATGGAGACAAGAATCATGAACCTTCGCGCTGCGTTTCACCCTAGAACACTCAGTTGGCTGCTCGCCTTAGCAGTTACAATGATGCCGCTGGCGGCAACTGCCGCCGATGAAGACCCTTACGCGATTGATGGCCCCTGGAAGTACACATTCGTCCCGCCGACCGACGGCTGGAAACTAGCCGACTATGACGACAGCAAGTGGCAGGAAGGTTACGGCGGCTTCGGAACGCGTGGTACGCCAAACTCTCGGATCGGTACCGTTTGGAACACCGATCATATCTGGTTGCGCCGCACTTACGACTTGGAGACCATTCCCAAAAAGCCAGCTCTGTTGGTGCATCACGACGAAGACACCGAGGTCTTCCTCAACGGCGTGCAAGTTGCCAAGTTTGCCCGCTGGTCGACCGAATACAGTGTCTATCCGCTGACCGACGAAGGACGTCAAGCGCTGAAAATCGGCAAGAACATTCTCGCCGCCCATACACGGCAAGACACCGGAGGGCAGTACATCGATATTCATTTGATCGATGAAAACAACGTCCCCAAGCTGCCTCCGGCACGTCTCCCCGATCGTCCGTACCAGTCCGAATTGATCACCAAGTGGGGTTCTGAGGTCACACCTGAGAATGCCTGGCGAGAATATCCCCGTCCGCAAATGACGCGCGACAAGTGGGAAAATCTGAACGGCCAGTGGAACTACGCGGTCACTTCCGAAAACCAGGACAACATTCCCGAAGCATGGACTGGACAGATCCTGGTTCCCTACGCTCTCGAATCGAAGCTGTCTGGCGTTCAGCGAAATCTTCGTCCTACCGAAGCACTCTGGTATCACCGCAGCGTCGAACTGGCACCGCAAGATGGGCAGCGCACACTTTTAAACTTCGAAGCCGTCGATTACGCCTGCCGCGTTTTTGTGAACGGTGTGGAGGTCGGCAGCCACGTTGGTGGAAACACGCCATTCAGCATCGACGTTACCAAAGCTGCCAAGTCAGGGCTGAATGATGTCGTCGTTCGAGTCGAAGACAAGACCGGCGGCGCGCAGTTGCGTGGCAAGCAGACGCTTGATCCGCACGGCATCTGGTACACGCCTGTTTCCGGGATTTGGCAGACCGTATGGGTCGAACAGGTTCCCAGCACGTACATCTCGGATGTGAAGATCTTGACCGATCCCGAAACCGGACGCATTCAGATTGCACCGACGATCGAAGGAAACGGAGCCGCGAAGGTTTCGCTGAAAGCAACCGTCTACGACAACGGCAACGCCGTCGCCGACGTCACTACGGCGAAAGAGGATCTCGTGGTGGAGATCGCCGATGCCAAGCTCTGGTCACCAAGTAGTCCTCACCTCTACGATATCACCGTGGCCGTGCTCGACGAAAAGGGGGCAGTCATCGACATGGTGAGCACCTATACCGGCATTCGTTCGGTGGGAACGGTTCGTGACGAGGATGGCGATCTGCGGTTCACCCTGAACGGCAAGCCAATCTTCCACTGGGGCCCGCTCGATCAAGGGTGGTGGCCTGATGGGTTGCTGACTCCTCCTTCCGACGAAGCGATGTTGTTCGACATCGAGTACCTCCAGGCAGCCGGATTCAACATGATCCGCAAGCATATCAAGGTCGAACCGCGACGTTATTACTATCACTGCGATCGACTTGGGATGATGGTCTGGCAAGACCAGGTTAGCGGCGGCAAGAGCCCACCTTGGACACGGATGAAGCCGGATCCGGTCGACGCCGAGTGGTCCGACGAAGATCATGCCCAGTATCTTCGAGAATTCGACGAGATGGTCACCACGCTGGAAAGCCACCCAAGCATTGTCGTCTGGGTGCCGTACAACGAAGCCTGGGGACAGCATCGCACAGTGGCAACCGGCGATTGGATCCTGCAGCGCGATCCAACGCGGCTAGTCAACATTGCCAGCGGTGGCAACTACTGGCCAGTCGGTCATGTCGCCGATCATCACAGCTACCCACATCCGTCGTTCCCACTCCAGCAGGAACGACTCAACAAGATGGTGAAGGTCGTCGGTGAGTTCGGCGGGCACGGCTGGCCGGTTGAAGGGCACCTATGGAAGAAAACCCAGGCAAACTGGGGTTACGGTGGACTGCCGCGTTCGGCTAAAGAGTACCAGGCCCGCTACGAAGAATCGATTGATAAGCTTCTTCAGCTAAAAGGCGAAGGGATCGCCGGTGCGGTCTACACCCAGACAACCGACGTCGAAAGCGAGATCAACGGCCTGATGACTTTTGATCGAAAGGTCATCAAGATGCCTGCCGAGGAACTCAAAGCGATCCACGTACCGGTTACCAAATAACCTCGATCACAACAACTTGAACCGACAAACTCCGGCCTCGCTGCCAGCGACGCCGGAGTTTTTTTATCCGTCAGACGATTGCTTCGGCGCGACGCGTGAATTCCGCTCGAGCCGCTCGCTAACCCACAGTGCCGCTGCCGCGATCAAGATGGAAACAATGATCACGCCAGTTGCGTTCTGCACACCGCCCGGCGTTTCCATCTGATCGTAAACATACAGCGGTACCGTTTGCGTTTTGCCAGGGATGTTGCCCGAAATCATGATCGTGGCACCGAACTCGCCGAAACCTCGTGCAAAGGCCAGGATGCACCCGGCAATAATTCCCGAGCGAGCCAGCGGTACGGTCACCGTCCAGAACGCATCCCACCGCGTGGCCCCTAGCGTTTCGGCTGCCATTTCTAAGGTGGGATCGACTGAAGAGATTCCTAGACGGATGGAACGTACCATCAATGGAAAGGCCACCACGGCCGAAGCGACCGCCGCCCCTTTCCAGTCGAAGACAATAGAGATGCCCAGCCAGTTTTGCAGCAGCGATCCGAGCACACCGTTGCGCCCAAACGCCACCAGCAGCAAATATCCGGTAATCACAGGCGGCAGTACCAGCGGCAGGTTGATGGCCGTCTCGAGGACTGTCTTCCCCCAGAACGACTTGCGGGCCAGTAGCCAGCCGCAAGCCAACCCCGGCGGAAGACCAAGAAGGACGCCAATCAACGACACACGCAGGCTTAGCAGTACGGCAGCAATTTCGTGGGAGTCCACCGCTACTCCTTTCCCTGGTCGGTGACTAGCGTTTGAAAGCCGTAGCTTTCGGCGATCTGCCGGGCTTCACTTCCCAGAAAGAACTGGTAAACCTGCTCTGACTCGCGTGAGCTTGTCCGCATTCTCACCAGGGGATAAATAATCGGCGTATGCGAAGCTGGGTCTAGCTTCGCCACGACACGAACGTCGTCCGTCAATCGAGCATCGGTGGCGTAAACAATCGCCGCGTCGACTTCGCCTCGCTGGACGTAGGCAAGAGCACTACGGACATCATGGCCGCGGATGATCTTGCCCGCCACATTTAAAGGGTCCCACAGCTTGTAGTGCGTGAGCGCCTGTTCGGCGTAGATCCCAGCTGGAACGTTTTCGCCAGCGAGGGCGATTCGCTTGACGTCAGCAGAAGTGAGATCTTCCAGGCTGTTAATTGAAAGCTTCGAGTTCGCCGGGGCGACAACCACCATCGAATTGGCCAGCCAATCGATCGAGTCGCTCGCCAGGTCGGCATCGACAATCGCTTCCGCCCACTGACGATTGGCGGACACGTAAAGATCCGCTGGAGCACCAGAAAGGATCTGCTGGGCCAGAGCGTGAGATGGGCCGGTGCTGATTTCTATCTCGATAGGATCACCCAGCGAAGCCTTCGCCGCCGCGGCAATGTCCTCTAGCAGATCCTTGGTGCTAGCCGCTCCGAGAATAACGACCGTCGGTGCTTTGCTGCCAGAAGCGTTCGAACAGCCCAGCATAAAGCTGGACAGGGCAAATAGCCAAACCAGGCAGCAGATAACGTGTTTGAACTCAACGGCGAACATGTTCGGACTCACGATGAAGGAATCCGAACATTTTACGCAGATCGGTAGCCAGACTTAAAGGTGCCCGACTACTTGGGTCGTACGTGCAGCAGCACTGGCTGCGTCGCGTGCCCTCCGTCGGAGCCAGTTTGCAGGTGAAACAGGCGGGATGTCGGCTCGGCGACTTCATCAGCGGTGATGAAGAATTCGCGTTCGTCGTGGTCAGACATAATCATCAACCCATTCAGCCCTAAGTTGGCCACGTTGACCGCGAAGGGGAGATTTCGGCCGGAACCTTCCTTGCCAAAGCTGATGTTGCTGTTATCGCCGTTGCGGTTGGCGATCACTTTGAGCATGATCGTCTCGCCTGCTTGAACTTCGAACTCGAGCAAGCCATCTTCGTGTTGCTGGATCGGTGCGACTCCCTTCTCAGCAGGTTCGATACGCAGGGCCAACTTGGTCTTGTCGCGGACTTCAATTTTCTTGAAGCCAGCCACATCATGCTTCACCGGTTTGCCGTCGATCTTGGCCGAGGCCGAAATCTTGATCTGCTTCAGTTGCTCTTCGGTGAGCGTCTTGGCCGACTGGCCTGCGTGCAAGACCCCCATTGCTTCGATCTGACCTTCTTCGATCGTAATCGGGGAAGTAATCGTGAACCCTTCCGGCAGGCCTTCGATTTGAACATCGATTGGCCCGTCGAAGTTATCCATCCGCGAGCAGCGGAACCGAACTTCGCGGTAGCTTTGGGCCCCAATCGAAATGTCACGGAACGCGTTATCGACACGGAAGTCTTCCTTCCGCGGACGAGCGGTGAGCTCGTAAGAGAACTTCTCTCCTTCAAACCCGCGCACGTCGCGAACCTTCACCAGGTAGTCGCCGTCGGACGGTACGGTGAAGAAGAGACGCGAGTCATCTCCCATGGTGCGGCGAGATTCATCGTCGTTTTCGTAGTAAAGTGTGAAGACAGGCAGGCCATTAGGAACGATTGCCTGGCCACTGGGTACTGGCTGAACGACATAGCATGGTTCACCCAATGCGTGGGCCAACGGCGTGGTATCGAAATAGCCCCAGCGTTGTCCTTCACCTGGGTAGACCTTGAAACCGCTATCGGGGCCGCGTGGATGGAGCCACAGCCGAACGATTTCTCCGCTGCAGTACAGATACTGGTTCAGCTTCATCTCTTCCCAGTTGAAGATTCGGAAGTCGTCTGAAGTCGCGTCGTCCTTGCCGCGGAAAGTGAAGTACGAATCTCGCACGGCCTGTAGTTTCACACGTTCCACGGGCGAACCATCGGAGTGGTAAATGGAAATGTGCGAATCGAGAGGGCTCTTTGCGCGGGCCGCGTTGACTTCCAGCACCCACGATTGGCCAGCCAAAACCGAGAAACGGTAGTAGTCGACGTCGGGTCCTTCGGCCTCGTTATGGATGGTCCCTTTGATTTTAGTCGGTAAGGCAACCTTCTGCGCCGACTCAGGCGTGTCGTTTCCTTCCGCCTCGTTGGTGGCGTTCATGTCGGTAGTGGTGATTGGCATCGGTTCGATCGCGGCGACCTGCTGGGTTTGCTGTGTGTTCAGCTCGTCGCTGGTCCACGTAATCCGCTGGACGTCACCATTCATCTGCCCCAGGAAAAGAGACTTTGATGGGGAAGCATATCCGACAGCCATCGAGACTTCGGGACGGTCGCTCCAAAGCTTCAACTCCGAGTAGTTCGACGTGTCCCATAGCTTTACCGCCAGATCGTTGCCAACGGTGAACAGTTTCTGGCCATCGTCGGCAAACGCCAGACGCTGGACAGGGCCTTCGTGTGCAAAACGAGCTTGAATCATCGGATTGATCTTCGGTCCGCTCTGCGAGACGAACTTCCAGACCCGCAGGTTATTGTCGGCACCACCGGCAACGATCGTATTTCCATCAGGCGAGAACGCACAGCAGTAGACCTCTTTCAGCGGTTGCGGCAGCGTATCTAGCCGCATCGCATCACTTACACGCCATACCTTGCAGGTATCGTCCGCGCTACCGGAGACCAGGAATTGGCTGTCAGGGCTGAAGCCTACGTCGTATACGGCTCCATTGTGCCCGGTCAGTTCGTGCAGCGACTTGCCACTTTCGATATCCCACAGCACGATCTTACGGTCGTAACCGCACGTGGCGAGGGTCTTCCCGTCTGGCGAAATCTCGGCGTCGAACAGAATGTCGGCATGGCCCTCAAATGCTTTTTTCTGCTTTCCGGTATCGGTAGCGTAAATCGCCGCATAACCAGCCAGACCGGTGACTCCCGACGCGATGGCGATCTGGTTCCCTTCGCGATTGAAATTCAACGACGTCACCTTGCCAGGAAGCCCTGCGATCTCGGTTAACGGGTTGGCGGCGTCGTAAGAGCCCTGTTCGTCGAGTTGGAAAAGTGCAACGTGCCCGTACCGGCCAATAGCAATCAGCTTCCCATCTGGGGAAACGGCTAGCGCCGAGACAGGTCGAACGCTTGCACTAGACGCGATCGGATCGACTGCCAGCTTCCATGGCGAATCTGCCGAGGAATCCCCCTTAGGTGCTCCCGCTTTGATCCACTCGACGATCCGGTTAATTTCGTCTTGGCTTGGCTGTGGTTCATCTTCCGGCGGCATCTTCGGCTCAGTCGAACCAAGCATGACAGCAGTCAACTGGCTGGCAGTCGGGTCGCCTGGTTTCAGCAGCGGCCCTTCCGACGAATTCCCTTGCAGCGACTTGAATGTGTGCAGGGAAAGCTCCGCTTCTGGTTCGACATCGCTATGACAGCCGACGCAGTACTTACGCAGCAGGGGCTCTACGTCTTTGGTGTAGGTTGGCGAATCAGCAGCGGCGAATTGCCAGAAGCACGACACGACCACCAACGGAAGGGTAAGTAAGCTTGCAGTTTTCATGGCGTATTAGTGATTGAAAAGGAACTCGCGGGTGCTCAGCAGGCCCCAGAACAGGTCTTCGATCGTGGCACGTTCTTCAGCGGAATTGACTGGCGGCAGGAACTGAACCAACTGTTGCCGCTTCTCAGGCGTGGGATACCGTGAGAAGCACGTCAGGTAGATCTCGTCCACCAGGGCCTCGTCTGAAAGCCCATTACGCCGCAATTGAAACAGCTTCTCAACGCGACTATCTTTCGACTGCAGCTTGTTGTTGATCGTATTGCCATTGGAAATGTGCAGCACCTGAACCATGGTGGGCTCTGAGGAACGCTCACATTCGCAAACGATGTTGCGGGGGTTTCTGCCAAACGTGCTCAGGAAGTAGTTCTCGACAGCTGAGTCATACAACTGAATCGCCTTGGTTCCTTCAGGGTAGAAATCGGTCTTCTGTTTGTCGTTGCCTGGGAAGGCGACCGTATCGAACTTCGACGGCACCCCGGTGACTTGCACCACGGCGTCATGCAGTACTTCGGCCATGATTTGCCGTGGGTAGTAGCGACTGTAGAACCGCGACTCGGCCTCGTTCCCGCCGATCGGCTTGCTCGAACGTTGGTAGGCGTTGGACTGCAAGATCGTTCGCATCAGCGATTTCAGGTCGAACTTGCTGTCGACGACATGTTTGGTCGCCGCATCGAACAGCGCGCCATTACTCGGTGGATTCGAGATCCGAAGGTCGTCGACTTCCTCGACCAGGCCGACTCCATAGAAGTTAGCCCACACTCGGTTGGTGATTGCCTTGGCGAAGTAAGGGTTTTCAGGCGAAGTCAACCAGTGGGCGAACTTGACCCGGCGGTCTTCGGGGCTGTCCAGTGCCATTGGCTCGCCATCGAGTGGAGTCGGCGGCTGTGGCTTGCCGGTTCGTGGCTGGACCAGTTCCCCCGAGGTCGCGACGTACAACGTACGAGCGCCGTCCCCGTTGCGACCTTCGCCACCCCAACCTTTGGCTTTCACCCGCGAGAAAATATTGGCCATTGCGTAGTACTGGTCGTTGGTCCACTTCTCGAGCGGGTGGTTATGGCACTTGGCACAACCGATGGAAAGACTCATGAAGGCCTGCGAGGCGTTTTCGGTCATCTCTTCCGGCGATTGATTCAACGCGAAAAAGTTCGTCGCTCCATTCTCGGTACTCTCGCCGGTCGAGGTGACGATTTCGCGAACCAATTGATCCCACGGCGTATTCTTCTCGACGTGGCTATGGATCCACTGGTAATAGGTCTTCAGGGCCGCTGGGCGAAGAAGGGTCCCGTTGAGCATCAGAATGTCCGACCATTTGTACGCCCAGTAGTCGACGAACTCGGGGCTTTCCAGCAGCTTCTCAATCAGCTTGTCTCGCTTGTCCTCGCTCGTATCGGCCAGATAGTCGCGTGTTTCGTCGAGATTCGGAATACGGCCGATCGTATCGAGATAGGCCCGCCGCAGAAATTCGGCATCGGTGCAGTTAGGAGAAGCGACCAGGTTCAAGCGATTCAACTGTGCGTCGATATGCTCGTCGATGAAATTGCGAGGTTTGCGGTCGTCGGCACCATCGGTGTTCTGGCCGCTGGCAGGATAGGGGACGGTCGTCCGCGCGATGGCCAGCTTGCTATCGTACCAGGCCACGATCGCACCTTCGCCGGGACCCATGATGCTGGCCAGGCCATCGGCGTTGACCTGCGAAACGGTATCGTTAGTACTCGACCAGCGAACCCAACGCGTCACATCACGTGAGGTGCCGTCGCTGTAATGGGCTCGCACCGAGAACTGCTGTGAGGTGCCGATCTCTTGTAGCGATGCATCGGGAAAGACTTCCAGACGCTCGACGACGGCGTCGCCAGACTGGGGCGGTGCGGCACCGTGGGCGATCCACTGGGCCAGCACCTCGAAGTCTTCGCTGTCGCGCGGAAGTACCAGGCCACCTTTGTGCGGCACGGCGGTCGATGGCTTGTTCAGCAGCAAACTATACTCTGGCGCGGCGAACTCGATACGGCGTCCTTTGTCCTGCTTCACGATGTTGAAATAGTCCGACTCGGGGTCGTAACCGTTGAGCGATAGGCGAAAGCCCCCTTTGCCAGCAAGGGCCCCGTGGCAACCGCCTGCGTTACAGTTACGTTTCGACAAGATGGGCAGCACATCGCGATGAAAGCCGTACTGCGTCGGCTGGTCTTGGCCAGATACAACGACTTCGACCGATGCCGATTGATCGCCAACTTTGGCGGTGATCGTGGTGGTTCCTCTGGCCACCGGGCGAACGGTTCCGTTTTCAATCGTGGCGATGGCCGGATCGGCCGAGGTCCACTCGATTGCTTCGCTCATCTGGCCGAGAAGCTTGTCGCCTGATTGCCGCTGCACGACAACCAGTTGCTGGTCCTGTGGCGTGCGCAACTCGATCTGCTGCGGTAAGAGTACCAGCGAAGAATCTTCCGCCATCGCAAGCGTATTCGTGCCAGCCAACAGGCCGACAAGAACCATCGCCGCATGGCAAAGGGATAACCGCGTATTCATAAATGGCTCTGGCAGGAAAATGATTTAGAAGAGTTCGTGAATCGGTGCATGCCCGGAATCGACGATTGGGAAGGGTCGTCCGCCGGGTCCTGGCAGTGCCTTGTGAACATCGAAGCCAAGGCTGTGGAATATGGTCGCCGCCACGTCCGCTGGCTGGACGGGTCGATCCGCCGGAACGGCCCCGATCGGATCGCTGGCCCCGACAATGCGACCTCCTTGCACGCCCCCCCCGGCAAAGCCGCACGTAAAACATTGCGGCCAGTGATCGCGTCCCCCTGCAGGGTTCACGCGTGGCGTTCGCCCAAACTCGGCCAGGTTGCAAACCAGCGTCGAATCGAGCAGGCCCCGCTGGTCCAGGTCTTCGATTAGCGCTGAATAACCTTGGTCGTACAGCGGAGCGACGATATTCTTCATCCCTTCGATGGATGTGAACGGCTTCGAGCCGTGGATGTCCCAAGTGATCTCGTCAAACACCGTCAGGAACGTGTTGATCGTCACAAAGCGGACACCGTTTTCAATCAGTCGCCTCGAAAGCAAGCAGCATTGGCCGAAGCGGTTCATGCCGTAACGCTCACGCACTTTCTGCGGCTCTTTAGTCAGATCGAACGCTTCTCGCGCTTTAGGACTGGTCATCAGGCGGAAGGCAGACTCGAAGTTGCTTCCCAACAGGTCGGCACTCTCACTGGCCTCGAACGTGGCCACGGTTTGATCGACCAGGTCGCGAATTCGACGACGACGTTCCAACCGACTCGAATCAATCTCGATCGGCGGCAGCAAGTCGGGGACTTTGAAGTTCTCTTGCGACGGGTCTGCATTGAGGGCAAACGGATCGTGGGCCTTGCCCAAGAATCCGCCTGCCTGGCCGTTGGGCATGTTTCCACCCCCGCGTCCCATCAGCTGCGGCAAGACGGCAAACGCCGGAAGATCGGTCTTTCGGCCACGCTCGAAGCTGACCACCGATCCGATATGCGGCGTGTTGACCCCGCCGGAAAATAGCCGTCCGGTCTGCATCATCTGCCAGCCTGCATCGTGCACGGCAGCCCCCGTGTGATGTACCGAGCGAACCAGCGAGAACTTGTCAGCGATCTTCGCGTGCTGCGGAAGAATCTCGGAGATCTGCAGGTCGGGATTCGTCGTCCCGATGGGCTTGAAAGGCCCGCGGACTTCAGCCGGGGCATCCGGCTTCATATCCCACAGATCAAGCTGACTAGGAGCACCCAGGTTAAAGATCATGATGCAGCTTCGATCATCATGATCTGGCTTTACGGCCCCGTGGGCCTTGGCCGCGAACAGGTGGGGTAGGCTTAGCCCGAGGGCTCCGAGCGTACCTACTTGTAGGAAGTCGCGGCGCGTTTGACCGTTACAGGTGACCGATTTGCCACGCCCTTGAAAGGTGAACATAGCGTTCTCTTGATTGGGTTCAGCCAGGAAGAAAAGTATTGGCTTGGGTGGTGGAGTACTGGGGAGGAAGTCCGTACCGATTACCGCACGATACGAACCGTATGATCACAATCTATCCCGCCCGATGCGTTATAAGCTAGGGATTTTTCCGCAATGTGTGGTATTATATGCGCATCATCCTATATGCCAGAGTGATCCAGATGAACACGCGCATCGGTGCCGAACTGGCCCTTGCTGGGCTATTTGACTATCTTCCGGACGTTTATCTTTACGTTAAGGACCGAGAAGGGCGATTCATCGCCGCCAACCAGTCCCTGTGGAAGATGCGCGGGTACGAGTCCGAGGCTGAAATGCTTGGCAAGACCGACCTCGACCTCCATCCGCGTTACTTGGCCGAACGCTACATGGCCGAAGATCGTCAGGTGATAGAGTCTGGTACGCCGCTTCCCAACCAGATTTGGCTTGTTCCGAGCCAGCCAGGGGAGCTGAAATGGTTTATTTCCAGCAAGACACCTTTGAAAACAGCCAGCGGCGAGGTCATCGGTATCGCCGGGGTGATGCGCGACCTGGAGAAAGCCAAGTCAGTGGCCAACTCGTTTGATGCATTTGAAAAAGTGGTCAATTTCGTGCTGCGAAACTACGAACAGCCCCTCCGTGTGAATGATCTGGCCGCGATGGTCCATCTGTCGGTAAGCCAGTTCGATCGACGCTTCAAATCGCTGTATCACATTACCCCACAGCAGTACATTTTGCGCGTACGACTACACGCAGCATGCCACGAACTATTGGCCTCAGGAGGGACAATCGCCCAAATTGCCACCAGCTGTGGATTCTACGACCAAAGTTACTTCACCAAACAGTTTCGCAAGCATCTGGGAATCTCTCCGACCGACTATCGCGCACGGTACCAAGACTCGCCAGGCCAGCTCTCCGACTCACTAGGACTCGCCCCGTTGTTTGCTACATGAGCCAGCTTCAAATGACTCTCAGCGACTACTCCCAGGGGGCCAAGTCATCTGGTGGGAGCAATGTCCAAAGGACATTCTCGTCGCTCTCGTCGTCAAACGTTTCGCAGTACCAGGACCAAGCGTCGTCGTCCTGACTTACGGCATCGACCAATCTTCCATCCAGTTCCGAAGAAACCGTGCCTTCGGCGCTCACCTCCATTGGGATGCGTTCAGCCCGTCGGTAGATACGTTCGTTGCCGTTTAAGTCATCGACGATTGTCAGGAAGTTGGGCGTAATCATGATCATTTCAGATCCCTGATCTTCGCGCTCGACGATCATTGAATGCTCTGCCAGCGATTCTCCCTCCAGCGGCAAGTTGGAAGTTTCCGCTGGACTTTCACTAGCGGAGAAGCCTGGCATGTCGACTCGGACACCGTTGGGCTTCTTCAATCCGTAGTGTCGGATGAACAGCGCGAAGTCAGCAATTGAGACCCGGCCGTTGCGGTCGTAATCGAACAAAAAGGTATCACTATCTTCGGGATCGACTTGCCGACCGTATTTCGAGATAAACCCGGCAAAGTCTGCCAGGCCGACGCGGCCATCCTCGTTAAAGTCGTAAACCACCGGTGCGATCTGGGCCACCACCTGGGTATGCGTTCTCAGGGAGTTATCCCCTCCCCAAATCTCAGCAATAAGCAGCTTCAAACCATGGCTGGTGGTTGCCTGGGGGTAATGCCCATCGGTATCGATCAATAACCCCGCCGCATCGTCCTGGTTGGTTTTGAGCAGGAGTGACGAAATCAATACCTTTTGCCCAGGCATGTAGCTACTGAGGTCGATACCGGCCAATGTAATCGACGCGTGCAGCATGCCCAATTCTTCCGTGATCTGGATGTCGGTCTGCGCGGCAAGATTTGCCAGGGATTCCAGTTCGGTAAACCACTGCGAATTCCATTCGATATCAAACGTCAGGGTGATCGGTTGGCTTTGCAGTTCGGCCGTCACCTCGAGCCACAACTGCGCCACCCCATTTTCCCATTCGTTGAGCGTCGTGTTCCCAGGCGGCATGTTCGCCTGCTGGGTTCCGACCGGGGAAGTTTCGTCCTCACGTACGACGGAAAGCACCAGGGCTTCTGTTCCGGTAGGAATAGAATTGTCGACAATCTGCGTAGTAAAGTCAGAGTTGCCGGTTGGCGACTGGATGTTTCCGGCGTTATCGCGGGCCAAGCTAAAGAACTGGTACTCATTGCCACGCACACCGGTAAACGTGTACTGCGTGAGCGTTGTACCCACGAGCAGCGGTTGATACGCGCCGCCGTTTTCCGATACGAAAATATCGAACGTCGCGAGCCCCGAACCACCTGGCACGTCGAGGCCTGACCATGACAGCAAGAAGGTTGCCGAATCGACCGTCGACGGAACCTGCGTCATGCTGCTGGTCGGACCATCGGCATCCAGCGTGTTGAAGATGGCTGGCGTCAAAATGGGCTCGTTGATGTCGAACACGATCTCTGCGACTGCGTCGATCACCGTACCAGTGACGACGTCTGACTTCGCACCGATGGTGTAATCGAAGAAGCCTTCCCCTTCTGGGCTCGTCAAATTGGGCGGTAATAGTCCGACAAGCGGATCTTGTGGAGGTTCGCCGGTGGCGGGATCGATGGCTTGCAATTCCCAGAATGCCTCGCCGTTGACGATATCAATCCCAGCGAACACATCGACATAGACTCCCAACTCTTGGGTAAGATCCAATCGATCCGAGTGGAACGAGCGATTGTCCGGCACCTCGAACAATAGGTTCCCAATAGCGAAATCGCCCAGGCGAAACGATCGGAAGTCCAGATCGGTGTCCAACTGCTGCACGATGCGGACCGATTGCGCCGGAGCGGTCGCCAACAATGGATCGTTCTCGAATCGAATGCGATAATTCAGCGGATCGGAAGCGGCGATCCAATGCTCAGGTCCGAACCCGCTAGGCCCGATGATGTCGTTAGGATCGCGAGAGGCCGGGAAGTCGGTCTCCTTTTCGGTGTCACAAGGGCCATTGCAAAGCTCATCTTGTACGTCCTCATCATCGTTATCTTCTTCATCTTGCAGGTTTTTCACGCAGTCGTTGTAACTATCGACCGATGAGATCGCCTTGTCGACGGCTCGCAGGTAATCTTGTTCTGCTTTTTCGAACTCACGAAACTCTTGTTGCATCTTGGAGAACGCATCGATTGTCGGCGAGAAATCTAATGCATCCCTGATCCCAAGCAATTGATCGATCGCGGCGACGACGGTACCGTACTTCTGGAAAAAGCCGAGCGCGTCGTCATACTTGCCGCCACCAACGCAAGAGAGAATGACGATTTTAATTTGATTGACAACGCCAAAGATCTCCGTCATGAATTGGCCAGCGTTGTGCAGACCGGCTAGTGCATCTCCTTCCGATCGAGCAGACCGAGCATCGGTAGCGGCCTCGCGTAGACCTTTGATCTGCGAGTTGAACCGAATGACAGAAAGTCCAATTCCCTTCAAACAACCGGGATCGACCTTCTGAAGGCCTTTAACAAGCTTGAATGCCTTCAAAGCTGTTACGGCAAAGCTGCCAATCTCAATGAGATCCTTCCCCAGTGCGACTCCAAATGAGGCCGCGGAATCCCAGGCTTCCGACTGTTCTTGATCGGCAAGCTGATAGGCACGCTGCTGATCGGCAATCGCATCCATGGCTAGGTCGCGTAGCGGCTCGCAGTCATCGCAATCGGGTTTGGCAACCAGGTCATTGTCGCTTGCTTCGTCATCACGGCGGAAGTTATCTACTTTGTGCCGAACCCAGTTAAACGCACTATCGAGATAACCTCCGATGAAGTTCGCTGTCAGCTCACCTTCTATGACAGGGGGAGGCAACGAGTTGTTAGCTTCCTCGACTGTATCGCTCAAATTCGCCCCGATGGCCACCGTTTGAACTTCCACGTCACCCAATTCTACCAACACTTCATCAGGCGTGGCCGAGGTAACCGGCTCGATGCCTGCCCCTTGAAGCGTGATCGTCAGCGGGCCTGTGTTCGAGTCGATCAGGAAGGTGCCATCTTCGGCGGTAAGTATGGCTGCCACCACGTTGCCGTCGCTATCCAACGCGACAACCGAAACGCCAGAAAGCGGGTTCCCCTGGTCATCAACCACGCGGCCCGTTACTGAAGCCTGTGTCTCATTGAGCGTTGTATCGATCACAACCTCGCCTGCCACGACCAGGTCTCTGATCACAACGGCCGCATGCCCAGGCGCGATAAAGCTCAACGAGTATGTACCGCTGGGGATTGAGCTGATCGAGTATGTGCCGTCCGTGTTGAGCTTGCCATGGAAATGCACGTTTGTGGTCGTATCGCGTAGAATGATCTGAACGTTCTCAAGAGTCGTTGCGACCGAGCTGTCGATCGTGCCGTGAATCTCGTTGTACTCAAGCGCATTCAAGGTTGTGATCACGTCGGTATCTGCCGTCAGAATCACTTCCTTCGCCGTAAAGCCTCCATCCGGCGACTGGGCCGCTAACTGGTACGTCCCGGATGCAAGGTTATCGAAGGTCACATTGCCGTCGACATCCGGCATCGCCGGAGCGATCGGAACGAAACGCCCTTCTACCTGCAGGCTGAGGATCACAATCGTGTCGGTGATTCCTACATCTTGGACGTCGAAGCTTGCCTGAATCAATCGCGTGCCCAACGCCAAGTCAACTTGAGCAGCGGTACCGCTGGTCACGTTCACCGGAACTGGCTGGGAAGCTCCATCCCCGGCTACCTGCAGCACGTAGCTGCCAGGCGTGACGACAGGGAACTGGTAGTTGCCCTGTTCGTCGGCGATCGCTGTCGCGACGACTTGATCCGCCAGCAACAGCAATACGGAAGATCCACCTGCAGCGGAACCAGCGCTGGTTTGTACTGCGCCTGAAATCCGTGTCGACGTATCGATCGTGAAGTCTTGGGCGGCCGTGAACGCATCGCCAGGGGCCAATTGGATGTTCGTCTGGGTGGCAACGCCAGGAATCACGATCGAGTAACTCCCTTCGGGGATCGCTTCGAATTGATATTTACCCTGGGCGTCGGTAAAAGACGTATCTTCATACCCGGCGTCGCCTTGTAGCTGAACGCGAATACCTGCGACCGGCAAACTTCCCTGGGTATTGCGTACGAACCCCATCGCCGTGGCCCCGGCCACGATAACAAGCTGGTCAGCAATGACAGTCGTGCTGTCGACAACCTCAACGGTAACCGGGCTCGCGAATGCGTTGTCTGTCAGTGCTAGGCGAATGTCATAAGTACCTGGACCGGCACCAACAAAGCGGTAATTGCCATTCTCGTCCGGGGTCGTCGTGGCAACGACTTCGTCACTGAGAATAAGTTCCAACTGCAAGTGGCCGTTCGGATGCGACGAACTATTGCTGATGACGCCAGAGACTTCGGCCCCTTTCACGAGTTGGAGGTTGCCCAGGTCGAGCTCTTCCCCCTCGGACACGATCACGTTCTGGAGCGTGACCGGCACATAGCCTGTCTGATCGACAACGATCGTGTATTCTCCGTAAGGTAGGCTATCGAATCGAACCTGAGAGCCGTCCACGGTGCCAGCAAACGTGGTATCAGGCGACGTGTCGCCGTTAAGCCTGGCGATCGCCGTAAACTCGTCACCAGCGACTACACCGTCGCTCAACGAAACGGTAAACGAAATCTTCGCTTCTGGTGCCAACCGCAAGGTAGGTAGTTCGACAAACTCAGACGTTTCGTCAATGGTCAGCGTAGCGGAAGTCCGGGTATACCCTTCGGCCTCGGCAACAACGCGGTAGTCGCCAGGAACGAGACCGCCGATGCGAACGTCTCCCCTCTTTCCTGTCAGGGAAGAGACAATCACCGAACCATCGGAATGAATCAGCGTGACCCGAACGTCGTTCAACGGCAGACCATTGGTTCCTTTGATACTTCCACGGGCAATGACCCCGGGGAAAACCTCTAGCGTGACCGGGGTGCTCGAATCGCTGAACACCTCGACTTGCACTGGCGATTGAACCAGCTGCGCGCCACGAACTGTCAGTTCATACTGTCCCAGCGCAAGCCCCGTGAAAGCAAAGCTGCCGTCACGACGCGTTGTAACGATCTTTTGCTGACCTGTCTCGATATGGGTAGCGACAACATCTACTTCGCCGTAAATGACATCCAGGCTATCCGCATAGATGGTTCCTCGAATGCTATTTCCCAAACTAGCTCTGGCATCTTCAAATGCCAGCTGCAGCAACGCCCTTGGATCGGTTGGATCCCCATCGGCTGCAGTGATTCTCGTCGCATTCTGGGCCAGCATCCGGCGGTAATCGCCCCAGCTGTTGCCGACCAGGGAAATGAGTTGCGTGAAAATAGCTTCGAAGGTGATGTCGTCGATACCTCGGCGCACGATCGAATCCTTCACCAGTTCCCAGTTGAATGTCTCTTCCAGGTCTTCCCCCAGACGATCGGCATATGCGGTTGATTGACCGCCAGCGGCGGGCGCGGTGGCTTTCGTTAAGAAGCTTCCGTTACTGCCAGGCGAGAGTACGTTCAGCGGACCACCATCTTCGGATACGCCCAGAATGACATGGTTTAGGCCGAGCCCCAGTCCGGTTGTATCAAAAATGGGGACTCCGTTGCCCAGGGCGACCAGTGGAGGCAGAACGTCGTTCAAGCCCGAATTTCGCCAGAGGTAACTGATCGAGTATTGGTTGTTTCGAATGACCGCATTCGGCGCGAGGATATCGAGTGTTGTTACCAATCCCACGCCAGGCACAACTTCCAGACCCTCTGTAACGGTTACCGGGGAACTGCCCGGCTTGGTCAGTGTCAGGTCATACTGTCCCGGAGCAAGCCCCGCGAGATCGAATGTTGCGTACAGCAGCGTCGAACCTTCAAAGTAGATCTGCGAAGCCGTGATTTCCACTCCCACCGCATTGGACAGGGTAGCGCCGACCGTGCGATCGAACTTCGCCCCGTTCACCGGCAACGTAATCGAGCCCGAATTACCCGCGGTCCCGAATGTAGAGTCATAGACATCGAATTCCACCAGGTCGGCGGTCAACGTGAAATTGGCCGGGCTGTCGCTGGTCGTATTTCGATAAAGGCGAACGTAGTAGTTTCCTTCGCGACTCGACGGAATAATCAGCCGCTGAGTGAGCTCGAACGGAGAATTCAAAGCGTAGTCGTAATTACTGCGGCTGGGGATTCGATCGTAGGCAACATACAGTTCGAAGCCATCGTCGATGGTCGTTCCTTCCAGCAAGAAGGACAGGGCCTCGCCCGCTGGCACGGCAACCTGGTAGTAGAGGCTTTGGTCTGCATCCGCTATTCCCGCTTCTGGTACTCCTAACTCGAGTGCAGGGAAGTCAATCGAGGCGGAATCGAGCGAGAACCCAATGTTGTTCTGCTCGTTTCCTTCAGGAATTTGATTGAGAATATCGCTGCGGATGATGATGTGATAGTCGCCTGGCACAACGCCGGGCAGCAGGGCCGTGAGGGTCTCGGAATAGGAACCGGCAGACGGAACCGGACCGGAAACATTCACGCGGCCAACTAGCGGATCGTTCACATCCCAGGTCTCGTCCGCAGAGAGGTAGACCGAATCGGTCCAGCGACCCTGTGCAGAGTTTTCACCCAGGTTTGCAACGGTATACGATACGGTAGCCTGTTGACCGGGGATACCGGTGGCCGGAACCGTGATCGTGCCGACAACAAAGTCGACCGGTTGGGTAATCAGGACCTCGACCGAGTAAGGATCGAAATTCCTGTTGTTCAGCTCGGCATCCTTCTCATAGATGCGATTGGAACTGTCTGTCACAACAAACAAGTAGTAAGGCCCAGCCAAACCGACCGGCAGTTGGACGGTGCGTGTCTGCTGGTAGCTTTCCCCCATGCCCAATGCATTCGGGCGGTTGGCGTAGACCAGGTAGATGTCATCCAAGGGATCGAACACCTGATCCAACGACAGATAGACACCATCGGTCCAACTCAAATTGCCGGTCGAATCGCCGTGGTTTTCTACCGTCCAACTGATCTCGATATCGCGGCCGGTGTAAGCCGTGTCAGGCGCATCGACCTCAGTGACGACCAGGTCGGGAATTAGTGGAGTCGGGATGACCAGATCCCCTTCACCATCATCGTCTCCTCCTCCGCCATCGCCACCTCCGCCGCCCCCGTCACTATTGCCTCCGGAGGTCGCTTTGGCGTTGTTGTTTTCATTGAGACCTTCCAGAACCAGATCGGTCGCATCAGTACGAATAATAACGAAGTAGTTTCCGCTCATATCAGAAGGAAGACTGACCTGCCGGAAAGCATTGTACGTTTCGCCTGGTCCCAGCGGATTGGAGTGCTGCACGGTGGCCAGCAGCAAGTCCCCCTCGTCGATGCGGCTATCGTAAGAGAGATAGACCTCGTCATACCAGATATTCGAGTTCGTAATGACCGGAGCATTGTTCTGGACGGTCCACTCGACGAACAACTTGTGGTCGACGTTCGGAAGCGCATTTACCGCGGCCACTTCCAAGTCAGATTCGATCCGCGAGACTTCCAGGGGAATCGCCATCGAAGCGTTGTTGGTTTCATCGTCTTCAATGACGACCGATCGTGCGTCGGTCAACAGTATGAGATGGTAGCTCCCCGGAAGCTGCGAGTAAGGAATCTGAGCGAAGGCGTCCTTCACGCGATACGAAGCATCCACGTCCAGGGTGCCATAATGCGTGTTGGTGAGCAAAACCAGGTCGTCGCTGCTGGGAGTGCTATCAATGGAAAGCAGGACGCGATCAACCCAGTTTGAGGACAACGTTTCACCGATGCCGCTATTGCGTACGATCCAGTCAAGAGAAAGAGCCTGACCCGCTTCGACGGTGCCTGGTCCAGTGAACTGAACGATCTCCAAATCAGCCGGAGTGAATGTCGAGGTCAGCGGCGTGGGGTCGAATCCCAGATTGTTGTCGTTGTCGAGTTCAAACACGTAGTCGCCACGATCGGTGATCACGTAAACGTAGAACTCACCCGTCAATTCGTGGCTCAAGGTGGCCGTCAACGAGACATCGTATCCCTCGCCTGCATCCAGACCTCCGTAGTGGGCGACCGTCTTCAGCCGCGTGTCGCCCGCCGGATCGAACTGGCTGTCAGTCGAAAGGTAGACTTCGTCGTACCATACCGAGTTCACCGCGCGGCTGGCACCCGCGTTGGTGACACGAAATTCAATGAGCATCGGATGCCCGGCATCAACTACATCAGGTGCCGTCACCGACTCCACCTCCAAGTCAGGCGGAGGAGCCAGCACAACGTTGATTTGCGAGTTGTCGACACCGATGTTGTTTTGCTCGAAAGTATATTCGTAGACATCATTCGAGGTGTCGGTCTGCACAATAACAAAGAACGGTCCCTGAGTACTTAGCGGAACCGAACCGGCAGCGGTCACCGTATACGTAGCCCCCGCAGCCAGCGCACCCTCGTGCGTGGCAGATCCCAGCAGGTGGTCGCTTCCATCGAGCACGTTATCGAGCGAAAGGTATACCCGGTCGTTCCAGCTCGACTCACGCGTAGGTCCCGTTCCGTTATTGGCGACCGTCCACGTTACCGAAAAAGGCTGCCCTGAGAATACCTGCGTCGGTGAGAGGATGTTGGTCACTTCAAGGTCGGCTGGGGGGGACAGTTGAACCGTCATCACCTCGCTGACCCCCAGGTTGTCCCCTTCACTATCTCGCTCATTCACCCTCAGCGTTGCATCGGTTTTGATCAGGATGTAGTAGTCGTCGTCAATCCCGCGCGGCAGAGTCACCGTCAACGAGTTGCGGTAGCTGTCACCAACTGCCAAGTAAGCAGGGTTGGCGGCCCGGCCCAGGTAGATATCGCCAACGTCAAGCGTGCTATCGAGCGAAAGATAAACTTCGTCGTACCACCGCGGCGCACTGGTGGGACCAGTCCCTTGGTTGGTTACGAGCCAGTCGACTTCGATTGTCTGTTCGGAAAAGGCATCCAACGGCGCATTGACTTCGCCAACCAGCAGGTTGGGATAAGGAGGAATGATGATATCGATTGCCTGACCGCTGATCAGGAAGTTGTTATTCTCGCCCAATCCTTCAAACACTTCATCGAGCCCGTCGGTCTCGATGATTGCATAAAGGTCGTTCTCCCAATGTTCGGGAAAGAGAATCTCGTGCGTGCGCACGATCGATTGCCCTGCGGCAAGGGTGCCGGTGAAATCGTATCCGTCATAGATCGAGTCCGATCCGATCTGGTCGTCTTGGGAAAACGACAGCCAATCGAGAAATAATCCTGTGAAGTCTGTCGTCCCTTGATTGGTGATCGTCCACGAGACGAGCGCCTTTTGGCCGGCGATCACTTCCGGTGGAATGATCAGGTTCGATACCACCAGGTCAGGCAGCGGCGGGTAAGTGATCTGCAGCGGAAGAGTGGCCGTTACGTTGTTGGTATAGTCGAGTTCGACTTCGCTGACACTGGAATTCGTTTCGACCAGCACGTAATACGTACCAGGGGTGAAAGTTTCGTTCAGCGGAAGAGTAAACGTCTCACTTAGCGAATAGGTTTGATCGGGGCCGAGTGGAGCAAAGCCCGACGTATCACTACTTCCCAGCAGATAGTCACCGCCTCCTATCGTGGTATCGGTCGACAACCAGATTCGATCGAGACGGAAATTTGATGCCTCGACCATGCCAATGTTGCGGACAATCCACGAAAGTGAAATCTCATCGCCAAACACCAGCGGATCGGTGCTGACAACCGGAGTCTCGTCGACGATCAGATCGGGACGCGTGATATCGATTACGGTTGCCGCGATATTGTTCAGTTCGTCCGACTCGACTAGCGCCAATTGATTATCGGCAACGACGTACAGGTAATACTCACCCAACTGCGTGCTCAGCCAGGACAACTCGACTGACTCGGTGCGGGTATACGAGCCGGTCCCCGCCAGCGGAACCTGATCATCCGCAGGAAATTCTGCGAGAAGCCGCGCGGACCCATCGAATACGTCGTGCCGCGAGAAGTAGATGCCGTCAGTCCACGACGACCAGGCAGGTCCAGCACCATCGTTGGTAACGGTCCAGGAGACTTCAATCGTTTGGCCATGCGATGCGTAAGCGGGTGCCACGACCTGGGATGGAATCAGGTCGGCAGGCTCGGTCCACTCAATCGTGGCCGCATTGCTGGTCACCGCACCGGCTCGGGCTGTGATCGTGTCGGTGCCGGCGACGCTGCCGGTATAAGAGATCGAAGCCTGGCCGTTGAGTTTTGTGAAAGCGACCGCTGTAAACGGATTCGCCCCGGTAACTTTGAATTCCACCAACACACCAGGGAACGGCACGCCGTTTTCATCCAGGACCGTGGCGACCAACTCCTGTTCGAGCCCTGTCGTCGACCCCACCACAGTTTCCAACATCACCGTTTCAATGTTGCCGATGGGCAGCAGCGAGGCTCCGCCGGTGTAGCCATACGAATCGTCGCTGGTAAAACCATAAATCATCACGCCGATCGGCGAATCGGCGACGACGTTGTGTGTACCAGCAGAAATCGGAACCTGGGCCCCGACAAATCCGCTATCTCCGATGGGTTGAAAAAGCAATGGATCGACCGGCTGCCCATCGACCAGGATCGAATCGACAGCCTGGCTGGCCGCCCAAATATTGATGTAGTGATAGCTAAAACCGGAAGAAGGCGTAGTCAATGTGTACTCGGCCAGCAACTGTTCGGCAGGCGGGATCAGCGCCATCAACGGATCGCCGGTGGTGTAGTCGTACGTTCGCCCCGTAGCGAACTGCGCGACCAACGCAGGGTGGCTCGTCTCGACGAACGAGCGCGTCGTCAAACGGGTTTCGTAAAATTCACCTCGATCGAGCGTCGCAACGAGCGTACCGTTAACGCGTACTTCCGTGTCTTCTTCGCTGGCCAATACACGAAAGAAGTCGCCTGCCGTACGCTGTGCTAATGGAATCGTGACGAAGTTCACCCCCCACGTAACCACCGGTGGCAACTGTTCCACGATGTGGTCGTAATACGAAGTTCCGACCGGGATCTGGGTAGCTGAATTGCCGCTCATGACCGCCACCGGCTTCGTCGATTCGATCGACGTGCCGGTTAAGTCTGCATTCAGGGTGGGGTTGGCCAGTTGATAAACCTCCCCTTCCTGTAAAGTCACCTGATAGGGTACGCCAGCAGTCCGTGTACCAACGGTAATCGTCGGTGTAACAGTGATGACGGTATCGTCTTCCACAGCAACGACAGCAAACTGCGTTTTCGACTCGGCAAAGCTGTTGGATGGGTAGGACATCACCAGGTACTCGTTACCGAGAATGTCAGTTGGCAATGCCACAAACGCGTCTGTCGTGTAGGCTTTGCGATTGAGACCATAGACGGCAATTTCTTCGGCTGAAGTGATCTCGACACCCAAGTTTGCCGTGCCGTCATCTTGGCTCACTAATGCACTCGATGGTAACACGAGCGTCGTGATCTGCCCCGGTGTAACAGTGAATGATTGTTCGTAAGTCAAACCGGGAATGCGCACCGTACCGGACGTTGCCGTGGGACCGGTAAGGTATAACGTGGGCTGAACGCCTGAATTGGTTCCATTCTGCTGAAACGCAAACCAGAACTCGGTCCCCAGCGTATCGGCCGCCAGCATCTGCCGGGCCTCCAGGACTTCCATCCCCATCGTACGCGAAGCCGGCTTTCGGCGAGCCGACTTCTGGAAGGAGTGGGCGCTGTCGTTGCGACGGTTCGGAGAGTGAGAATGAAGCATCGAGCGTCTTTCAATCTACGCAAACTGGCTGACGGGTATTGTGGGAAGAGAGCCATTCACGGACAGGCAATAGGTTGCAGCGTACCTCAACTACTGTTGCAGGCAACGCAAGCTATCCGATCTCCATTCCCGAAGTCATCGAAAAGGTTAGATAAGAGAAAGATTAGCGCCGAAGTCCATCTCTTTAAGGATGTTAGCGACTTTTCCTGTCGTAAAAAGAATGCCCCTGACCCCCTATGTTTGCCCCTTCAGATGACTCCAGCATGGGATATCCGGTGACCACAATTTAACCAGACTTAGGGGGTTCAGCCAACCTAAAAATCGGCAATGCCATCCTAATCCCGATATTTAGCACTCGGCTTCGCGGCAGCCAAAGACGACCGATCCGATCCAAAATCTCTCTGCCTGAAGGGGCTCTGGATTATTTTGGAAAATCTTTTCCAGGCGTACTTTGTTACAGAAGCGCATCACTCATAAAGTGCACACATACGGCCTCAGATCGGTGTCTTTCCGGGGCGTTACGTCACAATTCTTGATGAGTAAACGCGATGAACTCTGCCCACGACCAACACGAATCCAACAGAGCGTTCTCGCTCGAGAACGCACCGGCGGTGATCGTGCGCGCACGCAAAACTTTCGTTTGTTCGTCGTGCGGCACACTGGTTAAGATACCGGCCGAAGCGGTCGGTCATTTGGCTTACGCCTTCGATTCATCTCCGCAAGAACAACTCGCTATTATACCAGCTAACCCGCCGACGACCGTCAGCGGTCCTCCGTGAGCCTTTTGCATCCCCTCTTCCCGTAGAGGCGAGGGGACCGGATTTCGCTTGCCTGAAGTTCTATCATCACTCGAAATGTACCGTTCTTCTCGGGCGTGTTTGATGCTGCGCAATTGCGAAATCACCCAAAGTTGACCTGCACCCGGAAGCGTACGATACTAGATTGGCCCTCTCATCTTCCCACCCATGCCCATAATACGTTGGAGAACCACCTGATCATGCCCTCGTTGAGTTCCAACCGCAAACTTGCGGCCTTGCTGCTGATACTTTCAGTGGCGACGCTGTATCTGTCGTTTGAAAAGCAGGCCATGGCGATCGAGCCTGGCAGCAAGCCAAATGTTGTCTTCATCCTGATCGATGACATGCGCTACGACGCGATGGGCTTCACGGGACATCCCTTCCTGAAGACCCCTGAAATCGACGCAATGGCGGCTCGCGGAGCGAACTTTACCAACGCGTTCGTCACCACGTCGCTCTGCTCGCCGAGTCGTGCGTCGATTCTCACTGGGCAGTACATGCACAATCACGGTGTTGTCGATAACAACGATACCGACATGTCGCAGACCATCTTCTTTCCGCAGTACCTGCAGAAGGCCGGTTACAAGACAGGCTTCTTTGGCAAGTGGCACATGGGAGGTGGCACCGACGCCCCTCGACCTGGCTTCGATCAATGGGTCAGCTTCCGCGGCCAAGGGCATTACATGCCGCCAGGGCCGAAGTGGACGTTGAACGTCAATGGCAAGTCGGTTCCACAGAAAGGGTACATCACCGACGAACTGACCGACTACGCGATCGACTGGCTAGAGTCTCTCGACAAAGACCAGCCGTTCTTCCTGTATCTGTCGCACAAAGCGGTGCACGCTCAGTTTGTCCCAGCCGAGCGACATAAAGATCTATACGCCGACGTCGAAATTAAGCTTCCAGCTTCCGAGGCCAATACCGACGAGAACTACGAAGGCAAGCCGATGTGGGTCAAGAATCAACGAAACAGCTGGCACGGCGTTGATTTTCCCTATCACTCGTCGCTCGATATTAAGGAATATTACCGCGACTACTGCCGCTGCATGAATGCCGTCGACGACAGCGTCGGGCGCGTTCATAAGTACTTGAAGGACAACGACCTGGCCGACAACACGGTCGTCATGCTGATGGGAGACAACGGCTTCCTATTCGGCGAACATGGCCTGATCGACAAGCGCAACGCCTACGAGGAATCGATGCGTGTTCCCCTGGTGGTCGAAGCCCCTGGCATTCTGGCACCTGGCTCGACGGTGGACGCTGTCGTGGCGAACATTGACATCGGGCCTACCATTCTCGAACTGGCCGGGATCGAAACGCCCAAGCAGATGGACGGCATGAGCTTCCTGCGTATCGCCTCGGGCAAGATGGACGCCAAAGATTGGCGGAAGCATCTCTTGTACGAATACAACTGGGAATGGAACTTCCCGCACACACCCACCATGTTCGCGCTACGCGGCGAACGGTACAAGTTCATTCAATACCATGGCATTTGGGACACCGACGAACTGTACGATCTGGAAAATGATCCGCACGAAATGAAGAACTTGATCCACGAACCAGGCCTGCAAAGCACGGTTCGCGACATGCGTAACGCGTTGAATCAAGAGCTTAAGAATCGCGGTGCCATGCAAGTTCCCTTCGGGGCAAAGCGTGGGCCAGGTGCCAACCTGCGTCTTGAAGCAGGCCCGCAAGCCGCTGAATTCCCCCAGAACGTTCTGCGTGAAAAGGACGGCAAGCAGTAACGACTCTGCTCTTCTGACAATCAATCTTCCACCTTGGGAAAACTCCTTATGCGTCTTGTGATTACTGCTTTATTTGCTTTGACAATGGTAGCTGGGTTCAGCGTTCGCGTGGCGTGCGCTGCCGACCAGCCCAACGTCGTGATTCTGCTTTCCGACGATCAGCGCTGGGACGACTATTCATTCCTTGGCCACGAAGCGATCAAAACGCCGAACATCGATCGGCTGGCGAGCCAGTCGTTGGTATACGAACGCGGCTACGTCCCTTCTTCGCTGTGCCGTCCTTCGCTGGCCAGTCTGTTCACGGGGCTCTACCCGCACCAGAACGGCATTACCGGCAATGACCCGCGCGAGAACAAACGTACCAACGAAGGCCGCGCCGTTCTGGTTGATCGGTTCCAACAAAATCCTCGCCTGGCCGCGATCCTCGGTCAGCATGGTTACGTCAGTTTCCAGTCCGGCAAATGGTGGGAAGGAAACCCTTCCAGCGGCGGCTTTACTGCGGGGATGACCCACGGCGATGTCACCAAAGGAGGACGCCACGGAGACGTTGGGCTGACGATCGGTCGTAAGACGATGCAGCCAGTGATGGACTTCATCGACAAGGCCGTCGCCGAGGACAAGCCGTTCTTCCTGTGGTACGCACCAATGATGCCTCACCTGCCGCACGATCCTCCGAAACGTCTCCTCGATAAGTACACCCAGGACGATCGCCCGCTGGAAATCGCCAAGTACTTCGCCATGTGCGATTGGTGGGATGAAACGTGTGGCCAGGTGCTTGACCATCTCGACAAGAAGAACATCGCCGAGAACACCGTGGTGATCTACCTGTGCGACAACGGCTGGATTCAGGAAGCCGACAAAGGGGGCGGAGCCGTCGGTGGGCCCAAGGGAAAGCGTTCTGTCTACGACGGGGGAACTCGTACCCCAATCATGATTCGCTACCCAGGCCACGTGAAACCGGCCCGCAACAAGAGCGACCTGGCCAGCAGCATCGACGTGGTGCCTACTATTCTCGATGCTGTCGGCGTGAAGACCGACTACAACTTCCCCGGCATCAGCCTGTTGGATGAGGCCAAAGTCGACCAGCGAAAGGCGATCTTTGGCGAGATCTACTCGCACGATATCCCCGATTTCCGCCACCCCGAACAGGGGCTTCATTACCGCTGGATCATCGACGGCGATTACAAGCTGATCGTCCCCAGCGGTCTGGATGAAGGGGAATATGGCCCCGAGAAAGTGGCACTATTTAATGTCACCAAGGATCCTGAAGAAGAGCAAAACGTGATTGCCGATCATCCAGAGATCGCAGCCGATCTACACAAGAAGCTCGATGCGTGGTGGAATCCCACGCTACAGAACTAGAACCAGCGCGAAGCGTAAGATGCAGCGCAAATCGCTGCATCTTACGCATTCTTTCTCGTCTGGGGCCAATGCATGAAGGCCGCGTAAAGTTCTGAAGGAGTTTGCACGATCTGTCCCCCGTTCTCTTTGTTCCGGCGGATCTTCGGGCATCATAGTTTGTGGCAAGGTTAATCAGGCGGTACCCATTCGGGCAGCTATCCCAGCATAGTTTTGTGTCTCTCTGCGCAAATCCCTCGGGATCGAGATACCATGCAATATCGCTGTCCGCTGTGTCAGACCAATGGGGTCGTTCCCGATAAAGCTCGCGGGCACGAAGTGTTGTGCCTGAAGTGCCGTGAGCATTTCTTCATCCCCGACCAGTCGCTGGAAGAACGAATCAAGCTCGGCATCTTTTATGCCGCTCGAAGAAACGACGGCGAGGTGATCATCGCCCTGGCAGAGAGCGGGGCAAACCTTGATGTTCAAGAACCCGATACCGGGCACACGCCCCTTCATATCGCCTCGTACTATGGAAAGCTATACGCCGGACGCGAGCTAATTCAAAAGGGGGCTTCGCTTGAAATCCGCGCATCGAAGACCGTGCAGACGCCGCTATTCTATGCGGCACGCGAGAACAACCCCAAGATCGTCTGCTGGTTACTAGAAAGAGGTGCTCAGCCGAACTGCCAAGACCCCGACGGCACGACGCCGCTGCACTGGGCAGCTCGAAAAGGGTACCTGGAAGTCGCGCGAGCCTTGGTCGACGGCGGGGCCGATCATCGTGTCGAGAACCATACTGGGCTTCGGCCCCTTCAGTTTGCCGTATCGTATCATCAACCGGATCTAAGGGACTATCTTATTTCGGTCGAGCGAGCGACCCAGTTCATGCAGAACCAGCGGACCAAGGCCAACACGAAAAAGGGAACGCTCAACAAGTTCCTGTTTGGCTTCGGCGAGTAAGCGAATCTTAACCCAGCCCCAGCAATTTAGTTGTGGGCCTCTGGGGTATCCACCAAACGCACCGTAATGGAATCGGCCTGGTGGTGATTGAGATGGAGATACATAGTGCTATCGTTTACCTGGAAGGTCCACGTTTGTTCGTTGTCGGTTCGCGGACCTGTCGTCAGCCGATCGCCGATCTCCAGGTCGAAGCTTCCTTCCGGCACCACTAGCGTGACCTCGGCCACGTGCCCCTCGCGCAGCAGGCTCGCATGCACTTCCTTGCCAGGAACCAGGTGCACAAAGTCTTCCGGGATCTCTTGGCCATGGGGATCGGTGATCGGATGCCCCAGGCGATCGTCGAGATAGTCGACCGCGGCTTCGTCGTTCACGTGTTCCAACAGATGGGCACGATCGTGAATCTCTTCCTCAGGCATGCCCAGGCGAGCCAGGTAGGCTTCCCAAATTCGATGAGCACGCATCAGCCGCCGCGCTTCCAGTTCGCCTGACTCGGTCAGTTGGTATGCGTCGTTGTCCTTCGGCTCGATCAGTCCGCGGGTCACCATTCGGTCGAGCGTGCGTCGAAGACTCTGCCCATCGGTAGGTACATTGGCTATGATCGTTGCCAGCGAAGTCTCCAGGCCTTCGCTCCGCCGCATGCAGCCGAGGATGTCTTCGGCAAGCGTTTGAGGGATCGCGGCTCGTTTGCGAATCCAGGTCGAAAGCAGCCCGAAATTCGGCGAAAATACCAGCACCACCATGAACTGAAATGTACTGAACAGCACGATCGGCGGGCTCGTGGCGACATTCAACCATACCGACAAATAAACGCCGCAAATAACGCTTGAAACTCCAAATAGAGCTGACAGCGCCATCATGTGGCTCAGGCGGTTGGTCAGCAAATACGCCGTCGCGGCCGGGGTAATCAGAAGTCCCACGACCAGGATCACGCCGACAATCTGCACCGCGCTGACCACCACTAGCGACGTGCAAGTGGTCATCAACATGTGAATCAGCAGCACCGGCAATCCGATGGAAGCGGCCATGATCGGGTCGAATGACGTGAGCAGCAACTGCCGGAACCAAAGGATCGTGACAAACAAAACGACTGCCGTTACACCGGCCATCATCCATAAACGTTCGGCATCGACTGCCAGGACGTCCCCCATCACAAAATGGAAGAGATCCAAATGAATGTAGTGCGAAAACATACTGGCCAGCGCGCCACCCAGCGCAAAGATGCCGGTATACATGATGCCGATTGCCGTGTCTTCTTTGACGCGCGACACACGCGAAACAAAGCTCACCATCAGCACAGTCGTAAACCCTGCCAACAGAGCGCCGAGAATCATCCCGGCAAAGTGAGCTTCGTGCCCATATACCACCTTCATCAGCAGGTAGCCGCCGGTCACGCCAGCGAGCATTGAGTGCGAAATCGCGTCACCCAGAAAGGCCATCCTTCGCAAGATGATCAAGCAACCCACCACGCCTGAGGAAATCGCCACCAGGCAGCCTGCCACTACCGCACGTAACAGGTAGCTGTTGCCTTGAAAAGGCTCGATGAAGAGAGAATACAAAGCGTCCATTACTTCGCTTTCTCCTCGATGACGCGTCGCAGGTGCTCGAACGCACGCACGTTGCCGTCGTACACCTCACTCAACAGTTCCGGCTGCAAGATTTGCAGCGGGGTGCCGAAGGCGAACAGCCGTTGTTTCAATAGTATCAGTGCGTCGAAGAATTCCGCCGCGGTAGCCAGATCGTGATGTACGACAACCAGCGTGCGGCCTGACTTCTTGGCGTTCTCCAGCACGTTCAAGATCGCGCGTTCGGTCGCTGCATCGACACCTGCGAAGGGTTCGTCCAGCAACACTACCTGGGCACCTTGCGCGAGAGCGCGGGCCATGAACAAGCGCTGCTGCTGTCCGCCGGAAAGCGCCCCAATCTGGCGTTTACGAAGATCGGCCATTCGCACGATCGACAGGGCTTCTTCCACGATTTCCCAGTCGGCCTTGGAAGGTCCCCATTGCCACCACGGAATATTGCCGTAGCGGCCCATCATGGCAACCTCTTCCACAGTCACCGGGAAGTCCCAATCAACGCTGCCGCGCTGCGGGACGTAGGCAACCAGCTTGCGTGTTCGCTCGACCGGCGTGCCAAAGATTCGCACGTCACCGACATCAGGACGTAAGAACCCAAGAATCGCTTTAATCAATGTCGACTTGCCGGAACCGTTGGGACCGATGATGCCGACGAGTTGCCCTTGCGGGATTGCAAACGACACGTCCAGCAGCGCAGGAACGGCCCCGTAACTGACGGTCAGATGTTCGACTTCAATCGCCGGTACGCTGGTATCGGCCGCTGGTGAGATAGGGGCGTCGGTGATCACGGCTGCTCCTTAGGCAAGGAAGCATCGCTGTCGACGTCGAACGAAACGCGGCCGACCAGTTTGGTATCGGTACCAGCAGCCCAGATCGTTTGCGACTCGATCGGTTGCAGGCCGCTGCCCTGATACAACTCGATGTGGATTGCCTTGGGGGTGATATCGGACGAATTGGCAGGGGTCATATCAATCAGAAATTCATTCGTGCCGCTGCGAAGATCGAGATCGAGCGTGGTATCGATCGGCTGGCCGGCGGGAATGGGCTCGTCGATAGACAGAACTGGCCTGCCCAGCAGCGAAACGCTAAGCGACGAGGCTTTCGAGACGTCTTCGGCAAACGGATCGACGCCAGCATCGAAGGTCGCTACGATCCGCAGGCGATAGGTGCCGTGGACTTCGCGGGCCTCGGTCTCGGCCGCAGGCATTTGGTTCTCTGCGAGAGTCTGCTGATAGAGCCAGGTGAGTCCCAGCACCAGCGAGGCAGTCAGAATGGCGACAACAATACGCATAACTATTTCAATGCCTGAACGATGGTGATGACATTCTCACGCATCATTCCGATGTAGGTTTCTCCGGCAGTGTCGGGGCCGCCCATCGAGTCGGAATAGAGTTCGCCACCGATCTTCACGCCAGCCTCGCGGGCAATCTCGCGAACCATCGTCGGATTGACGGAGGTCTCGACGAAGATGGCTTTGACCTTGTGATCGCGGATGGAGTCAATTGTTTCCTGACGCCGCTGCGGTGTGATGCCTGCACCCACTTCATCTCCCGTCGACCAGCCGACTGGTGTTGCCGATTGCATTCCGTAGGCATGGCAAAAGTAGTTGAACGCATCGTGACTGGTAACCAGCACGCGCTGCTCGACCGGAATATTGTTGATTTCGCGGACAATCCAACTGTGAAGCGTGCGGAGTTGATCGAGGTACAGCCCCGCGCGGCTGCGGTACTCGTCGGCATGTTCGGGATCGAGTTTGATGACGGCATCGCGAATGTTGCGAACGTAGATCGCCGCGTTGGTGCACGAGAACCACACGTGCGGATCGTGCATGGCCTGCTCGATACCGGGGACCTGCAGCGGCTGGCAACCTTCGACACAGGTCACTATCGGGCGGCCAGTCTGGGTGGCCAGTTTGTTCATCCAGTCGTTCCCTTCCAGATGCCAGCCGTTTTCCAGACACAAATCAGCGGTTGAGACCAATTGGGCATCGCCAGGCTTCTTCTCGTAGAGGTGTGGGTCCTGGCCAGCGGCAAGGATGCATTTGACCTCCATCCGGTCGCCAACTACCTGTCGCGCGAAGTCGGCGACCTGGGTTGTAGAGCACACAATCACCTGCCGCTTTTCCTGGGCAAACAGGGTCGTGGGAAGCAGGATTGCTAGAAACAAGCTGATGGCATATCGGCGCGTGAACATAATTGGTATAGCCAAAGCAGTATTTTTGATCACTCAAAACATCATAGATAGCGGTGTAGATAAAAACAAGGGCTAATGAAGTCACCGTAGCGAAGACAGAAACTTGCTATTTAAAGGAGCGATGGTCGAAACTTCGCCGAAGTTGATCGGTTTCATTGGGTACAGGCCATTCGAATAGCTAAACCTCCTCCCGGAAGAGATCTGTCATGAAATCTTCGTCTGCTGCGATTTTCTTGCTCGCATTTGTTCTCTATGGTGTTGCTATTGCGGAAGTTACGGCCGCCGAAAACTCTAGCGGGGATTGGGCCAATTGGCGCGGTCCGTCGTTCAATGGCAGTTCTCCCAGCGCTAAGCCTCCTGAGAAATGGAGTGAGGAAGAGAACGTTCGCTGGAAAGTTGCCATCGACGGGAAGGGGAGTTCCTCGCCGATTATCTGGGGAGACAAGCTGTTCCTTTTGACAGCGGTCCCCGTCGAGACCGAGAAACCCGCGGAAGTAGCGAAGGAACCAGAGGCCGCGCAGCCAGAAGCCCCGCAGCCGCGCGAAGAGTCGGCCGCCCCTCCTCGCCGTGGTCCTCGTGGTCGAGGTGGCTTCGGCGGTGGTGCGGCCCCAACCACGCCGATGGATTTCACGGTCGTTTGTTTAGATAAGTCGACCGGCGAAAAGATCTGGTCGACCGTTGCCGTTCAAGCGACTCCGCACGAATCAGGTCACAACACCAACACGTTCGCTTCCTCATCCGCCGTCACCAACGGAGAGATCCTGGTGGCATTCTTCGGTTCGCGTGGCATTTTCTGCTACGACATGAACGGAAAGCTGATCTGGAAACGCGACCTGGGAAAACAACAGACGCGCAACGCGTTCGGCGAGGGGAGCACGCCAGCACTTTACAAGAACACGGTGATCATTCCGTGGGACCACGAAGGGGACTCGTTTGTCGTGGCCCTTGATGCAACCACTGGCGAAGACTTATGGAAAGTCGACCGGGACGAAGCAACTAGCTGGGCGACGCCTATCGTGGCCGAGCACAACGGTACGGCTCAGGTGATTCTCAACGGAACAACCCGCGTTCGCAGCTACGATGTGGCCACCGGCAAGCTGATCTGGGAATGTGGCGGCCAGGCCACTAATCCGATCGCGACGCCCATCATCTACGACGGCAAAGCGATCTGCATGACAGGCTACCGTGGGTACGCCGTCTACGCGATCAGCCTTGACGCGAAAGGGGACGTGACCGACAACGACGACTTCATTGCCTGGAGCCGCTCGGACGTGGGGCCTTATATCGCTTCGGCCACGCTGATGAATGACCGGCTGTACGTCACTAAATCGCGCGATGGGGTGCTGTATTGTCTCGATGCCAAGAACGGCGAGACCTTGTTCGGACCGGAACGCTTGCCAGAAGCTTCGACGCTGTATTCGTCGCTGGTCGGGGCCGATGGGAAGGTTTACGTGTCTGACCGCGACGGCACGACGGTCGTTTTGGAAGATGGTCCAGAGTTTAAAGTCTTGGCCGTCAATCAGTTAGCAGAAGGAATCGATGCCTCGATCGCTTTGAGCGGCAATCAATTGTTCCTGCGTACCGACGGGCATTTGTACTGTATCCAGCAGGCCGATTCTAAGTAATCGCGTTCCCTGTTTGCTAACAATCGCGAAGAGCGTATTCACGAAGTCTTCACACTGCCTTCATCGGCCAGCGACGGACCTTCGGTGAAAATGTGCTGAATTGTTTCGAGCGTCTCGGTGGATCTACGTGAGGTCCAATCCCAGACACTGGCAAGAGAAGCATATTTCACGAAACGAAAGTCTTGCTGATATGCCGTCAGAGGCAACCTCAAGCCCTCACATTTGGATTGTCGTGCCTGCCTACAACGAGGCTGCACGTATCGGGCGTACGATCCAAGGCTTAGTCCATCATTTCCGCAACGTGGTCGTCGTTGACGATGGCTCGAAAGATGCTACGTTCGACGCGCTGAAAGGCCAACCTGTATGGGCGCTGCGACATCCAATCAATCTGGGGCAGGGGGCAGCGCTGCAAACGGGGATCGACTTTGCCGTGGCCCATGGTGCTGAAGTCGTCGTCACCTTCGATGCTGACGGTCAGCATGATGTGCATGATATTCAGCGTCTGGTCGAACCGGTGGTGTCGAAGCGCGCCGAAGTTGCACTCGGTTCGCGATTTCTGGGTACGCAGGCCATTAACATGCCAACCAGCCGCTGGTTGATCCTCAAGATGGGCGTGCTGTTTACCCGCATTTGTTCGCGTATCAACGTTACCGATACCCACAACGGGCTGCGAGCCTTGTCGCGGGCGGCGGCTACCAAGCTGCGAATTCGCCAGAACCGGATGGCCCATGCATCCGAGATCCTCGATCAGATTCAGTATCTGGGCCTGAAGTTTGAAGAAGTGCCGGTCACCGTCCATTACAGCGACGCGGTCTTGGAAAAAGGCCAGCAGAACTCGGCAGCCGTGAAGGTGGCCGCGCAATTCCTGCTGGGAAGGATGGTGCGATGAACCTATTTCAATGGGCCGCTTTGACGTTTATTGGCTGCTCGCTGCTGGTCGAAGTCGTTCGCGCGATAAGCAGCAGGCGTTTGAGCTGGACGAAGTCGTTTCGCATTACCATCTGGCTGGGCGCGGCGATCTGCGTCGTGACCCCAGGCATCGTCACGCGGGTAGCGCAAACAATTGGCATCGGTCGCGGTGCGGATGTTTTGATTTACGTTGTGACGTTGATCTTTATTGCCACAACGTTTTACTTCTATTCGCGGTATACGCGGCTGCAGCGGCAAATCACCGACCTGACACGGTATCTGGCGATTCACGAAGCGAAGCATCCCGAAACGTCGCCTGCCGATTGTGATCACTGAGAGCTGACGTGTCGCAACGGTCAAACGCAATTCCAAAGCAGGTCGCAGCTTCGACGCAGCGCGAAAGCTGGGCAACTCAACTGGTGCAGCATACGCTGTCGATGCGCGTCATTCTGGTAGTGGCCGTGGTCGCTGCTTATCTAACGTCGCTGGGCGGATCGTTCGTCTTTGATGACATTCCGGGAATTGTCGACCAGGAACACCTCGATGACGTAGGGGGTGCCCTGAGTGGGATGCTGCGGATGCATTCACGGACAACGACGCGGCTGTCGTTTGCATTAAATACCGCACTGTTCGGCAAGTCGGCGTTCTACTTTCACATAGTGAACCTGCTGATCCATGTCGTCAGTGTGTTGACGCTGTTCGAGTTGGTCCGTGGTTCGATCGAGTGGTGGAACCAACAGCACACTCCGTTTTTGAACGCGAGCCTGACCGGTTTTTTGGCGGCGCTATTCTGGGGCTTACATCCCCTGGGGACCATGGCCGTTACCTATATCGTGCAGCGTCACGAGTCGTTGATGGCGATGTTCTATTTGCTCACCCTCTACTGTCTACTGCGCGGCCAACGCGCGACCGTGGCCTGGCCGTGGTACGTTGGCAGTATCCTCTGCTGCTGGCTGGGGATGGGGGCGAAGGAGGTCATGGTGACCGCCCCGCTAGTAGCGCTGCTGTACGATCGCTGCATTTTGTCGAGCACATGGCGCGAACTGGTAATCAAACGCGGATGGGTTTTCGCCCTGTTTCTGATGCCAGCGTCAATCCTAGTTGTGCGGAATCTGGCGATCTTTCAGACTGGTACCAAAGTCCACGGTTTCGTCCTGGGAGAGCACGAAACGGCCTCATCGTGGTTGTATCTGTGGACCCAGGCAGGCGTTATCGTTCATTACCTGCGGCTGTCGATCTGGCCCGATTACCTCACGTTCGACTACGACTGGCCGGTCGCAAATCGTGAAGTGGAGTACCTGCTGCCAGCTCTCTTTATCGTGGGGCTGCTTGCTGTTTCGTTCTGGCTCGTGATCAAGCGACCGGCGATTGGCTTCGTGATGCTCGCGTTCTTCTTCATTCTAGCCCCGACGTCCAGTATCGTACCGATTGTCGACGTCGCGTTCGAGCATCGCATGTATTTGCCGCTGGCTTGCGTGTGCGTGCTGGCCGCGATCGGGCTGAGCACGGCGGTTCAAACGTGGCGGGCGAGTCAGCCAGACGAATCGAAATACCAAATGGTGCTGCTGATCGGATTGACGCTGGCCATGCTGCTGGGGATTCGCACCGCGTACCGCAACCTCGACTATCATTCACAGATCGCGCTGTGGAGCACGACCGTCGAGTCCCGTCCGATGAATTTGCGAGCCAATCATAATCTGGCCCAGAGACTTCGCCACGCAAACCGCCTGCCAGAGGCCGAGCAGATGCTGCTACGATCGATCGCCTACTGCGAACAGCATGGCTACGAATCCTTTCCGCTGCATGGCGACCTGGCCGAAATTTACGTTTATACGGGGCAATTTGATCAAGCCTATCAGCGCTTTCAAGTCGCGCTCGATGCCGCTAGGGCACCACAGGAAGAAATCAGCGCGTATCACCAACTACTGCGTAACCGCAAGCTGGCGGAAATGCGGACCAGCTACGGGGCGCTGTTAGATCTGATGCAACAGCCTGGCGAAGCGGCGAAGCAGTTCGATCTGGCGATTGAACTTCGCCCTGATGTGGCCCAGTGGTATGTCATGGCAGGGCACGTATACCGCAAGGCAGGCAACGTGGATATGGCCCTGGCTAGGTGGAAACGAGCCCTCGAACTGGCTCCGGATCGAGTCGACGTGGCTCGCGATTACAGTGTCCTGCTGGTCGAAGCAGGAGATTACAGCGAGGCGGACAAACGCCTGCGACAAAACCTGAAGCAGCACCCCGAAGACCTGGCCATGCAGTTTCAACTAGCGCGACTTGAGGCCGCCGCTCCGGTAGCGGAAGTTCGCCAGCCCGAGGCCGCGCTGGCTCGCTGCGAGCAGCTATTAAAAACTTACCCACAGCACGCGTTCGAAATTCAAAATGTTCAGGCAATGGCCCTGGGCAATGCAGGACGTACCGACCAGGCAATTGCCCTGTTGAAATCGCTACGCAAGCAAACTTCCGCCTCCGATGCCGAGGTCCGTAACGACCTCGACATGATGTTGGCACGCTTTGGGCAAAGCCAGCAGGTGCTGCTCGCGGAGAAGGAGACGCCGCGCTAGGTCAGTCGCTTTAGTTTCGACACGCGGCCGGTCGATACCCATTCGGCGACAAAGATATCGCCGTCAGGGCCGAAACAGGCATCGTGCGGATGGACGAACTTTCCTTCGATCCAATTCTTGGGCTGCGTGCGGAGTCCCTTTTCGGAAGTAACGCGTTTCACGTCATCCCCCAACTGAGCCAGGACATTATAGTCTTTGTCGACAATCGACAGCCGGGCATGTAGTTCCGGCACGATCATCCACTCGTTCCACGTATCCAAATTGGCAGGCAAGCCGAAGCCACTAACCGTGCTCAGGTAGTTCTGGTCTTTATCGAATACCTGGAGCGTGTGATGCGCCCGGTCGCAGACGACTGTCTTCGGATTGGCGGCATCGCGGCGATCGATCCAGATACCATGCGGTGTGGCGAACGTTCCCTTGCCATCGCCCGGCCCGCCGAACTTGCCTTGCCAGTTGCCGTCTTTGTCGTACTTGTGAACGTAGAACGAACCGTACCCATCGGCCAGGTAAAAGCCGCCGTCGTCGAGGAAGGCGAAGTTAGTCGGCATGAAGCGGTCACGCCCCCAAACCTTTTCAGGCTTGGTCGCTTCCCCTTCGGCATAGACGCCTGCTTCCATGGGGGCGTACTTCTGCCAGACGGTCTCGCCTGTCTTGGTAAGCTTGGCGAACGATTTGACCTGCTGGTAGGCGCATACGTAGAGAAACTCTTCGCCACCTTCGTTGCGAACCTCGATCCCATGGCCACCACCCTGGAACTGGTTACCGAACGCTCGGATGAACTTGCCGTCCTTGTCGAAGACGAAGATCGACGGATGATCCTTCAACTCGGGATTGCCTTCGTGGATGACGTACAGGTTTTGCTCGCTGTCGACGGCCACATTGTGGGTGGTTTGCCAGTGGTACTGATCGGGTAGGTTTGGCCAGTCGTGGGAGATCTCGAACTGATATCCCTCCGGCCCGATGACCATTCTCGAGCCTGATTTGTCGCTCGCATGGACAGCAGGAGAAGGGAAAAGGCCAGTTGCAGCCAGAGTTAGGGCCGAACCGGCCAAAATTGCTTCGCGGCGTGTAGGCATGGGGTAGACTTGAAAAGATGGGGCAGAGAACCGTCGGCTGGTTAAGCCAAGACGCGGCCCAGACAGGGCAGGAAGTGACGATATTGCCTGTTCTACGCCCAATTTGCATCAATGGCAAACACTTTCTTGCGGCTTGTTTGGCCGCGAGTGATTGAAACCAACTAACCTCCCAATTATCCTAAACTCCTTAATCGGGAATTCAGGAAACCCTCGTCATGCAAGATTTGCTCCTACTTCTACTTTCGATGGTCGCCTTTGCGGGCGGATTTCCAGGGGCTTGGTGGGTCGCTGACAAGCAGCGCCCCGACAATGCGATTGGCATTTTCTTTGGTACCCTTGGCATGCTGATTGTTGGCGGGGCCGGACTTTTCGGGGTCGTGATTCTGGCTGCCAAGCAGTTCCAATAGAACCTCTGGGCCAGTCGCCGGCCTGATCTGCAATCCCAAAGAGCTTGAACTTCGCTGCTGCAAGTGGTAGGATCCATTGTCCTGCCCGAATTGCCAATTAGGGATTGGCATCTTCCCATCATCCAAGCAGCTTTGGTTATGTCCTGCGTAAACTCGAAAACGCGGTTGCTCTTCTCCCTGTGTATCATCTGCCTGAGCGTATCGGTCGCTCGCGCGGCGGACGAGAAGATCGACTTCGCTACCCAGATTCGCCCGATTCTCTCGGACCGGTGTTTCCACTGCCATGGTCCCGACGCCCAAAGCCGAGCGGCCGATTTAAGGCTCGATGAACAGGATGCGGCCCATGACTATGCCATCGTTCCCGGAGACCCGGAAAGCAGCGAGGTCTTCCTGCGGCTGACCGATCACGACCCGGAAGTACGCATGCCGCCGCCGGAATCGAATCGCACGGTCTCCCAGGAAGAGATCGAACTAATTCGCCGCTGGATCAAGCAAGGTGCCGAATACCAACAACATTGGGCTTTTCAGCGAATTGAAAAGCCGAGTGTGCCTGAGATCGCCAACGATGACTGGTCGCGTAATGAAATCGACAAGTTTATCCTGGCGAAACTGCGAACTGAGAACGTAAAACCCAATCCGGAGGCCGAGACTTGGCGGCTGCTGCGTCGGGTATCGTTCGACTTGAATGGCTTGCCGCCAACGCTTGAGCAGTTGGATGCCTTTCAGGCCGATCCCAGCGAAGCCAACTACCTAAAGCATGTCGAAGAGCTGCTCGCTTCGCACCACTATGGCGAACGCCTGGCGGCCGAGTGGCTCGACGCAGCGCGGTACAGCGACACGTATGGCTACCAGGTCGATCGTGACCGCTACGTTTGGCCGTGGCGAGATTGGGTCATTCGTTCTTTGAACGCCAACATGCCGTACGACGAGTTTGTCACGCAGCAAATCGCTGGCGACCTGCTGCCGGATGCCACGAAAGATACGATTCTAGCGACCACCTTCTGTCGGCTTCATCCGCAAAAGGTAGAAGGGGGAAGCATCCCCGAAGAGTTCCGTGTGGAGTACGTCGCCGACCGCTCACAGACCGTCGCGACGGCCTTCCTAGGGCTGACGATGGAGTGCTGCCGTTGTCACGACCACAAGTACGACCCACTCAGCCAGCGCGAGTATTACCAGATGTTCGCGTTCTTCAATAGCATCGACGAAGCGGGGCTGTACTCGTTCTTCACGCCATCGGTTCCCACGCCGACACTGCTGCTGACCGACGACAAACAGGCCGCCACTTTGAAGACACATGATCAGCAGGTAAGCGACCTGGAAACAGCGCTGGCGATAGTCGTCCCGCCAATGGTCGCCGACCAAGAGACGAGCGTGACGTTGAGCGAACCGATCGAGAGCGTCGATTTCGAGGACGCCAAGGTCGGTGGCAACAAGTCGGTCGAAGGGCCCAAGGGAAAAGCGGTTCAGTTAACTGGTGACGATGCGATCAACCTGAAGCAGGGGAACTTCCAGCGGCATCAGTCCTTCTCGGTTTCGCTGTGGATGAACACACCCGACGTGAAAGAGCGGGCCGTGATCTTCCACCGCTCAAGGGCCTGGACCGATGCGGCCAGTCGCGGGTACGAGCTTCTACTGGAAGATGGCAAGTTGAAATGGTCACTCATCCACTTCTGGCCTGGCAACGCGATCAGTATCAAAGCGAAAGAAACGCTGCCCGTGGGTGAATGGAAGCAAGTCGTCGTGACGTACGATGGCTCGAGCCGGGCCAACGGCTTGAAGATCTACGTCGACGGTAAGCCGATCGAAACGGAGGTCATCCGCGACAAGCTTACCAAGCAGATCACCGGTGGCGGGAACGATCATATCACCATCGGCGAACGGTTCCGTGATCGCGGCTTCACCGATGGGCTAGTCGATCAGTTTGCCGTTTACGACTACCCCCTGACTCCTGCCGAGGTGGCCGTTCAAAGTGGTGTGATCCCAACGCCCGAGCAAGTGGCCAAGTACCAATTAGAGCGTCGACATGATACGTGGAAGGAAGCCTACGCAAAGCTTTCCGAGGCCCGTAAGGGGCGTAACGATGCGTACGACAGAACCAGTGAAATCATGGTGATGCGTGAGCTAGAGTCGCCTCGTCCCACCTTTCTTCTGGCACGTGGAAACTACGATGCCCCGACCGACCTGGTCGAGCCGAAGACGCCGGAAGTACTGCCGCCGTTCGAGGAAGACTGGTCACACAACCGGCTAGGTCTGGCCAAATGGATCGTCGATCGCGATAACCCTTTGACCGCCCGCGTGGCCGTGAATCGCTATTGGCAGTTGCTGATGGGGGAAGGACTGGTTCGTACGCCGGAAGACTTCGGCAACCAGGCCAGTCCGCCGACGCATCCTCAGCTGTTAGACTGGCTGGCAGCTGATTTCATCGAGCATGGCTGGGACGTCAAGCGTCTCTTGCGGCAGATTGTGACCTCGTCGACTTACCGTCAATCGTCGGAGGCTTCCCAGGAGATGATTCAGCGCGATCCAGAGAACAAACTATTGGCCCGCAGCGGGAAGTTCCGCCTATCGGCCGAGATGGTGCGCGACAACGCTTTGATGACCAGCGGGCTGCTGGTCGATGAAGTGGGTGGACCGCCCGCCAAGCCGTACGAAGTCTCCAGTTCCTTCAAGCCCGTGAAGCACGATAGCGGCAAGGGGCTTTATCGCCGTTCGCTCTATACGTTCTGGCAGCGAACGAGCCCCGCGCCAGCGATGATGACCTTCGACGCTTCTAAGCGAGACGTCTGCCAACTGAAGCGTGAGCGAACGTCGTCGCCGCTGCAAGCATTAGTGCTGCTAAACGGTCCGCAGTATGTCGAAGCGGCCAAGATGCTGGCCGTGCGGGTACTGAAGGATGAGAAGCCCACGACCGATGAGGACCAGGTTCAAACGGTCTTCCGGTTGCTGACCAGCCGAGCGGCGAATCCTCAGGAACTGGAACTGCTGGTGAAGCTGTACGCTCAACAGAAGAATCATTTCCGGGAACAACCTGAGGCCGCCAAGAAGCTTTTGGCCGCCGGTGAGGCGAAGGTCCCTGATCAACTTGATTCTGCGGATGTAGCGGCCCTGACCGTCGTGGCCAATACGGTAATGAACTTCGACGGCAGCGTTACGCGTCGCTAACACAAGCGAGAGAACCCAATGATTACACGACGACAAGTCCTGCAAACTTCTGCCTGGGGTTTTGGTGGATTGGCACTGAGCCAAATGATGGCGTCGCAGTCGGCTGCCTCAGATGGGGTGTTGACCCAGCTGCATCACACACCCAAAGCAAAGCGGGTCATCTTTCTGTTTCAAGCCGGTGGTCCGTCGCAGCTCGATTTGTTCGATCACAAGCCGCTACTAGTCGAGAAGCACGGCGAACAGTTGCCGGCTTCCGTGCGAGGCGAGCAGCGATTGACTGGCATGAGTGGCAACCAGTCGAGCATTCCGCTGGTAGGATCGCCGTTCAAGTTTCAGCAGTACGGCCAAAGCGGCACATGGATGAGCGAACTGCTACCGCACACCGCGAAGATGGCCGACGAGATCAGTGTCATTCGTTCGGCCCATACCGAAGCGATCAATCATGGGCCGGGGGTAACCTACTTTCAAACAGGCTCGCAGATCCCGGGGCGTCCGTGCATTGGTTCGTGGATGAGCTACGGTCTGGGAAGCGAGAACGAGAACCTGCCTGGCTTCGTCGTGTTGGTGACGAAAGAGAAGGGGGGCCAGCCGCTGGCTGCCCGGCTGTGGGGAAATGGTTTCCTGCCGTCGCATCATCAAGGGGTACAGTTCCGCAGTGGGGGCGATCCGGTTTTATACTTAAACAGCCCTGAGGGGATCGATCGTACGAGCCGCGAGAACGCGCTGGCCAGTCTCGACCAGCTACACCGAATGCAGTCTTCCGACGCGTTGATCGATACGCGGATACGACAGTATGAGCTGGCGTTTCGCATGCAGGCCTCGATCCCTGTGGTAACCAACATTGCCTCGGAGCCAGACCATGTTCTGGATATGTACGGGCCGGATGCTCGCAACCCAGGGACCTTCGCCGCAAACTGCCTCCTGGCTCGGCGACTGGCCGAGCAGAACGTACGCTTCATTCAGCTGTATCACCAAGGGTGGGACCACCATGGCGGCTTGCCTGGGGGCATCAAGAAGCAGTGCCAGGAAACGGATCAACCGACGGCGGCCCTGCTGCAAGATTTGAAGCAGCGCGGGATGCTCGAGGATACGCTGGTGATTTGGGGTGGCGAGTTCGGCCGCACGAATTACTGCCAGGGGAAGCTCGGCCCTGGCAATTTCGGCCGCGACCACCACGGCCGCTGCTTCACCGTGTGGATGGCTGGGGGTGGAATCAAAGGTGGCGTTACCGTGGGGACGACCGACGAATATGGTTTCAACATCGTCGACCAACCGGTCCACATTCACGACCTGCAAGCGACCATCCTGCACGTGATGGGGATCGATCACGAGCGGCTCACGTTCCGCCACCAAGGCCGGGCGTTTCGCTTGACCGATGTGCATGGGCACGTGGTGCAGCCGATCTTGGCTTAAAGAGGATTAGCCACAGAGGTCACCGAGACAAGAACGCAAAAGAGTCCACATCGTTGTGGACTCTGTGGCTAAGGCAGTCCTTCTTAATAAGGGACAGCCGGTTGTGCTTCGGCCAGATTACTCGTCGTCGGCACGCATCCATGGCGTGAGGACTGGGGTGTGGCTGACGATCTCTGCGGCGTCGAAGTAGAGATCGATTTCGCGCTTCGAGGCTTCTTCGCCATCCGAGGCGTGCACCAGGTTCATCTGGCGACTGCTGCTGAAGTCGCCACGAATGGTGCCGGGGTTGGCCTTCAGACCGCTGGTGGCACCCAACATGTCGCGAACGACTTGAATAGCTTCCAGGCCTTCCAGAACCATGGCCACGACGGGAGCGGCGGTGATGAACGATTCCAGGCCGGGGTAGAACGGCTTGCTGACGTGCTCGGCGTAGTGCTGCTTGGCCAGATCAGGGGTGATCTGGATCAGCTTCATCGCAATGATGTTCAGCCCTTTGTCTTCGAATCGGGTAAGGATGCGGCCAATCAGGCGGCGTTCGACACAGTCAGGCTTCAAAAGAACGAGCGTACGTTGCATTGCATTAAACTCCAGGATCACTTGTGAGAAGGCGGATTCTAGCGAATTCGCTGATTTTGCTCAACCAGGAGGGGCCGCAACGCATGGGAACTTAACGCGATTTTGGGAGGATTATGATCGGTGCCTCATTGCTGACCGCCGTCACGTTTTGCTTTGCAGGCGTAGGAACCTGCTCTTCCATGGCCGGCATGGCATGCACGGGGGCATCGTACACCGGATAATAGGGCTGATACGAAGACAGCTCGCGGGCGTGCTTGGTCGGCTTATTCCAGGGATCTCCCTTGGAATGGTACCCGTCGCTCCAAAACTCGCCGCAGTACCGCAGCAAGGCGTTCCAGCCAGCTTCGGCCGGCATGGGAGCAACAACCAAACCGAGAAGTACGAGTGCCGCCGTCAGGTAGATTCTCTTTGTCACGATACTCGCTCCCGTTGGAAAAATAGTACCTTCTTCGACTGGTTCCAGTATCCGTTATCGGTGCCCTGCTGGCAGTGCAAGCAGGGCTTTTGGGGGCATCTGGCCGAAAGCCAGTTCACGTGGTAACGGCTGATCGAGCTACGGAAGATGTAACGCCGTCAGCGGTCCGACCGCCGTGGTCGAGGTCTTGCGCAAATCGTACTTCTCTAAAAGTCGTCCGATGTCCTCGAGCTTGACCTTCTGATACGACTCGACTGTTTCCTTGACCGTTCGCAGGCTTTTGCGCTGCGTCCAGCTTGATCCGACCGAAAACAACCGGCTTGAGGGGCGTTCACTCCGCAGCACGACGTGCGAACAGACCTTGTTCTTGGCCAGGTCGAGCTCGCGCTGGGTGATGCCGTCGGTCATCAGTTTTTCGACTTCATGGTTGACCACTTCCAGCACACGCTGGGCGTCTTGCGGGGCACAGCAGACGTAGTTCATCATCACGCCGCACCCTTGGAACTCGTACGATTCCATCGCGGCGAACTCTGCCAGGCCTGGGTCGACCAGTTCCCAGAAGAAGCGGCTACCGACGTCGTCCCCCATGATTGTGGCCAGAAGTCGCGCCGCGTACCGGGCTTCGTCTTCCGAGCCAGGGGACTCGGCCAGCTGAATGACGTACTGCTGGATCGAGGTCTCTTTGGTGACGAGCTGGAAGTTCGACTGGCCAACCGGACGGTCCGTGATGCGAGAGACGTTGTACTTCTTCCAACTGCCGCACAACTGGTTGGCCTGATCGACAAGCTTGTCAAAATCGACATTGCCGGTGGCGACCAGCGTCATGTTGGTCGGGCTGTAGCGCTGCTGGAAATAGGCCATCATCTGCTGTTGGCTTAAGTCGCCGACTGACTGCTGCGTGCCGAGGACACTGTTGCCCAGTGGGTGCTTGCCGAACCAGGCTGCCATGCTCTTTTCGTGACCGCCGTAAGGAGGCTGGTCGTCGTACTTCATGATCTCTTCGAGGATCACCTTCTTTTCGGTATCGAAATCCTCTTGCCGCAATGTGGGGCGCATGATGTCGGCCAGCAGGTCGACGATCTGCGATTGCAGTTCCGGCAGGACGACGGCGTAATAGACGGTCTGCTCTTCGCTGGTGAACGCGTTCGACTGCGCACCGAGTTCGTCGAGTTCTCGGTTGACGTCTTCGGCCGTACGGCGCGCGGTCCCTTTGAAGACCATGTGCTCCAGGAAGTGACTAACGCCGGCGACTTCCGCCGATTCGTCACGAGAGCCGGTCTTTACAAAGAATGCCGTGGCAAGCGAATAAGCATTCGGGTTGACTTCGGCAACGATATCCAAGCCGTTATCAAGCGTCGCCTGGCGAAATTTCACTCGAAACCTCCAATCTCTTTGCACCGATGGTTGTCACCCGATAGTCTTTGGGCGGATTCTTTTCCAGGTAGGCGTTGATGGTTTCGACACTGATTCCATCCAGTATCGTCTCTAACTCTTCCATCGTCCGAATCCGGCCGAGGTGATACCAATCTGCCGCCAGCGAAGAGGCGCGAGACGAACTCGATTCCTGCTGCATGATGATCCCGCTCTTGAAGCGAGCTTTGAGCCGCGTCAATTCATCCTGGCGGACGCCCTTAGGCAGTTCGTTGAACTGTTCGATCATGACATCGAGCGTCTCTTGAGCCCTTTCGGTGCTAGTCCCGGCATAGGCCAGAACGGCCCCCTGGGTTTTAAGCGAGTTGCACGAAGCATAAACCGTATAGCACAGTCCGCGCTTCTCGCGGACTTCGCTAAACAGACGCGAGCTCATGCCGTCGCTCATGATGCCGATAGCGGCACGGACCTGGTAGAAGTTGGGATCGGAAATCGGCACCCCTTTAAACCCGAGACCGACGTGCGTCTGGCTCGATTCAAAGGGAATATGAACATACTCAGGAAGGGTCGAACCGAGGTAGCTCGTTTGCCCGGGGCGCGACTTCCAATCGCCGAACAGCTTTTGAATCGTTTGCTTGAGCCGATCCCAATCGAAGTTGCCAGCGACGGAAATGATTGCTTCGTCGGGGCGAACCCACGTATCGAAATACTCCTTGGCGACATCTTCGGTCAGTGCCTCGACGCTGGCCAGAGTCCCTGTCGGGTGCCAACCCCAAGGATCGGGATACATCTGCCGCCGCAGACTAAGCATCGTTTGCTGATGCAGGTCGTCTTCCAGGGCACGGAGTTCCTGAAAGCATACCTGCTTGGCGTCTTCGAACTCATCGGCCAGGAAGTGAGGCCGCTGCACGAGATCGGCAAAGATACCGAGCGTGGCATCCAGGTTCTCGGCCAGCAGTGCGCCGCCGAAAGAAAGATGGCTGGACGAAACGCCGCCGCCGCGGGCCACACCCAGGTTATCGAGCGCCTCGACATATTCTCGGCTATCGAGATCGCCACAGCCGCGTTGGACCCAATCGCAAAGGAGGTTCGCGACACCGCGATTCGATTCATCTTCGCGCTGCACGCCAGCCGGGATCACGATCGAAAACGCTGCCGATTGCAGCCATGGCATCGACTCGGCGAGGAGGGTCAGTCCGTTGTCGAAACTCTCGGAGTAATAAGTGGAACGCACGTTTTTGCCGTCGCTTCCCGCTGTTGCAAATAAGTCCGAAGATAATAGAGATGGGTTAATCCCTGATTTAAACGGGCAGAAGATGAGACCACAAGGCCCAGTCCCAGGGATCTAAGCATGCGTGCTCGTTTGCACGGCCCCCATTTCGACCGCTTTATAGACAGTTGAAGCGATTCGGAAGCCCAGCCGTTCGTACAGGCGAATCGCTCCGATATTCTGCGAGGTCACTTCCAGCGAGGCCTGCGGCAAGTCGTGCTCGCGAAAGCCATGAAGTGCCCGCAGAAGCAGAATGGCCCCGATCCCTTGCCCTCGAAAGCCAGGCACGACCCCTAGATTTTGAATCGAACCATTTCCTTCGCGATCTCGGACGCCTTGCACGGTAGCCACCGCTCGCCAGTCGCCTGACTCGGGATCCTCGTGTTCGATCAGCCAGGTAGCCGACGGCAGGAAACCATCGCGCATCGAAATCTCACGCATCAAGCGAAAGCACCCTTCAGAGTCCCCCAAACAAGGGAAGACATTGGCATCGACTTCGAAACGAAAGCTTTGAAACTTCACCTCCGCATGCCGCTTGAGAATTTCTGCCGTCCAAGGCTGAAAGCGGAATCCCGGTGGAAGAGGGGGCTCGTCGGGGAGGTTTGCTAGCGAAATCTCCATCCGGAATCGTTTGAAATAAGTTAGCGCCACCGGCTCTCTTTCCACGAGTGTGCACGCGCAAGAATTCTTTGTATCACTAACTATCGTATCTGTTTGCGCCAAAAAAAGCGACGAACGTTTCCAGAAAACCCATTATTGCGCAGTGTCGACCGTGTGCGCCGCGGAAAACACCTGGGCCTCGTTATCGCGGGCCCAGTCTTCGCGATCGTAACTGATGACCGACGTATCGGTCTCTTGGACTTCCAACAGGCTCAGGTCGAACCCCATCCGGGTGATTTCGGTGAAGAGCTTGTAGGCCAGGTTCTCGACCGACGTGGGCCCCTGAAATTCGCAGAGCTTGAAGTCCTCGCCATGGGTTACCATGTGCGTTTTAAGCGTCGTGTAGAGGGGATCGTTCACATTGATCAGCATGCCGTGATCGTACTTTTCCTTTAGAAAAGGGCCGATTTTATCGTCGAAATCCGAGAACAACGTCGAGTACGACCCAGTCCGCTGCACCTCAAAGTGGCAGACGATCCCGTACCGGTGACCGTGCAAGTTCCGACACTTGTCCTGTAGTTCTTCGTTACGATGCGCGGCATAAAACTTGTATTTCTTGCGGATAATCATCGCGAACTCCACCAGCGACCTAAGTATTCCATATAGACGATTGTTTCCCTTTTCGAGCGAAAGGACAAGCAATCCCCCATACGAAAGAATCAACTTCGCATTTTGACCGTACTTGTTGCCAGAATTTAACTTCCGACCGACAGGAACGTTGACAACAAAAGATCCAAGCTTCTATTATGACAAGAAAGCAAGCTGCATGTCCCCGTAGATCAACTGGATAGATCGTCGGCCTCCGAAGCCGAAGGTTACTGGTTCAAATCCAGTCGGGGATACTTATTGAAAGCCGTTACTCAGTAAAGACTTACAGTTTTTCTTGTGCAGTTGGGACGTCTCTTGGACCGCTCCGAGTGGCATTTCAGGCCGGTCTTCATGACTATCACCTCCTAGGTGATTGCCTGCTCTACTTAAACTTTGTGGATGACGCTAGAGGGTTTGGGAAAATGCTCTAGTGATATCAATTCTGGAAGACGCTTTACCAAAGCCGATACCTCTGGATAGAACCAACACCCAAACGCGCGGGACAATCCCTAAAGGCCAAGTTCGATGCCCCAACCTGGTATTTGCAGGCAAGTTGGCATCTCATGCTTGAACGGGTCTTAGAGCGAATCTGTCTGTTTCGATACCAACTCGTGCATGGAGCATCCAAACACAATATCGCTCTTTATCGCGATGCGATGAGCCATTGTTCGCATATGATGAAACCGCTTCTCACCGGAATGCTTGAGATCTGATCTGGATTCACCATGATGCCGACGAGGCCTGGGGAATAATGTGCTATCCGCCTCTTGCTGTAGCGACAAATGGTAGGCGCTGACCCTCTTTCGCATTTTTGGGAGTTTAGTAAACGAATTCCTCTTCTCTAAGAATTTCCAGCGACTGATCTAATGCATCGTGGTACGTTCGTTCTTCGCCGGAATCTGTTTCTATGAGGTCGCATTCTGAATTGGCTACTTGTTCGTAGAGTTGGAAGAATTGGTCGGCGTGGCTTGGTGCTTGGGGGTGTTCTGCATCGATGCGTAATGCCAGCAGAGGAAGCTTTCTGTCTGCTGCTGTGAACTCCGTGGAGCGATTTTCAAGCGTCGAATCTGCTGGTAAAACGATGATTGCATTCCAGGCTGACACGCTAGTGGCAGGCGGGTCGGCAAGAGACTCCGTCGTGGATTCCATCTCGAATGCCGGCTCCGCTTCTATCAGTTCGAAGCTTGATGCTGCGTTAAGTGGGGTCGTCAAGCCAGGCATGTTCACAAATCGGTCGCTCGGCTTTCTTCGACCATAGTGTTGAATCAAAAGAGCAAAGTCGGTGATTCCGACACGGCCGGAACGATCGTAGTCGAATGTATAACTCTCTGGGTTCAACTCACCAGGGACACGACCGTAATTCCGTAGGAATTCAGCAAAGTCGCCCAGCCCTACGTGGCCACTATCATCCGCGTCATAGATCACAGGCGATAAATCAACTTGGGGAATAGGTGCGGTCAGTAGCTCAACATCTCCCACCACCAATGTGGCCGCATTCAAGGTGAATCCGATGTTTTCGACAAGGGTTGGGTAGGCACCAGGCCCCTCCATCGGGACGCCGATAGGGTCATTCATGTAAACGTTCAATGCCACTTTGCCAATCAGGACGTTCTCGCCAATCGAGTATCCGGAGAGGTCGATTCCGACGAACGTGACATCAGTCGTTGCAACGCCCTGGTCGACTGCGGTATCAGTCATTCCACTGTTTCCGAGGAAGTCAATCACTTCGGCCGCTTCATACCACTGAGTTGACCACTCAATTTGCAGTGTCATATCAAATGGCTCAGTCGGCGTCTCATCACCAACGGTCACCCAGACACCGGCGATGGCATTCTGCCACTCGTTCAACACCATAGGCGTTAGGTTTACAGGACGAGAATCACCAACGTTTCCGCTGTCTCCCAGGGAGGAAATGTTAATCGAAACGGAACTGTTCAGCGTCACCGTGACAAAAAAGCTCGTTTCAACGAATTCATTTTCGGTGTCGGTTGCCCGAAGCGTGATCTGCGAAGTTCCAACATTCATTTTTGAAATGTCAAGCTTTAGGTCGCCACCAATTATGCTTGCCGTGACGACGGATGGATTGGAATTCTGTCCGACGCTGATCGTCAAGCTATCTCCCATAGAAGCAATATCTTGATCGCTAAAGACGTTGCTGATGTCGATTAGTTGTGCCGGGTCGCCCAGATCAACTGTGATGTTCGGCAAAGTTTGATTGACCTCCGGCACGTCGTTCTTGTTGACGACTTGAAGCTGGAAGGTGTCTTCTACAAACAAATTGCCAGTATCCGTCGCGCGAATGGTAACGGAAATCTCGGACTCAGCCTCGAAGTCAACCAAGACTCCAGAGTTGAGTTTCAATACCCCATTGATCACCTCGAAGCGGTTGTCGGAGATGTCGTAGGTAAAAGTATCGCCTGAGTCCGCATCTTGGATCGTAATGGCCCCCACCTCGAAAGCGTCACTGTTTTCGTCCAGCGACGTGCCAGACAATTGGATACTACTTGGCTGGTCGTTGATTGGGGTGACGTTCACGGTAAACGTTTCTTCCGTCGATTTTTCGCCATCCGACACAACCAGCGTGATGATTGCCGCCCCGTTCTGGTCGGCCAGCGGAGTAACCTTTACCGTCCGGTTGGCTCCGGTACCACTGATGAGAATGTTCTCGTTGGGAATCAAGCTGAGATTATCGGAGTTCGCTGATACAATCAGAGTATCAGCGTTGGTTTCCAAGTCGTCGATCGTAAACGCAAGGTCCCCCGTCATCGTGTCTTCATCGATCGTCACGTCATCAATGGCCGACACCGTAGGGGGATCGTTTACAGGGACCACGGTCACTGTAAACGTTTCCTCGATCGACTTGTCGCCATCGGAGATCACCAGGGTAATCAGAGCGGATCCGCTTTGGTTGGGCAACGGCGTCACTTTCACGGTTCGACTGGCACCGATACCACCAAGAACAATGTTTCCATCGGGAACGAGTGCCTGATTGTCCGACGTTACGGAAACAATGAGAACGCCAGGACTCGACTCCAAATCATCGATTGTGAACGGGATGTCACCTGTCATGGTATCTTCGTCAATTGTGACATCATCGACAGGAGTCACTGTCGGTGCGTCGTTGATCGGCGTAACGTTCACCGTAAATGTTTCTACGGTCGACATATCTCCATCCGAAACGGTCAGAGTGATGACGGCGCTTCCATTCTGGTCCGCCAGAGGCGTCACCTTAACCGTACGATTGCCCCCCGTACCACTGATGACGATGCTTCCATTGGGAATCAACACAAGGTTGTCCGAAGTTGCCGAGACCAAAAGCGAAGCTGGATCCGTTTCCAGATCATCCAGGGTAAATGCAAGATCGCCGGTCATGGTGTCTTCGTCGATAGTCACATCATCGATGGCAGAGATGCTCGGGGCATCGTTGATCGGCGTGACGTTCACCGTAAACGTCTCTTCAGCAGTCTTATTTCCATCCGAGATGATTAGGGTTATGACGGCGGATCCATTTTGATCTAGCAGCGGTGTTACCTTTACAGTGCGGTTAACGCCAGTGCCACTGATGACTATATTACCGTCAGGAACAAGTGCCTGATTGTCTGAACTAACCGAAACAACAAGGGAGCCAGCGTCGGTCTCCACATCGTCCACGGTGAAGGGGAGGTCACCCGTCATCGTATCTTCGTCGATCGTGACGTCATCGATCGGCGAAATCGTAGGCGCATCGTTGACTGGTGTGATATTTAAGGTGAATGTCTCTTCGGTAGTCTTGTCGCCATCCGACACGACAAGCGTGATCAACGCCATGCCATTTTGATCTGGCAGAGGGGTAACCTTCACGGTGCGGTTGGTACCTGTGCCGCTGATAACAATGCTGCCATTTGGAACCAAGGCTGTATTGTCGGATGTTGCGGTAACCACCAATGAATTGACATCGGTTTCCAGATCGCCGACCGTGAAAGCCAAATCGCCGGTCATCGTATCTTCATCGATCGTGACGTCGTTGAGAGCACTTATCGTGGGAGCGTCGTTCACTGATGACACATTGACGGTAAACGTCTCTTCGGAGGACTTATCTCCATCCGAGACAACCAGCGTGATCAGCGCCGAACCGCTTTGATTAGGTAAAGGTGTCACCTTGACCGTCCGGTTGGCACCGGTGCCGCTTATGACGATGTTTCCATCCGGTATCAGGGTCTGATTTCCGGATGTTGCCGAGACGATCAACGAGTCGACACTGGTTTCCAGATCACTCAATGTGAAGGACAGGTCGCCGGTCATGTTATCTTCGTCGATCGTGACATCATCGATCGACGAAATCGTGGGGGCGTCGTTGATTGGAGTAACGTTCACGGTAAACGTTTCTTCTGTCGTCTTCACCCCATCAGATACCGTAAGGGTGATCAGGGCTGATCCGTTCTGATCTCCGAGCGGGGTAACTTTGACGGTTCGGTTAGCCCCCGTGCCGCTGATCACGATATTGCCGTCCGGGATCAGAGCTTGATTATCTGAACTTGCCGTGACCACAAGAGAAGCCGCGTCCGTTTCCGTGTCGCCTACAGTGAACGCGAGATCGCCAGTCATCGTGTCTTCGTCAATGGTGACATCATCGATCGAGCTGATGGTAGGAGGATCGTTGGGAATCTGGACACGGATGATTAAATCACCGAAGTCAGTGACCGGTATCGCACTACCACCCGCATCGGATAGAACGGTGTCTACGGTTTCGCCTCCGGTGGTAAAGTCGATGGTGAGTCGATAGTCTCCTTCGGCGGCAGGGGCTGTTGCTTGAAATGTTCCGATTTCTTTGACTGGCGGGGTCGCGACACCTACGAAACCAATAGCAGCAATGAAACGGTCATTCGTTGCATGATTTAGCGTGCTGTCGATCGCCAATGGAAAATTGGCTCCGCTGTTGACCCAATTAGACAGGACGAGAAGCGCATGTGAATTTCCGAAATTTATCTGATAGCCAGTCACGTCAGACTCAGAAGTCTCCAGTTCCGCGGTAACGCTAATCACGGTACTTGGACTGACGGTAATAACCGTAGTTCCATTCTCCTCCGTTACCGTTCCAGCCGCTGCACTCGGCATCAAATCCAGAACGGCCAACATAGCTCTTTCTTCACAGAACTCGACGCAGAGTGTCCGTCGATGATGCCTTTTCTGCCGCAGGAGAGGTTTCCGTGTAAGTCCGTTAAACATAGGAATGCGTAATCTCGTAGAAGGGAACAGGCACAACGCAGAACAGAATCGCGTGATATTAGTGCGAACTGTTCTAAAGTATGTTCTCTCGATTTATATGGTTGGCCAAATGTCAGGCCATTCATACGATATCAACGCCGGGGATCGAATCGTGGCATCGATAACTTTCGGAAGAAGAGGCCAGTCAAGCGACAGGGAGAATCAAGTTCTTCACCTGTGCCTTAACGGCAACTTCATGATCCGCTGTATTCTGCTTGGTCGTTGTTGGACCTTATTAAACTCGGAACGCCAGATGTAATCCACTCAATTTCAATGCTTTCTAAAACGATATTGGCACTTTCGTCTGTGGCTAGAGATTGATAGAAATAATCTCGCGAAACTAAGCTTTCCTTTTCGAATAAAGTCTCGGTATCAGAGGTCTGCAAGCGAACTTCTTTGCTGGCGTCGGTCGGGATTGACTGCTGCTCGTTGAACTGATCTTCAACACTATCTAATTGCCGCAATACAGTACCAGTATCAGGCTCACACGTCGCAGAGAAATCAGGGCGTAGCAGTTGGCCAGGTGCATTCTCCACCAGGATGGCCTCGTCGCCTGAACTTGTGATTTGGCCCGATGCTGGCAGGCTCGTGAGCGCTAGAACGTTGTCCCGCACTTCAGACACCGAGAGCACACTTCCCCCCAGAAAGCGAGCTAGATCGGCATTGGGAAGGTCGAACAACACGACAAGAATCAGGTTCCCGTCGGTCGACGCATCGACACTACCGTCCTCATTGACGTCCAGCACATTCCCAAGATTCGCTACATTCTGAACGACCTCGGTGCCAGTCAACTGACTGCTCCCCATAAAGGGCGTAAGAGATGTTTCCGGAAGGCCAAACAACACGCTCAACAGCAAATTCCCATCGGTCGAAGCATCGACAAGTCCATCTTTATTGATGTCCAGCGGTGCGAACTGCGTCGTTGGCTGATCGTTGTTGAGGATGGTACCAGAGACGGTCTGAACGCCCAGCTGAGCTCCGTTAGTAGCTCCCGTGAGGACAACAACAAATTGCTCGTCAGGCTCATAGTCTTGATCATCAGCGGAACTGAATGTCACCAGTTTGGAGGTTTGCCCTGGTGCAAATACAGCCGTATTTGCTGGAAAAGCACCGCCGATAAAATCGGCTGGTTCCGCTGGATCGGTTTGCCCAGCGGCAACTTCCCAACTCAAGGTATGCGTGGCTGCTAAATATCCTGACCGGCGGATTGAATACGCATGCAAACTACCTTCGCTCGCATTGGCGATAGTTGCAACGATTTCGATAATTGAATCGTCGTTCTGAATCTTCCCAACTGCTATATCTTCAACCAGGAAGAGGTTATCACTGGGATTGGTGAGGGAGAGTGTGAATGTCTCCTCCGATTCAATTTGAAGATCACCATATACGGGAATGTTGATTACCTTGCTGTTTTCTCCAGCAGCAAAGGTAAGCGTTCCCGAGGGAAACGCGATGCCCGGTTGGCTATCACCGAAATCGTCGGCCTGGGCAGGATTCGTACCGCTTCCGACGACGGAATAGTCGACCGAAACCGATTCCGAGAGCCATCCCTCACGGACTACGGTGAAAGCAAACACCCCTGGTGTCGAGTTGCCTTCCAACTGAGATAACGTGACAGTTGCCAACGAAAGAGTTGCATCGTCATTTATGATCGTACCGACTGCTGAGCCCTGTTCGATTAGAATCGGGCCTGTTGCGTTGGTTAATCGAACCTCAAACGATTCGTCTTGTTCAAGAAGAGTGTCGCCGGTTGCCTGGATTGTTAGAGTTTTCGACACTTCACCTTGCGCGAAAGCAATTGTTCCGGCAGGTAAGGTTCCGCCGAAGTCTGCCCCATCGGCTGGATTTGCGCCGCTTCCCAAAACGTTGTAATCCACGCTAAACGCTGCATCTGTATCTCCATTACGAACAACAGTGAATGTATAAGTCGCTTGTCCAGCGTCCCCCTCGGCAACGTTGGCTGCGAGAGGACTAATGGCTACTTCGGAATCGTCATTTAGGAGTGTCGCTGTTGCGGTGAATATTCCCAGTTGAGCACCCCCTGTGGGTGAGTTAATCGAAACGGAAAACTGTTCGTCTTCCTCGACCATGGTGTCCCCACTTACCTGGACCACAAACGTGACCGTATCTTGGTTGGCTGCTAGCTGAATGGAACCTGTCGGCAGTCCTCCGACAAAATCGGTTGCATCAGCGGGAAACGGGCCCGCTCCGGCGACGATGTAGTTGACCGAAACGGCATCTGTCAAATCGCCCGTGCGCGAAACCTGAAAGAGAAATTCTGTCGTTCCTGTCAGACCTTCCGCTAGTTCACTACTCAAGGCACTCAAGCTGATAATCGAGTCATCATTCGAAATTGTTCCGATGGCCGTACCTTGCTGGATCTGGTAGCCATTGGAAGCATTGCTGATTGTCAGCAAGAACTCTTCGTCGAGTTCCAATTCCGTATCCCCGTTGACAGGAATCGAGATTGTGACCTGATTGCCAACGAGAGTCGCTGTTCCACTGGGTAGCGTTCCTCCGAAGTCGGCAGCATCCGCCGGATTGCTACCGAATCCTGTGATCGCATAATCGAAGGTGACGTCTTCTACGCCATTACCGATACGGGCCACTACAAATTCATAGATAGTCGATCCGCTCTGACCTTCGCGAAGCGATTGAGAAATGGTTTCGAGCGTGATCGATGCGTCGTCAGTAAGAATCGTACCGATTGCCAATGGCGTCGCGAGTTGTGTTCCGCCAGTCGGATTCGCCAATGTGACCGCGAACTGTTCGTTCGCCTCGACAAACATGTCGCCGGTCGCGGAAATCACTAGCGATTTGGTCGTTTCTCCTACAGCAAACGTAACACTTCCGCTGGGAAATTGACCGCCGAAATCATTAATGTCCGCAGGTGCAGCTCCGGTTCCGGCCACCGTGAAATCGACCGTGGTCGCACTTCCTGTAAAACCAGATCGCGTGATCGTAAAGAAGTAGTCTTGCGTTCCCGAATCCAATTCAAATCGACTTGCGTCACTCGCCACTATGCTGAGCGTGGCGTCGTCGTTCGAGATCATCCCCGAAGCCGTTGGAGAAGTAATCAATGCGCCGCCGGTCGCATTGGTCAAAGTGACGATGAATTCTTCGTCAGCCTCCAACAGGTAATCACCGACCACGTCAATCGTGATCGTCTGTGTTACTTCACCGACATCGAAGTGGATCGTGCCCGAGGGGAACAAGCCTCCAAAGTCGGCCAGGTCGGCCGGATTCACACCAATACCGACGACCGAAAAGTCAACGTCATGGATGCCAGATAAGTCGCCACTTCGTGTGACGGTATAGGTAAACGGGGTGACAGCTCCCGTCCCGCCTTCTGCCCGAACAGCATTTGCGGCAGAGATTTCGAGAGAGACGTCGGTTGATGAAAATAGATCGTCGACGACAGCACTGACTTCATCGAGAATCCAAGCACCGCGGCCCAGTGTACCTGCTACAAGAACATCTCGTGCGACATCCCATTCCATGTCGTAGACCAATACGTTGGGAAGTCCGATAGCCAACGGACGCCAGAGACCAAGGGCGTCGAGTGATGAGGCAAACACTCCCTGATTCGTTCCCACGATGAGGGCATCTGTCGTAGAACCTTCGACAAACAATAAGGAAGTCAACGATGAAGCGAACTCTCCTAGATTGCCGGTAATATCGGCCCAACTGGTTCCAGCGTTTGACCCCAACGTGACGCTATTGTCATCAATCACGAACACCGATGTCCAATCGTCTGGGTCAACCGTCAAATCATGAATGATCCCCACCGGGGCGCTGACAGGTGTCTCCAGCAAATCGGTTCCAGTTTCCCCACGGTAAAACACGGAGTTATCTGCTCCGACCCACAGAACATTCTCATACGGAATACCGTTACGGTAACCTCCTGCAACGAGTGCGTTTTGGTTGATCCAATAATTCCCGGCACTCGCTCCACCAACAACCGAAACGTAACTGATGGTATCCCCTTGATCTGTCGATTCGTATACGCCGTTACTTCCTTGAAATACGATTCTCGTGGGATCGACAACATTGAGTTCAATTGGATTTCGAAACGCAGGTTCATATTGCGGACCGCCCCCGACGAGCGTCCGACTAGGGAAATCGGAAGTCAACAAATTGCCGAACGAATCGTATACACGACGTTGGAACTGGCCCAGGTTCTGATAGCTTGAATACCGAATCGATTGTCCGAATGAGGCAAGGGTGATGTCGTCGACCGCAACGTCCCCCCCATCTCCCGTAGAAATGCTCTGCCACAGTTCAGCTCCCTGGGTCGATTGCTGAGTCGTTCCGGTATCTTGATTCCCGGAAATGGCTACCTGCGAAATTGCGTCGTAGGCAACATCATGAATCTCGGTGACCTGGAGATCGCCAATGACACTGAACCAATCTCCCAAATTTGAACGCGGACTACTACGGCGATAGATTCCACCGTCGTCAACTTCGATGATATTGCCCAACGCGTCGAATACCATATCACGCGAATCAGCGTGAGGGCTGCTACCATTGGCCGTTCCGCCGCCGATCGCACCGAGTGTATTGCTATGCGTGAGATGGACCCATTGCGAACCAGTCGGCAAAGACGCATCCCCGCGAAATAATCTTCCGGAGTAATCTATGGCACCGATCGATGTCGGATATTGAAACTCAAGCGGTTGTCGATCACCACCTACGTAGACGATATTGGGGTCGACGGGATCTGCCACAATTGAGAAATGAATCGTTCCTTGCCCACCAGCAATGTCTTCGGGAGTATCACTAGCCGTGGGGCCCTTGCCGCCGCCAGGATTCAATCCAACGTCCGTTCCGTTTTCATTCGTGGACGGCGTATCCATCTGTGTCCAACTTGTACCACCATCCCCAGATCGAAAGAGTCCATCAACGCGTCCCTCATTAATGATCGAGACATAGACGTTATTGGATGTCCCGACAGCAAATTCCAGATTACTTGTTCCGGTCCTATTCGTCGTTCCATTATCAATCAACTGATCCATGGCGGACGAGCTAACCTTGACCCAGGTTGCACCACGATCAGTCGTTCGATAAACGCCAGAGGCACCACCTCCGTAGAGATCGGAGAACACCATCGACGTATACAGAACGTCGGGGTTGATGGGGTCCGCAACCAGGTCATAAGACACGCCTGCTGGGAGCCCATTGGAAAACCCATTTCCCTGCGAGACTAGTTGGAAAGTCGCTCCTCCATCGACGCTGCGGAAGATGCCCACATTTGATGCCGATACAATGTCAGCTGTATTTACCGATACGATGATCGTATTGCCGTTGGCGTACACTCCTGAGATATTCTTCCCGGTGAGAGTCCCGTTTCCGTCAATAATGCTCCAGCTATCACCCCCATCGGTTGTACGTACAAGCCCAATCCGTTCATTCCCAATGCGGCCAAAGCTGCTATATCGTCCAATGCCAGCGTAGATGGTCTGCGACGTATTATCTGCTCGGTCGAATACCATCGCTCCGATGGATGAAGAGGGAAGTTGATCGCTCAAGGGTTCCCAGTTCGGCTGAATTGCGGTGGCGTTGGTTGTCCGCCAAATGCCGCCATTCGTTCCGCCAATGTATAGAATGTTGGGATCTAATGGATGCGCCAGAACCGTATGAATCGCGCCGACGACGGTATCGTCGGGAAGTACATTTTCCACCTGGCCGTCGGAAGCCCCAAATGGGCCAAGTGGGTTCCACGTGGCAGTCGGCGTTGAGACAGCCAGGTCTACGATGGCCTCTGCCAAGGCAAACACATCGACCAGTGGGAACGTGAGACCGGTGTTGATCACGTTGTCATTTTCGTCATCGCCATCGGTGATAATTGTAGCGGTACTCTTCAGTAATGACGCAAACTCGGAGACGGTTAGACGCCGCCCGAGCTGTTCGCTGGCCAACTGCTGGGCCAATGCTGCGATCCCAGCAATGTGGGGAGATGCCTGGCTCGTACCATGTTGCGTTACCAAGCCCCCGGTCGGCCCCGCACCGGTGATCGGAGCCCCAGGGGCCATGATTGAGGTGAGTTCCGGGTGCCGTTGACTGAACGGAGTGATCCGTCCGGGGCCGATCGTATAGGCCTGTGCGCCCGAGCTATAGGTAAACCCGCTTCCAGAAGTATCGTAGACGGCTCCTACCGACAACGAATTAGGGTCCGCAGCGGGATAGGCAACGCCTTGTTGGCTGTTGAAGGTAAAAAAATCGTTGCCGGAAGAGGAAGCCACGATGACATCCAAAGCAGCGAGTGCTGCTAATTCATCGTTGATACCAATCGTGGAAGAAAATGTCTGAGAGGAAGTGTAGTTATTCGTATTTCCCAACGACATGTTAACGCTTGCGATATTGTAGGTGCTGACATTATTCACCACCCACTGCAGTGCCTGTTCGACGTACCCAAAGCTGCCGTTTCCTGAGTCCGTGAAAACCTTTAAATGAATGATGTTTGCTCCCGGGGCCATACCTGTCCAAGTTGTATCGGATGAGGCAACGATGCTTGAAACGTTCGAGCCATGCCCATTTAAATCGGAAGCATCACTGTCGCCGTCGGCAAAGTCGTAGCTATAGACAATGCGATCGGCGATTCCGTTGCCATCGAGATCTGGGCCGAAGAAAGGATGATCTAGATCGATACCCGTATCGAGAATGACAGTGGAAAAGCCATACCCATCGATCAAACTAAAACGAGGGTCGGCTCGGAAGTCATCAATGTTGATCAACGTTGACGATTGTTGCGTCGCCGGAAGAAGCCCGCTATCGGCTGGTAGAACCTCCCCGTCACGATATATGGGGACGTCAGAGCCCGTGGTGCTAATGGCATCGATGGCCGAGAGAACAACCGAATCCTGTAACTTCACATTTTCAGCCGAAGCGAACTCTGGAAAACACACCGTTGCCGATATGACCGTGTGTTCTTCCGCATCCCACCCCAGTCCCGGGTTGACCGATAGCATCTCCCGAAACTCAAGACGTTCCAACAACACGGGGCGACGGAGAGGTTTGCATCGCCAGGTAATCACTCTCGAGGAACTTTCCGCATTTTTGCTTGAGTCTCGCAAGTGTGCTAGTAGTCGTTTGAAGGACATGGGAATACTTGAAAAAAACGGGCCATCAGGTTAATCCGAAATCGGTCACACACTCGCTGCTCGACAGAATCAAATGTCGAATCTATCGTCGTAAAATTCATCACCCCACCAATCGTTAGCAGGCTCAGGCTCGAACGGTAATTCATCGTCTCCAAACATATCCAGCTCAGATCCGCCTGCTGGGATCAAGGTCAGAAGTGCTGTGTCGACCACCTCAGCCATGCTAGCCGAGTTAGGAACCAGCGACAAATCCTGGATGTTCTGGCGTATCTGTTCCGTCGTAATATTGGGGTTACCACGGAACGGTTGCAAGTCTGGCAAACCAAAAAGAACTGCCAGGATCAAATTGCCGTCGGTGGAAGCATCAACGATACCATCTTCATTAACATCTAATGTTTTGTCGGCAATGAGCGACTGGATGATGGTCTCGATCTCTTGACTAGTCAACGGTGAACCACCTCGGAACCGGTTGAGGTCGTTTGTCGGAAAGCCAAACATGACTGTTACGATCAAGTTGCCGTCAGTCGATGCATCTACGATGCCATCATGATTCACATCAAGCGGAGCAAACTGACTGGTGTCATCCGTGCGAATCGTTCCATCAACCACGATGCTGGAACCTAGTTGAGCACCATTTGGGTTGGCCAAGGAAACAGTGAAGGTCTCATCCGCCTCGACGGTCGTATCTCCACTCACCAGGATGGTTACGACCTGCTCTATCTCTCCAATGGCAAAACTTAAGGTAGTGTTTGGAAGGGTTCCTCCAAAGTCGGCAGCATTAGCGGGATTCGCTCCGCTGCCGGCGACAACAACATCAACCGTCGCGGTGCCGGTAGTGTCTCCTGACCGGGTGACTCGGAAAGTGAAGGAAGTTGTTCCACTATCTCCTTCATTCTTGTCGGCATCCAAGGTTTGCAATGCGAACTCGGCGTCATCGTTGCGAATCGTGCCCGTTGCAATCGCAGTCCCCAGTGTTGCACCAGTTGCGTTGGAAAGTGTAACCGAAAATGTTTCGTTGAGCTCGACCAGTATGTCGGCGTTAACATCGATTACGAGAGTCTTCTCCGTTTCGCCGTCACCAAACGAGATGTTTCCACTGGGTAGAGAACCACCAAAGTCCGCGGCGTCAGCTACGTTAGCTCCGCTTCCGGTTACCGCGTAATCAACGCTGGCCGTGCCGGTTGTGCTGCCAGAGCGTACTACGGTAAAGGTAAACTGGGTCGTACCCGTATCTCCTTCGGCCTTATCGGAGGAAAGGGGTGAAATGGACAGTCCTCCATCATCGTTTCGAATCACTCCCGTTGCGAGGGACTGCGTTCCCAATTTGGAGCCGACAGGAGTGGTCAATGTGACCATGAAGAACTCGTCAAGTTCTTCAAGCGTGTCACCGCTGACATCGATCGTAATGATCTTCTCCGTTTCACCATCGCCGAAGTTCACCGTTCCTCCAGGTAAAACGCCCCCGAAATCATTTGCGTCCGCAGGGTTGGCTCCTGAGCCTGTGACAACGTAATCTACGCTGGCTGCACCTGCCGCACTGCCAGAGCGGGTTAACGTGAAGGTGAACGCAGTGATTCCACTGTTGCCTTCGGCTTGATCGGCGGCCAATGGCTGAATTTCCAGTTCACTATCATCATTGCGAATCACACCTTCTGCCGTGGCAACCGTCACGGCAGGTCCACTCGAGTTGGACAAAGACACTGTAAAGGATTCGTCCAATTCGATGTTCGTATCTCCGCTGACATCGATCGTGACCGTTTGTTGTGACACGCCATCTGCAAACGTCACCTGGCCAACGGGGAATGCGCCTCCAAAGTCGGCAGCATTGGCTGGATTGGCTCCACTTCCACTTACGGTAAAGTCGACGGTTGCCGTTCCGGTGGTACTGCCGGTTCGGGTGATAGTGAACGTGTATGCCGTTGTTCCCGAATTCCCTTCGGCCTTATCTGCTGCCAGTGGTTGAATGGCCAACTCGGCGTCGTCATTCAGGATCTTTCCTGTTGCTTCAGAGTTGGTCAGGCTAGCTCCCAAAGGATTGGAGAGTGTCAGAACGAACTCTTCGTCCGTTTCGACGGTGAGATCGCCGGCTACTTGAATGGTAATTATCTTTGTTGTCTCATTCGCTGCGAAGTTAATCGTACCCGATGGCAAGACCCCGCTGGCGAAGTCGCTGGCATCCACAGGTGCGCTGCCGGTGCCTGCGAGGGTATATTCGACACTCGACGCTCCATTTATCGCGCCGCTGCGTGTCACGGTAAAAGTAAAATCTGTTGTTCCAGAGTTTCCTTCGGCCTTGATGGCATCCGTTGCGGCAATCTCAAGAGCGGCGCTGCCAACTTGAATCTCAAAGTTTGCTAATGCAATGTCCCCGTCGTCATCAAACAAAACGACGTTGACCGTATAGGTTCCTGCTGCTGCATAAGTGTGCGTACCATCAAAAGATGCCAGTGTTGGGTTTCCGTTTCCACCTACCTGATCGATCGTAGCCTGACCCGAGTTGGGCGGAGTCGAGTCGCCCCAATCAATTTGGTAGATAAAGTCCTCAGTCGCAGTGACACTATCAAACCCGGAATCGACAACTTGTCCCAGATTTTCAATCGTGAACGACTGCCCCACGAAAACAGTTTGCGGACCGACCACGGAGAGAATCGGAGCGGAATTCGTAACTGTAACATCAAAAGACTCAGTGCCCGTCCCGCCGAAGTTATCCTCTACCGTGACCTGAACGGTGTACACGCCATCGTCTGGGAAGTAGTGAGACAGCGTGAACTGACGATTCAACTGATCAACCGGCGCAGCCTGAGGGCCCGTGCCGTCGCCATAGTCAACGGTAACGGTCCATGAATCACCGCCGAAGTCTGTAAACGAGCCTGTTCTTTGAAATAGAGCGCCCTCGACAACGGTTACATCGGGACCGACATCGGGCACGGGATCCGCATTGACATTAATCAGTTGGATATTTGCGACATCGATGTTCGTGAAGGTAACGGGAGCGAGGCCGGGCGTTCCGGATGTAATGATCTGGCCGTTTTGAGCATCAATGGATACGGAACGACCTTGAGCATCGAAAATCAGAATGTCGCCGCCTTGTAAAGTGCCGCCGCGAACAGAACGTTCGACCGGCAGAGCCTTGATGTAAAAGGTGTCATCAAACTCCGTGCCGATGATTGATTCGATATACGTATCAACTGCCGTATCGTCGGAATGAATTATCACCGATCCGCCCCCAGGCAGGACTTGCGGTGAATCGAACAAATCCAAGTTGATCGTTGCTGGGCCACTCAACGCAGACAAGTCGAGTTGGTCATTCGTTCCGATTCGCTCAAAAATTTCGACTTGGCCTCCATCGGAAAGATGGAAGACATCGCTGCCGATCGGGCTGATACCACCCGTGCGAGTCTCGCCGTATAGCATCGATTTCCCGACACCACCATAGATATGGTCGGAAGCGCCCGAGCCTTCGATCAATAGGCCACCGCTAAAAGTTTGCGCGTCAAAGCTATCGACGGTAGCCTTGCCGGTAAGTACTGCCTCCTCCGTGCTTACCAACTGCAACATGCTGCCATTGGCGTTGTTGGTCAACGCAGTATCGCTTAGGACGAAATTACCACTTCCACCCGAAAACTCGATTCCGTCAGTTCCCTCACCTCCGTCGAAAAGGAAAGTGCCACCTACAACTGCCAGGTCGACTGAGCCACCCAGCATGCGCAATCGGTCGTCACCAATACCGGATTGGAAAGTGAAATTCTTCAGGGAATCACTTAGCAGCCCACCATTGGATTCGATGGTAATCGTATGGTCAAAATCCAAGTTGGGTACCAATCGCATTCCGTTGTCTGTTTGAACCCGCGGGTTGTTCGCTTGATATAGGCTGATTTCGAGAGGCTGAAGTACTGCCCCGGTACCCCCGGTTGTTCCGACGGTGGCACTGCGACCGTTGTCTACCTGGATAGCTCCCCCGTCCAAGTCTCTGTAGAAGAACTCAATGGAACCGTCGGCCGAATTAAGAACAGCCTGAAAAGTGATGGGTTGGGTGGCAGTGTTATCTAAGAACTCGACATTGTTCCACTGCACGACAAGTTTTTGGTCCTCGCCTGGATTGCCAAGCACTTCCCAATATATCGTTTGAGTCAACTCGTCACCGAAAGGACTGATATCCATGCCAGGAACGACTAAGTTATCCCAAAACGGAGCGATCGCAGGCAGATCGAGTTCGGCGATTGGGCCATTGTCCCATTCAATTGTTCCGGCTCCAAATGTAAGGAGTCCATTGGTGCTTACGAACAGTTCGCCATAGGTTTGTCCACCGAAGCCGAATTCAAACCCATTCAACAGGGCGGCAGTCAGGCTGGCATATCCATTGTCACTATCGCCCATTACGAGATCATCGTTGGTGAGTGCTGCACCTGTGGTTGAGATATCATTGAAAAGCGCCACCGTTTGAGGAGTAATCTGAACGCTCTTGCCGGCTCCAACCAGGTCGTTGCCGCCCTGATTGTAGGTCAATAGCAGCGTGTCATCCGGATGGGTTGCCGCTCCTGGGCCCTTGATGCCTACGGTGTAATCACCACTAAACGTATTGACGCCGGTGTTGAAGTAGTTGAAATCAATACGACCATCTGCTTGATAGAGCACGACCTGGAATGTCACGGGGTCGACTTGTCCTGCGAGCGTAGCCCCCGACCATTGAACCGTTAGGGTCATTTCCCCCGCGGATCCTGACAATTTGTACTTTATATCCGTAGCAGTTAGATCACCCCAGAACGGTGCGATTAATGATTCGACAGGTTCGGACTGCAGATCGGTGTTCAGACCTGATACGATTCCGTTGTCGAATGAAATGAGGCCGTTGGTACCGATAAATAGTTCGTCATGCACTTCGCCGCCAATGGGGAACGTGAATCCTCCCAAATCAGCTGTGGTCAGGTGATCATACCCACCAGTTGCATCTCCTGAATCAAGAGTTACGAGTGTGCCATCAGTGCTGATATCGGCAAACAACGGCACCGGCGTTAAGACCGTAGAAAGGCCTGTGCCGACGTTATCGTTGGGGCCATTGTTCAACGCCAGAAACTGCTGACGCTCTGGATTTACGCCCGCTTCCTTAATAGCCACCGTCGCACTGGCTCCCTCGGCACCAGCATGTTCAGTATCGAGGTCCTTGTAGATCAAGTGAACCGAATTATCGGCTTCGCTTAGAATGAGTTGGAAAGTAATGGGACTCGTATTGACGAATTCAATGGCGTTAGAACCGTACGTATTCAATTCCATCTCATTCCACTGAATGATCAATTGTTGCTGATCGCCAGATCCGCGTAGCTCCCAGAAGATGTTTGAGTTCGCGTCGGCCACCGTCCGTGTTACCAGGTCATCCCAAAACGCGGCGATCGCTGGTTGGCTGAGAAAGCTAAAGGACTGGTTATTGGGACTGGTACTGATGGGCGTACTACCGAAGCCCACTAGTCCATCCACAGAAAAAGACAGCGAGTCAAAGGTTTGACCGTAGAACTCGAAGTTAAACTCACCATTAAGTTCATCGGCGGCGTCCAACACCTGGTAGCCGTAGCTCAGACCATTCCCCGCCGTCGGCGTGCCAACTGGATCAATGAGACCGCTGTAGTCCGGTATCATTGCCGTGCCCGTGTTTTCTCCCTGCGGACCAATGTCAATAAAGTCGATGTTGGCGGTCGTAGTCGTTTCTACACCGTACGAACTGAATCGCTGCTGACTGCGCAGTGCCGGTCGATCGGCAACGGGGCCTATGACGTAGGCTGTTTCAGAACTAGCAGCATCCAAGATGAAATTGTCGACACTTGAAAATCGCAGAGGAGCGAACTGGGGGACTTCGGGACCAAAATTTGGCGAAATCAGAAGTGACGTCGTGCCAGTATCGACTGAGTCTGATATCCGAATGTCGTCGCGACTCGTCGACGTTTGCATCGTCAGATTGCTAATCTCTTGAATCTGGACTTCGGTGACGCCCGAATAGACGATTTGGCTGGTACCGATGCTAACGGTCCCTGAGGAAGAGTCGAATCCGCTTGGGCTATAGACACCCACAAGCTGACCTTCTGTGCGAACGTCGTTGACCGTGGTTGCGTCGCCTAAGATCTCCAATGTATCGCCATCGTCGACTTGGCCGACAAACTCGATGATCAAGCCAGGCATCGTGTTCCCATATGCCAAGACCTCCGCGTCTGGCTCGGCGGCCTGCAGTTCCGAAAGGAGACCGTTATAGTCAACCTTCAGGGAATTTTGCCCTTGTTCCCCAACAATATACAAACGACTGACCGCCCCGAAGAGTGCTTCTTGTGTATAGCCGTTGACTTCCCATTGGATGTAGATTTCCTTGCCAGGGTCGACAGATTCATCCTGTTTGTCATCTGCAATCAAGCGAACGATGATGGTGTCGGCAACGCCTGGGAAGCTCCGATACAAAGGTTCAGCACGAGTTACCACGACATCATTGCCATCCCCGCCGACGTAGCTGATTTTGAATTCGTTGCCGTCAATGGTGAAAACTGCACCCTCAGGCAAATCCTGGAAAGTTCCCTGAACCGTTCCCATTCCCACGTTTTGAATGATCGTGAACTTTTCTCCCTGCGACGGTTCAAATCCGGCAAGTAGGGAAAGCTCCAAAACGGCATCATTCAAGAACAGTCCATCGGTAACCTGGACTTGATCGTAGTCGGTACCTGGCGTGCCAAGTCCCGCTAGTTCGACTTGTAACTTCGCCCCAGACTGCATCTCCAGCGACTTCAGTGCAAGCAGTCCCGGGCTGTTCCCAGGGGCGACAATCCCATCGTTCGTGACGACCACCGCACCATCGACGGTTCCATTGCCAATTAGACGGTCACCGGATCCTATCTCAACCCCATTTGTGGCGACAATCGTACCGTTTTCCAGAATTGTGCGAGCACCTAGCTCAGCAAGATCGCTATCGACCAAAGTGAATATCGCACCTGCTTCCACAATAAGATCGCCACCCAAGACGACCCCGCTCGTACTCAACGCATCGCCAGCAGTGACCTCGGAGTTTGCAGAGATTGTCAGCGTGGTTTGCGGACCATTATCCTCCAGTGGACCTTCCACTGTTCCATTTCCTTGGAACGTGGTGGCACCATACGCCAAGAGAGAATTGTTGGGAGCGACCACGCCACCAGTGCCGAAGTCTAATATGCCACTCAAGAGCGCTGCGCCCTTATCGTTTAATTCAACCCGGTTGCCATTAACCAGAAGCGAGCCTTCGAAGAACGCAAAACCGTTATCGCTGTTCACATTCCCGAGAACAAGATTCCCACCGACGGCCTCGATTTTCGTCATCGCGGGATCAGCAAGGACACTCGTGCGGATATCCCCCTCAACTGTGCCAAATCCGCTCAAAAGACTGTTGTTCAACTGTATGCCATTTGCCGCGTTCAATGTTCCGCCAGCCAGGCTCGTTAGTGTTCCCAACTGAGCGGTATCAGAGTCGAGCAGTGTAACCAAGTGGGAGCCGATATCCAGCGTGCCAAACATAGCGTAGCCGAATTCATCCAAGGCATCCCCCAAGATCAAGTCGCCAGTGGCCGCGATATCGCCGGATCCCCAGATGTGCCCATCACCAATCTCGCCTTTGAAGATGACCGACGCGCCGGCGTCGACATAGAGTCCCCCGGTAACCGTTCCGAAACCGGTCAGTTGATCCCCAACGCTATCGAGCCAGATCTCGTTGGAAGCCCCGGAAGGTGCAATCAGCGTTCCTCCTGCTAAGGTGGTAAGCACGCCCATCTGCGCATCACCCGCATCGAGCAAAGTTACCGTATTACTTCCCACATCGAGCGTGCCCCACAACGAATATCCCGACTCATCCGTTGCATCGCCCAGTGTGAGTGGACCGTTCGCGGAAATTGTTCCAGGCCCCCAAACATGACCGTTGCCAATGGTACCAGTGAAATCGACCATCGCACCGGTATCGACAAAGAGACCACCACTGATGGTTCCATTGCCGGTAAGTTGATCACCGGGATCGTTAAGCCAAAGGTGATTGTCAGCTCCCGTAGGGGCGTAGAGTGTTCCCCCATCGATCTCGGTCAGAACACCCAAGATGGCATCGTTTCCATCTCGGATCGTTACCGTATGACTGCCGACGTCGAGATTGCCCCACGACCAAAAGCCAGAGAGGTCGCTTGCATCACCGAGAGTGAGAGAACCTGTTGCCGTGATCGATCCTGGTCCCCAGACGTGGCCGTTACCGATGGTCCCTCGAAATTCTACGGATGCACCATTATCGACGAAGAGTCCACCGCTGACCGTACCATAACCAGTTAACTTATCGCCGCTGTTGTTCAACCACAATTCGTTGTCGGTTCCACTGGGAGCTACGAGAGTTCCCCCTGCAATTGTCGTTAATGTTCCCAGCGGAGCGTCCCCAGAGTCGAGCACTGTCAGCGTTGAAAAGCCAACATCTACGGTACCTTCCGAGAAGAACCCAGATCCTGACGACGAATCGCCTGCAGTCATACTACTGGTGAGCACGAGGGAACCGCCAGTATTAATGTTGACATTGCCGTTGAGCGTGCCATAACCTTCGATCCTCTTTCCATTGAGGACAGTGATTGAATTGCCAGAATAGTTCAGATCCTGACCAATCACGATCGAACCATGGTCAGGGTCGATCTTACCTCCATACACATAGAGAACTGGAGTGGTGACACTTCCGGCACCAGTCAGCAAATCACCTGAGCCCAGAATGACTCCGTGGGTAGCATTAATATCCCCCCAATAGCCGCTGCCATCACCATCTGGGTCGCCATCGCCAAGATCGGTTATGGTACCCAGGCTGACTTCGTTCGAATCTAATAAAGTGGCTGAAGCCCCTTGAAGATAGAACGTACCCTCGTGAAAGAATCCGGAACTGCTATTTTTGTCACCAATGGAAAAGCTGCTTGTTGCTTCAATCTTAGTGCCCGACTCGCCGTAGAAAGGTGCTGCAAGCGTCCCATAGCCGCGCAGAGTGGCTCCGTTCATCAGCCGGATCGTATCGCCGCTATAGTACTGCTGGTCACCAATGACGATATGGTTGCCACCCGTGGGATTTATCGTAGCTCCGTACATGTTGAAAATCGGAGTATCGATACTTCCGGCACCTGTAATCGATCCGCTGCTGTAGAACGTTACCCCATTGCTGGACTGAAAGTTTCCACCTGCCCCTAGATTAACGGTGCCATTTATCTCAGCGCCATCCTTATCATCGAGAATTAGCCCCTGCCAATTGTTTAGGTTGAGACCTCCCCAGATTTGAACACCATTGTTGGATGACGTAGTTCCGATCCGCGCGTTACTACCCCACACCTGCATAGTTGATCCGCTATCTACCCACACTTCGCCATTGATGCGTCCACTGAACAAACGGAACAGAGAACTATTGATATTGACGTTACCGTTGATGCGGGAAGCACCTTCAAGGTCAAGCTGTGAATTGTAAATAACGCTTAACTCGCCGGACCCTACATTGAGAATTCCCCCCCCATCGACAGACAATTCACCCGGGCCGCCGAACGTATCTGACGAAGAACGTCCAACATTCATCCAGTCTTCAACGTTTAGTGTCCGTCCGTTCAAATCAAAGCGGGTAAAGATAGGAGTACTGGTTTTGGTTCCAGCATTTTGCGCCGTCAAGATGATAGATTTGACCGTCGCGTCCTGTGCCAGAATTGGCCCCACCGAGTCATTAGCAAAAATAGCTTGAGATCCCGACCCAGGATAGGTTCGATTGATAGTACAACCTGATTCACAGTCTTCAAACATCCAGTTGTTATTCGTATCGACGGCCCAGTCTTGACTTCTATTTGTTGTGCCCAGCCAATACCGAACCGAACCCGAAGGGGCAACCTCCGTCACTAGTTCATTCGCATAGATTGGAACCAGATCGTAGTCCGGTCCACCTTCTTCCCCAGGAACCAGGCCGATCCCCACCAACACAGGCTCATACTGAAGGTCTTCCTCCTGTTGAAAAACAGGGACATCGAAGCCCTCTTCCGACGTAGTGATTGACGCATTCTCAGGATCCGTTGTCGACTCTGCTGGGTAACATACAAAATCATCCATGAATACAAACGTATCGCTCGACAATACCCGGCGTTCCTCCAGCATCTCCGGGTTACTGAGACGTTTGTTCGTAAGATTTGCTCCTGCCTTCCGTTTATTTAGTCGTTGTGGCTTGCGGTTCTTCCGTACGCTGTTGCGAGTCAACATCATTGCTTCTCCAGAGCGTGCCAAGCTGGCCAATTTGATTTAACGGATTGTCTTGTTCACTTGAGGTATGTAGTACTTGCCCTTGGACTAAGAAGATGAACCATCTTCCGAGTCATCTTCTCCCGATAGCTGCCAAACCTCTTTCGCGAGCAGATCAAGGAGTTCTGCTTCGTCGTATTCATTCGGCAAATCGTTCGTATCTTCCAAATTCTGCTGGGTTAACCATTCTTCAGCGGTTAATGGCCCAATCTGGTCTTGGTCGAAGAGCAGATCAGCTTCCTGTTCGTATCTTCTTAGGCCGCTCTGATGCAGGCGAACATGCTGCGAATCAATGCGGCTAATCATTCCTTCCGAATCGTCCTCTTCACCGAGATACCATTGCCATGGGTCCGCGGCCGTTTCTTCAATCTGACTTGTTTCGCGAGGTATGACTTCACTCGGTGCCGTAGAACCCGAGTGAACTTCTATCGCAGATAATGGAGCGACATCTAAAGAAATCGTTTCGATCTCGCATACCGACAGCGTCGGCGTAAGTCCTATATCTGTAGAAACGTTATCGACCTCTACCGTGGGTGTTGATATTGGGACCTGCTGTTCGGACTGGTCCGCGAAGGCAGCCGTGGGATTTTCACCGAGAGTCAGCGACGCACTTGCTACCATCAGGTTAAGTACATTCTGCTGAAGTTCTTCGTTGGTCAGACTGGTGCCACCACGGAATGGGTACAAATTGGCAGCGGGGAAGCCAAAGAGCACAACCTGGATAATGTTCCCATCGGTAGAAGCTCCGACCATGCTGTCTTCGTTGACATCAAGCATGCCGGAATCCCGTAGCTGAATAATATTCTGCTCTATTTCAGCGGCGGTAAGCGTTGAGGTTCCCTTAAAAAGATCGAGGTTGGACTGTGGGAAACCAAAGAGAACCGAAAGGACTAGGTTGCCGTCGGTTGACGCGTCAACCTGGCCATCTTCATTCACGTCAAGTGGAGCGAAGCCCGACGCATCATCGTCGATAATCGTCCCGGCAACGCTGGTCGATTGGAGTGTCGCATTGATCGGATTGGAAAGCTTTACCAAAAATGTCTCGCCCGCCTCTTGCAATGTGTCGTTGGCGATCGGCACACGGATGGTCAGAGGGCCTGTACTGTAAGGGGCAAAGGTGATACTTCCAAATGCGCGACTATAGTCGCTTCCTCCAATTGCTCGACTGCTTGACTGGGCCGCGTAGTCGACTCCTGTATCAAACTGGAACGACACCGGTTCCGCGCTTGCATTGGACAACGTGACTTGGAAATAAATCGCCGCTCCGTCCGCCTCGGTTGCTTGAGCCGGCGCAACAGTCACAACTGGCCGCTGGTCGTTCTCAATAATCCCGACAGGCAGAGCATGTACAGGCGTGCCCGAATAGGCGGAGTCAGATCCGGTCACCATTGCCTGGATAAGTGAAGTCGCCTCGTTTGCACCTTCAAAGATGCTATCATCGAAGGCTGTTACCGATACCTGCTGGACTAGACTACCGCCGGGCAGGAACGTCAATGTGGTTTGCGATAGCGTAACTTGCGAATCGTGAATCAGCGTGACCGTTACTGGTGCGATTGGGTCGATCGAAAGAGCAATCGCAATATTCCCCGAAGCAGCCCCTTCTTGCAGCGTGAGCACGCCACTTACAGCAGTGAGCTTAACCTCGGCGACCTGGACCATCCAAGTTGACGGAGTAAGATGCGATTCCGTATTTCCTGCGGGTGCCAAACCAAGGTCATTGATGGCAACGGAAGCTGTATAGTTTCCGCCCCGCGAATAAATATGCCGAGCAATATCCGCTTGTCCGGTAACGACAGGTACGGTTAACGTACTTCCTGTTCCCTCAAAATCAATCGTTGCCCGATGAATGTCGTCAAGGCCAGGATCGACAAAGTTGAGATTACGCAAAGAGACGACTTCGCCCACTCCGACTCGACTGATTCCCGCCCCTGCCTGACCATCCAAAGCGAAGCTCAATGAGGTGGGTTCAACATTCGCGATGGAGACAGGGTAGATGACCGACGCCTCTTCACCGCTGTCATCAACTATCAAAAGCTCGACAACATAGTTGCCTTCCTGGCGGGCGTCGAAACTAATCGTCGGCAACGACTGCCCTGCGGTAAGATGCCCTATCTGCTCGACGACGACTCGCTGCTGCGAGTCAACAATTCGCCAGCGATAGTCGTGTTGGTCCGTTGTGCCCGGATCACTAAACGATCCAGTAAACAGTAGCGTCTGACCTTCGACGGGAGGTGTAGCAATTGGATCGAAACCGATCACCAACCCCTGCGGGGCCACATTCTGAATCGACAACTGGGATAGTGCCTCAACCACTCCTCCGTCGCCGTCATCAACGCGTAAACGAAGTGTCTGGCTGAACGGCCCCCCTTGAATTCCAAGGGATAATAGTGCCGACCATGGGACAGAAACATTATCGCCAGTCGCAATCCCTAGTTCTTGACCTAAGAACTCGCCGTCGCCGTCGAGATCAATGTCCCAGTGGAAGGTCAATGGGTCAACGTTTCCGCCTGCATCGTTAGCAATAGCAGTTAGTGTTAGACCGGATCCTTCGTCGATCGTGAATAGTTCAGATATATCCGCTATTAATGGCGAGGTATTTGTGATCTGAATTGGCTGGGACAGTGAGCCGGTGACCATTCCGCCATCCCCATCAGTCACTTCAACACTGACAAGGTAGTTGCCGTTATCAGCATAAAGATGCGTAATTTCGAGAAGTGTTGCCCCAGAGGAAAGAGTGACCTGTTCTTGCTGGCCATCTTGCCAATCAATGTTGAATGTCAGCGAGTCTCGGCGGCCGGGATCTGTTACCTCGACCACCAGCGTGGCAAGCTCACCTTCAGATGCCGAGCTTGCAGACAACGAAAGGATCTCAGGATCGAGATTATTGACGGTGACAGCGAAGGTTTGTGGGGCAGACTGAATTTGACCATCACTCAAGATCACGGTGACCATGTACTGGCCTGTTGTTCCTTCGTCGGCATAGAAGTGACTCAGAAGTGTTTCAGGGAGCGTCCTCGTTAGTGATGTTCCATTACCATGCAGTTCGAACTCTACATTGTCTGAGCCGTCTCCCCAGTCTACCTGCACAGTAAGCTCGTCCGAAGTTCCTCCCTCCCAGACGAGTCCGGAAAGCTGTACGGCCTCTCCTTCGTTGACGGTCGTAGTCAAGGTCGCATCGAGAATAGGAGCTACGTTATCCGCGACAAACACGAATGACTCGGATACAAGTAGTTCGGGATTATCATCATCTGATACGTGCAGCGTTACCCAATAGGTACCTTCATTCTGGGGAATCAATTCGTATTGACGCCCAATGTAGGTCACTTCCTGCCCATTGTCCGAAGTGATCTCCCAGGAGAATACGTAGTCATCTGCGACCAGATTACCAAGCAGCGGATAAATGTCGCTTCCGTTGACAATCTCCTTCACGAAATTCGCTGCATCGAGAATGACTGGTGTGCCTTCTTCTCCTTGAGTTGGCGCTTGAGTAGCTCCACTCGTGAAGTCAATCGCTAGTTCCGCGTTCGAGACATTTGCGAGAATGACATCTTCGTAACGTGTCCCTTGATCCAAATCCATTACCACGAGTGTCAGCGTATAGAGCCCCTGATCGGGCGCTAAGAAGTCAAAATGCGGCTGACTTACGGTCGGATCGAATAGAACTTCGGAGCTTGTATCCGTGACTACACCCAACTGATTTTTGACAATCCATTGATATGCGTAGTTACTACCATCACTCTGGCCGGCGTCCGATACGGTGGCAGAGAAGGTGCGCAGTTGCCCTTCGACGATCGTATCTCCCTTGTAGCCCGCATCTCCGTCCTCGATTCTTACAACAGTAAATCGCCCGAAGTCGACACCACCTAGCAACACATTGCTTGTCACAGGGAATCGCGAAATGTCAAACGCATAGACATTGGAAACGGGACCGTTGATGTCATTTCCAACCAGATCACTCGCGAGACCTGCAAAGACCACAACGCGACCATCGCCACTGACGGTGGCTGCAACCGAAGAGTCGTCAGCACTACCGGTCGCGTCATTGTTCATGCTGACGAGAATGGTACGGTCTGCCTGGAAGTCGTAGGCAAACACATCCTCAAGCGTTCCGTTTAAATCATTAGGGATCACCAAAGGTGAAGTACTGCGATAGACGACAACTTGCCCGTTATCGCTGATCCGGGGAGCATATGCGTCTCCCGAACCGCCGCTACTGACCTGCTCTAAATCACCTGTGATGCGTTCGAGTCGGAACACTTCCTGTTCAGCCAGAGGAGAGGTAGTTACGAAGGCGACAAATTGTCCATCTCCACTGATGACCGCATCGGAAGATGCGCCGTATCCGGTCGTGAGGTTCTGGCTTATCGGAGTAATCGACAGTTGCACGCGATCGTAGAGAAACACGTCGGCCACATCGTTGATGTCTCCGCCCTGAAGCAAATTCGCGGCATCACTCTCGAAAACAATGAACCTTCCATCATCGCTCAGCGAAGGCCGGCTTGATACGCCCGCGGCTGACGTGGCACTTCCGGTTCCTACATTGGCTGCACTCACTAGTGTGACGACTTGTCCCTGACGGTCGAAAACGTAAACGTCCCGATTTCCATTGAGATCATTTGAAAGGAGAGGAGCTGTCGACGAGAACGCAACGAAGTTTCCATCACCGCTGATTGTGACTTCGCCGGAGACTCCAATGCCAGTCGTCCCATTCGATCGACGACTGGCGAGTTGTACCGTACTGGTCGCAGTGTTGTACACAAAGACATCTGTGAACCCATTGGAATCAAGCGTACCGGCCGTCAAGTTCGAAGCATTGCTTAAAAACGCAATATATTGACCATCGTCGCTGATAACGGGATCGAAAGAGTCGTCGTTGCCACTCCCCGTACCTAGCGAGTCGACACTTACCAGCCGTGTTTGCCCTGACACGAGATTTCGGACGAAGATGTCACGGCGATTGTCCGCATCGGAGGATGTCAAGTTTCCGGCAACGCTCTCAAACGCTACGTAGCGACCATCTCCACTAATCACGGGATTCCCGGACGCGGCGTTACCTGCCGCAATGCCATCAGGCGTAACACTAATCAGGAACACCTTTTCAGTCTGGCGATCACGCAGATAGACGTCATCTGCATGGTTTGTGTCTTGCGATACAAGTGCCGTGCCGGTGACAAACACAACGTAGCGCCCATCGTCACTTAATTGTTGAGAACCGATGCGGTCATTACCCAATTCACTTCCCAGAAGCGGAGTAGACGGATAAGAAGGCAGGGCAGGGGAATGGGATGACGCTAACAAGTTGATCGGAGAGGACTCCCGCCAATTGCTTACGAAGAGGTCCGGAAGATCATCAAGGTCGGCCGGGTGAACGTCAACCGCCGTGCTTTCAAAGCTGATCAGCAGACCGTCAGCACTAATTGCCGGAAGCCTCGCGGATCCTTCAGCCGTGTCAAGACGATCCTCACGAACACTAATCGCATAGTTGATCCCTGGCTGCTGGACGTCATAGGCAAACACATCCGCCTGGCCGTTGCTGTCATTGGCAACCAGATTGTCTGCATCACTGAGGTAGGTAATATACCGACCATCTTGGCTGATCAATGGGGAATACGAGGCACCATTCCCCCCCGCAGTCCCTGAATCACTGCGGCTTATCAGGATGTTTTGCTGCGTGGTCAGGTTTCTCACCACAACGTCATTCAAAGAAGACAGCGTCACACCAGGAACTAGGTTGGTAACTTTGCTCTCGAAAACAACAGACGTTCCGTCTCCACTGATCATTGCGTTGCCAGACACGCCAAATCCGCTGCTACCTGTGGTCAGAACGCTTACCAGTTCCGTGGTGGTATCAGTGACGTTGCGGACAAAGACATCCTGTAGAAACGAGTTGGCATCATTTAAGACAAGGTTCGAGGCACTGCTCTCGAAGGCAATCAAATTTCCATCATCGCTAATCGTAGGCCGTCGAGAAACGCGGCTACCTGCGGCAGCCCCCGTCTGATTCACCGAAATCAGCACAACCGAATTCGATTGTAGATCGTATCGGAAGACGTCGCTTGCGTTATTGGTATCTGGCAAAGATGTTAGATTCTTTGCCCGGCTCTCGAAGGCAATATAGCGACCATCTGGAGTCATCGTCGGTCCGGACGATTCACCATCACCACTGCCGGTTTTCGCTACATTGATACTTACAAGATGAGTTTGCCCACCTGCCAAGTCGCGTGCATAGACATCAGCAACTGTTCCATTGCTGTCCAATTCACCAGCCACCAAATTACTGGCTTCGCTCTCGAAAGCGATGACGCTGCCGTCTCCGTTGATCACACTTCCGAATGAATTTCCGTTACCCGAGCCGTTGCCTTCGGAGTTGACGGAAACCAGCACAATTTCACTGGTTTGAATATCGAATCGATAAATATCCCATCCTGCATCCATATCAAGTGGTGCCAGATCAGTCGATGCACTCTCAAAGGCAACGAACTTTCCGTCAGCACTAATGACTGGGTTTAATGAGGCATTATTCCCGGAAAGTCCCGTCTGCGATTTGCTGACCAGGCTTACCTGAGCCGTTTGACGATCGAAGAGATAGACGTCGGAAACGCTATTGGTGTCTTCCAGCACAAGTGGATCAATGCTCGAGAAGACGTAATACCGACCATCGTCGCTCAGGACACGACGGCGATGCTGATCTGAAGTCTGACTTCCAGATACCTTCGGCGTAACAATTGCTACATTCTCGACGCCGTATGTCACCGACGGAATGGACGTGTTCAGGGACTGACTGGAAGTGTATTGGCGAACAGTTTCTCCCTGCGGATTGATGCCATGGAAATGGTACTTACCCGCAGTATCCGAAACTGTTAATGGTTCTCCGGCGTCATATTGTGAATTGTCATTGCGATCGAGATAGAACAGTGTTCCTTCCTGCGGGGGTTCGTAGTTGGCATCGAGTGGGTTTGTGCTTTCGCGGATACCACTGGCATTGAGATCCTCGAAACTCGTCCCTTCAATTCCGCCTGCGGATACGATTACTGAGAATCGCTGTTCTGCCGCACGACCTCGATAGGCATCATTGCCGACATAGCGATCGGTCGCTGTTACAGAAATCGTTGCCGCGCCGTACATCTCCTCACTAGCATAAACGAATAATTGATCATCGATTACGGTCAACTGGATTCGCGGATCACTGCTTATGGCGGAAAAGATTACCTGGGCACCCCCCGGATGGTTGGCCGAAAGTGTGATTTGGCGTGTCTCGAATGAGGATACCAACTGCGTCGGAATTCCAGCGAAGGCAATTGGATCATCCTCATCCTTCTTGACCAGAATTCCAGCATGACTGGAGGCCAGTGTCGGCACAATATAGTCGTGCGCTGCATCATCGAGTGGGTTCCCCCGCAGGTCGATTAGATTAAGTTCCGACAGTACCTGCGGTTCACGCACTAGCCGCACCGCGTCAGCGGCCAAATTACCATTACTCCCATTGGTGAGCGTTACTTGAAGTTCGCCGTCCAGCGTTGCAGCCGTGCCAATCTTCTGCCAAATACGTGAATCACCCTCTAAAGTGGTTCCCACTGGATCGACTCGCTGGTTGATCACCGCCGCAAACAACGGATCACTCGATTGCGAATCATAGGCTTGGTAAATGGCTCGGCTCGTTCGGCTTTCGTGACTAGGCCACGTTACATAGACCGCGTAAACTCCATTCTCAAGGCCATCGAACGCGAACTCGGCGGACGCTCCGGTGTCTAGTCCCGGCGTGATGCGGTAGTCACCCTCGAACGCGTTCTCATTCGAGCCACCGCTCCAGAAGTTGCCTGTTTCGCTATAACCACGGTCGTGGTCATCAACCATCGCCTGGCCAGCCAAAACATCGATACTGGACAAGAAATTATCCCTCAGGTTGATCTCTCGCAAAGACGCCAAGTTGCCCAGCGGTCGCGGGTCTGCGATGTGATTTCCTGACAGATCGAGATACTCAAGAGAGACGAGGTTATGGAGTGGGCCAACACCGTCTGTCAGATCAATATCCTTGTTTGGATCGGTCGGATCGTAATCGTCACGAATCATTAAACCGGCTACGCTTAACCAACGCAGATTTTCCAGTTCTTTCAGGTGTGAAAGCTCGATTTCACTGCCTGATTGATAATCGAGACTAACGTACGTCAAGAATAGTAATTCGCTTAGCGGTGCGAGAGCATCTATTCCGTCTAACGAGTTGAAATCAGCAACGAGTCCCCGAAGGAGTCGAGCGCCACTCTCAGTGCCTACCAGATCAATAGCCGCTTGCTCGTTCTTCGATCGAACAAGATCTAACCCGTCAAAATCCTCTCGCCCCGTGAAGCGTCCAGGGGTAAGAGGTGCAAGATCTAAGATTGAGTTATTCGCGATATTCAGATGCTGTAGATTGGTCAGGAACTCTAGACCGCTCAGTGAGGTGACACCGCGATTACTTACATCCAGGTAGGTAATTTCCGCTAGGTCTTTTGCAGAGAAGGGAATCTCCAAGCGAGGATCGTTGGCTTGAAGCGGGGGATTGGCGTAAATAAGTTCAGCAATCGCCTGTCGCAACTGGGGGTCTTCGATCTCAACATCTGGGTTGATATTCCGGGTGACCGTTGCTCCCGTTTCGCTGGCAACAGAGTCTATCTGGAATTCATCCGTTGCTAAGTCACGAATCTCCGATGGATCCGCAACGAATTGATCGTGACCTGTATCTCCAAAGACAATGTCAACATCCTCATTCGAGAAGATCGTATCGTCCCCATCACCGCCATGGATCACGTCACGGTCGGGGTTATGGTAAGTTACCCGTGTTTGCCCTGCGAAAGGCGCGTTGATTTCGAAGGTGATCGGCAATGAGGTTGGGTTTCCATCTCCATCCACGGGTCCGCTTCCACCGCCAGTAACCTCGGGATCATACAGGCGGACAAAATAGGTTGCCGCATCGAATTCCCTCATGTCAACAAGACTCGCTCGTTCTGCCATCACCGCGCCATCACTGCGAATGATGTCCATTAAGATGCCATTCGAGCGAGGATTGATCTCCAAGCGAGTTTCCCCGACGGTATCGGCGGCGGGATCAACCGTGCTCCGCTGAATATTCAAGCGGATATACGGGTCCTGCATTTCTACTCGCAACGATACACGAGTTAACCCCCTGGCTACAAAATCGCGTAATGTCTCCAGAAGCCACGGATCTTGTGCATCTTCAGAGCCAAATCTCGCGACTCCTGTTTCGTCAAAGATTTCAAGTTCTCGAGATAGGGCCGTCTGAAGGGGATCATGATTGTCGAGGTAGTCTAGATCAATGACGCCATCCCCCTCGTCCGCTAGGACGGTGATTCGTAAAGAAGCACCGAGATCTTCAACAACGGGACGTGCATCAGTTTCACCAAAAGACCTTTCGCCTTCAGCAAATGTTTTCCAAAGCGTCTGACCGGCAGCTGTCGTAAAGAATACCCGTCCTTGACCATCCGAACGAGCAAGCACGTCCTGCGGATCAATTAGGCTCTGGTCCGATTGAGCAGCGACTTGTTCGGCAATTTGTCCATCGGAAAGATGCCAAAGTCTCTCCGCGCCTTGTGCATCTTCAGCGATAAAATAGAGGTCTGAGCCGCTTGGAATTAGCTGCGAAGGCAGAGAAGACGTCGTCAAGACAAAGCTGGTAGTAACCGCAGTTCCCATCGATCGCCACAGGCCTGTGCCACCACGTCCATTGTCACTTGTGGCATAGAAGTAAAGATCATTACCTACAGCGGTGGGAAGGGAAATGTCGTCAAAGTCAGATGCCAATAGCTCTGCAACGGTCGGTGCAGACGGATTGACGACAATGAGGTCCTGGTTGGGTATCGAGCGAACGACGAACAAGCGATTTTCGCTGGCAGTGACACTTTCTACGCCGACGACCTGTTGTCCGCCTTCGGTCACAACATCGATTCCACTGCCATCGGGTTTAACGTACCAGAGCCGGAAATCCGTATCTTGATTGCGAGCGCTCACGTATACATGCTCGCTGGAAGGACCGAACGCTGCAATTTGGTTCACGGAAGAGATGGTGTCGATCTGCTCGGCTTGCGGAACGAGTACCGCTTGAGTGCCCGGCGTAACACGCCACAGCCCAAAACGCCCATTGATTGCGTTGTTTGCCAGGAAATACAGCGTATCCTGCCCTCCAAATTGGGCGGCAGTCAGGTCTTGTGTAACAGAGAACGATTGTCCCCCGCTGCGGGTTAACTCGGAGATGGTTGATCCATCAATCTGGTAGAGTTTGCCACCGTCGCTGAAGAATATGTGACCACCAAGCGTGACAATTTCATCGGTGGCTGATAGATCGAACTGAATGGAAGAGGTCAGGGGTTCGGCGACCGTACTCCCACTGGGAACCCGCCACCACTGATTATCCTTCTGGCCTAAAAAGTAGAGATCATCCGAGTCGTTGACAATAAAACGGCTCGGCTCCGGCAGGGTTCTGCCTAGAGCATCGGTCACTAGATGTGTATCGGCCACCGTTCCTTCCGTGGTTCTCCACAATGCTCCATCAGCGCTAAAGAACAACTGGCTGCCAACAAAGGCCGCGTGCTGCAAGTTGATCTCTTGCGGAAAACGCAAAACTTCTGCCTGATAATCGAGTGCTAGATTCGCTTCGCGTAGCAACTCCTCCGGATCATCTGCATACTTGGCCAGTGACGACAAGTCAAACTGGAATAGTCCGGCTTCCGTGCCTCCATTGCCAACGCGAAGATCGCTCGGACGGACCGTTGTTGGCTCAAGGTACGGATCGGCGAGCATATCGAACGTTAGCGAAACATTATCCGCATAGTGCCCTTGAAATTCCGATGCGGACACGTCGTTATCGAAGCCATCTTCTACTGCGATCAGCGAAATCGCCAGGTACGTTGCTCCAACTGGTACCGTGTATGTAACACTCGCTTGCTCCCATGTCGACTTGTCGGTATCGGAAAATAGGCTCGAAGTCGCCTGACTGATGGCAGATTGTTGTGCCGAGCCAAAGTCTTCCATCGATCCGCTGTAGGCCGAGATCGTAACACGAAATTCGGTATCAGGCATGTCTGGTGGTATGAGCGACTCATTTACCAGTCGATTGAAGTAACTGGTGAGTGTCGCTTCAACATTTCCACTTTGACCGATACCTGGATAAGAACTCAAATCAACTAACTGAACCGCGTTTGATTGAGTGAACGTCGATCCGCCAGGCATATCAGGAGTAGGTGTCGTCCGATCAAATCGCAGCATGTAGCCGCCGTCTTGCGGTATCACCAGCGATCCAAATAGATCGTCCGAGGTCACTACCGAGGTTAGATCCCCGCCCCAAATTCCCGGCAAGGTCGGCAAATCTCCAGGTGAATGACGAGAGAGATTTTCAAAGCTCGAATTCTCGAGTAGGCGTCCTCCCAAAAGTATCTGGACAGCATCCTGGGATTCCAAAGAGAGTGGGGCATAAGGTTTCGGACCAACCTGAATGTAATTCCCTGGTAGTCCGTCACCAAGTGTTGTGAACTGGAACCAACTCTCCCCATTGTCAAGCTCAGCTCTAAAGGATTCAGGACGGCCGGTAGCGCGATTTACAACAAATTCGCCACTACCTGTGATCACGCGATTGGCTAAGACCTGAATTCCTGAATCCGGAATCAAGTCTCTATTACCGCTGCCTTCAACGACGTAGATCCTACCGGCATCGGTGATCAGGTTACCACTGGCAACGTCGAAGCCAGACGCCCCCAATACAATGTCATCAAAGCGATCGGCGTTCGTATTTAGCCCAGGGGAAGTGGCTAAATGGGTAATGACCCCAGCACTACCGCCGCCGATGATTCGGACATCTGCCGAGGTGACGCGAACCTGTCCCGAGTGCTGAAGGATGTCCCAGAAGACGTAAGCGGTCCCTTCGACTGCCTTACTTCCAACCTTGGTGACTTCCAGTACGGCGACGTCCGTCTTGAAATCTCCGTCATAATCACCGGCGGTTGCCTGAAGCGAGACTGAAGCGCCACTTTTGGTAGACGCTTTGATAGTAACAACATGCTCACTTCCACCATTAGTTCCCAGGTAGATGGCAAGATCGTTGTTAATTGCCAGTGCATAATCATCAAGGCCATCTCCGTTCAAATCACCTAGATCTACCCTCGACTCTGGAGAAGAAATCACCGTCGGAATTAACGTAGTCGGATATCGCTCAGGAGTGCGACTGCCGGCGATGTATCCCACAGGACTACCGTCTGAGGCGAGCACAATATCGTCGTAACCATCCCCATCGATGTCCATCGGCCCGACAAGGAGGTCCGGGCCATCAATGTTCAATTGTGCATGATTGATAACCATGTCCGCCCGCGAAGAGATCGACTCCACAGTGCTAAAATCGATTGGACCGAGCAGAACATAGCTCTTGGTTGTTGCGTTGGGCGAAGCCCCGGTAGCGATAAAATCTTGGAATGAGTCACCATTGATGTCCCCCAAAAGCCGCAGTTGAGAGAGCTGTTCTGAGGCGAAACTGCCCAGGAGTCCCATTCCATTGGCAACACTGACCTTTTCTCCGGATTGCAGGTCAATATCCTGCTCAGTTGCTGGCGTCACAAACCCTGCCGGTGTCGCCAGGGGATAGTCGAAGAATGAATCGGGATCGTCCAGACCGCCAGTAAACTCAGGTGGAGATTTGACAATTGGTTGTCCGGTCAAGACGTGGAGATTGATATCTACCAAAGAATCCGCAATGGCAAGTTCTGCAAATGGATTGCTTTTGTCCGGATCGCTCGACAATCGATTCGCGTTAACATTGCCGACTGTTCCAAAGAAATAACGTGGGGTTTCGTTGTCGTCTTCCAGATACAGCGGACTGCCTGTTTCGATCACCAAGTCCGGGCGCTGCAACAGCCGGGACGTGCTAAAGTCGCCGACTTTGCCGCCCAGCACCACATGACCAACGGCATGTTTTAACTGGGCACCACTTCCGTCGATTCTAAACGAATCTTCAGCAACAATAGTTCCTACATCGTCCAGCCCATCGCCATTAATATCTCCCAGTCCTATCACCCCAGAAACGCTTTCAAGATGAATCGGGGAGAAGCTGCCACCACGGAAGATATATGATTCGGTGCCTAAATTTAATGCGAAATCCTGGCGAGGCGATGGATCTACGCCGTTTCCATCGAGAACGATTCCACTGTCCGGCAGAATGTTACCCAACGGTTCCAAAACAGCATTGGAATACATTGAAGAGGACGTCCACGATACATCAGCAATCGATGTAATCACGTCAGAAGTGATTCCATGCTCGCCGTATAACACGTATACGCTGCTTGCGGAAGCCCCAGCTGTCCTTTCGCTGAAGATCGCAATGTCGCCTCGATCGCCATTTACCTTGTTTCCGAGACCATTGAAGTCACCGATGCCAGCTACACTCAATCCAAGGTGATCACCAGGCTGAGCACCGACAATGATGGTATCGGGGGTAATGACTTCTTCGAGTTTCGTTCGAACAACTATGTCATCGACATACCAACCTTCGTAGTTATTATTCGAAGAGTCTCCAGTATCGAAGCTGAATTGCAATCGAACTTCTTGCCCCTGGAAGGCGGAAAGGTCCACTTCGATCGATTCCCAAGCTCCAGCCGTATTTGCGGAAAGGCTGTCATCTTCGGTGGATAGCAAGAGCACCGTCCCAGATCCCGTAATCAGGCTCACTTCAGCGATATCGAACGACGTGGCGAGTTCCCTGTCCAATAAGTGATTGAAGTGCAACTGGATAGCCTGTCCCGTACCGAGATTCGGCAAGACAATCGGGCTGGACACCAAGACTCCGCTAGTTCGGGAATCGGTGTTGTAAGTTCCGGTTTGCTCAACTCCAAACCAAAAGCTTGCATCACCAGTATGGACAGAATCGTTTCCACGTCGCTGTGTTACATGCCAGAGCCCCGTCGCTTGCCAGTCATCACTTGTTGGAGCAGCCACAGAATCGCTGAAGTCAACAGAATACACAATACCCGTCGATCGCCATTGCTCCGAGCCATGATATACCCGTACTTCACCAGCTGCATTGGCTTCGTCAGGCAAACCAACAGCAAGATCATCGGCCCCATCTCCGCCGACATCGCCGACCGAAGACAACGATAACAAGCCTGTGCCAAGGTTCCGAAGTACGATATCCGAGGTTAGCGGTGTCGATGCATTGCCCAAATTAAATACATTGGGATCAAGGACGTTTGCCGTTAAATAGATTGTCTGTGACCATGGATTTCTCTGTCCATCGATCCAACCCAAGTTAGCCCGAAGGGGGTGCTCTAGGTCCATCGGGATGATACCGGTAGGATCCTCGACCAGGGAGATTTCTAGCGACTGGCCCGCAACGAGACGCAGACGAATCCGCCCCGATTCGTCTACCAAAGCGGTTACTTGTGTTCCGATTCCTGCTCGTGTCAGGCCCAAATTGAGCGCCGTCAAGTTCCCCTGTGCATTAGCCTCGCTGGCAAGTACTTCGACCGACTGCCACGTACCACCATCGAGCTGAACCCAAAAACTCGCATCCCGGGCAATCGTATCAGGGTTCGTCTTGCCGACGATATCGAATGCGTCATCGCGACCCAGCAGAATATGGACTTGTCCTTCGATACCACTGTTCGACAAACCGATGGCTAGATCAACAATTCCATCCCCATTGAAGTCGCCTGACGTAAAGACAGTCTGTGGGTCTCCGAGAGTTCCGAGAACCGCGGCTGGAATTGCAAAATCTACGGTGCGTGCAGGTGAAATTGATTCACCCCCGAAATAGAGTCGAGCAACATTTCCTTCCACTGATTCCAATACATGCCCAATGAAGTCATCGTAACCGTCTCCATTCATATCGCCGATCGGAATCACGACGGGCCTATCCGCTGCATCTGCTGGAGTTAGCGAAGTACCTTCCTTCGCGGCATCAACATCGATTGTTGTGCCTAGCTTTTGATCCGCGAGAAATTTCAGCTCGTAGGTTGATCCGAAAGGTTCAACGAGGGCTGGATTGCCGAGCTGTTGGCTGCGTAGTGGATTGGACGTATTTTCCTTAAGGAAGAGGTCACTTTCAGTAACGCCATCCACGGTAAGGATCTCTAAGTGCTGACCGGTCGTACTCCAGAAAGCTAGTCGTCCATCCAATTCACCGACGCGAATCGTCGAGGGGAGTTGTGACTGAATCGCGTTGAGCAAATCCGTCATGCTTTGCCGCGAGGCAGCGTACGTCAAACTGACTTCAACGTCCCCTAGGGCCAGCAATGGGTCTTCAGAACTAAACACTCGAATTGAGAAATCGGCGAAGTCACTTATACCAGGCTGTGAGTCGCTGCCGACGGCGAAGTTGGTCACGCGCTGCGAGCCAACCACAGCGTACGAATACGGATTGACAACTCGAATCAGATAATACTCAGGTACACCAGCGAACTCTTCAACAGGTACGACATGGACAGCCTCACTGGGATCAATGTCAATCCCTGGGAATAACTGAACAGTCAGGTCGTTCTGTTGAGTTTCGTCTGACCTGAGGGAGTTAAAGATTTGTTGTGAGATTGCATCCAATCGATCGTCCGATCGTCGGAAGACTACTTCCAACATGTCGCGAGTTAACAGTGCGGACGTGGCATCGCCAAACGAAGCCTGGGCCCCTACGGAGAACGCAGGAGGCGCTGGCACGACAAACCAGTCAGCAAAATCGCCGAGATGGAAGTTTAGTCCTTCGACGACTGGGCTTCGATCTAGCTCTCGGAATAGGACGCTATAGTCGACTGATATCAGCGCGGCATTCGAAGGCTCGTCATTGCGGCCGGCGGCATCGCCGGAAGCAATTTCAAACCTATCTGGAGTAATTTGTGAAGGACCACCAGCAATCCAGTCGTTCTCGCTACCACCGAAGACCTGGTCGTTTCCTCCACCACCACGAATGACATCTAAGCCAGCGCCACCATCGATGATGTCATTACCGGCACCGCCAAACAGGCGGTCATTCCCAGGCCCACCGAGAATCGTCAGATTCCCAAGTTGGGCTTGCTGCGAGAAATCCTGAGGATCGATCCCCCATTCACTTCCACCGATCAGATATTCGGGATCGGCATGAACTTCGTCGTCCCCCGACTGGGTATTTATGACGAATGATTCTACAGTGCTATCCCCGAACTGATCTTTCGTGACTTGGAAGAAAGCATAGTGTTGCAACTCTTCGCCAGTTAAATCATCTGCAATCGCAAATCGCTGCTGTTCGACATTCCAAACTTTGCTAGTTACTTCGTATCGGTGAAGAATCGTGTTGTAGCGTACGGCTACATTGTCGGGAACTTCACGCCCCAGGGAATCGAGATCGCCTCCGAGGAACAAGACCCGATCTTCCCCTTCACCACCGTCAAAGCGATCGTTGTATGTTGGAATAAAGGTTCGCTGATCTCCTTCACCAACAAACCGTTCTGTCGATTTAATGAGTGGAAGTCCAGAGGGGACAATCTGGAACGTATCACGGCCTGGACCACCCCACATCAGGTCGCTTGCTTGAGCATCGGCACCACCGTTGAGAACGTCGTCACCTTCTTCGCCGAAAATCCACTCCTCGCCAGAACCGCCTGACAGTCGGTCGTTACCGGTTCCCCCTAGGATAATATCGCGTCGAACGATCGACAGGGTATTCGACAAATCGACTACCAATTGATGGCTGGCATCCGGCTTGATTTGGGTGTCCCCAGGCAGGACACCAATTGCTGGAAGCAGTTCGTAGTCTGCGGAGTTTTCGTTGGCAACATCCGTACTCGATACACGGAGGTAATAGTCTCCTTCCGGCAGGCTTTCCAGATGTACAAACACTGTGGAACTAATATCGGTGCGAGCCGTCCTAAGCAGCGGCAGCCCAAAGTCGTCCAATTCAACGGTACCAGTTTCGTCGAAGTATTGCAGGACGTTGCCATTCGCATCGAGCAACTCCAGCAGAATTGGTTTGGTAGACTGAAGTCGCGAGAGGGTAATGCGATCATCCGCAGATCCGACGGACGATTCCGGTAGTGCCTCACTCGAGTTGGGGAGAGGACGAGGTTCAGGTTTGAAATGAAATCGGTAGTAGTCAACATCGTCGCCACTATGCAGTGTTAGGTTACTAACGAGACCGACGTTAGCAATGTCCGGAATACTCGCGGCTTGTGCTAATTGATCATTGCCTGCGATACCTTCCATGAAATCCTGCGTTATGACATCGAGTTGATATCGTGTCGGAACACGGTCAGTATCAATATGAAGGTAATACGGCGTGCCTGCGGTCAGCCCCAGCCCCGCCAAGTCGAGACGGTGTACGGCACCTCGTTGGGCTGCTGTTTGGGCCAAAACGACATTGCTGTCTAAATCGTATCCGTTTCCATCAAACTGATACAACTTGAACGTTAGGCGGTCTTCGGCGGAAAGACTGGTCAATTCAATTGCATCGCCAGAAGCAGGATCGTCAGCAAGAATGAAAGTAAACCAATCCTCGTCCACGACGCTATCAATCGTCAGTCCGACAATGGTTTGAGACCTGTCTAATGTTAGCTGGTTATCACCAACAAGGCCTTCCGCTGGAATTCTTAATGCGTCTGTCGCAGTGACATTTGGGCTTTCGATTAGCAAGACCGTTTCATCATTCGCCTCATTGGTCACAAAACCAATTGAATCGCCAAATCGTCTCGCAGAAACCAGATCGCCAAGGATAAGATCGCCAGCACCTGCTACTGGGGTCTTGAGCAAACTAGCGTTAATATCCTCGATGAGGTCATCCAGGTTCGCATTATCTGGTAGCTGAAGGTTGTCAACTGTCTGGTACGCTTTGATCGTTACGGTTGTTGGGTCCGAAACGGACGCGCTACCTATTCCCCGATATGGAAGGGACACGATCAGATTAAATTGCGCATCCTGTGACAACTGACCATTGAAATCACCAGGGACAGGCAATCCGACCGCGGCTGTCGGTGCCGTGAGGACAACCGCATTGCTTGGGCTCTCATTTCCCTGCGCCTCTTCGCTCGCATCCGGCAGGATTGCCGAGCCTTCCTGAATGTCAACAATGTCATCACCAGCACCGGCATCGATCCAGACAGAGCGTGTCACTGTCGGACCGACAATAACTTGATCATTCCCATCTAAAGCATCAATAATGATCGCCTGGAAATCTCCCTCTGGCGGCAGTAGTCCACGAACATCGACCTCGTTTCGCTGCTCGCGAATAGAAATCTGACCTTCGCTGTAGTGAAACTGCTCCGAAGCGACTGCATTCATTCCCATGATCGCCAAGGCAGGTTCGGCCCGCTGCTCTGGCGTAAGTTGAGTACGAGAGAACTCTGACGCAAGCTCAAACCGAATTGACTCGCGGCTCTTACCGTTGAGCTGCGTTTCAACCACTTTACGGGCTTCGATTTGGTTCAGCCCCATTGAGGAGTTACGGAATCCACTCGCTAGAAGTGCATCATTGAGATCTTGCACCAAGTCATCGATACTTCGGTTATCGAGCGTTGCAGCTTGCAACACTTTGACCTCGACAGGCTGACCTCCAAACAAGCTAAGAAAGAATACCGCGTCGCCGGTAAGCTGGCCTTGCCGGTGTTCAGCCAGGTCGACCAGCCCGAGTGCGAGTTCTGCAGCCGCGTTGGGCGTTTCTATGCGTAAGTGGCGGGCAGACGATAGTTGTAATCGTCCGTTAACAAGTCCTGCGGTCACTTGGCCTTCTAATCCGGCAGATACAAGCGCGGCCTGGACTGCCACGAGCACTTCCTCTGAGGAGCCATCAACAGATGTCTCGGCTGCCGGAACGGCAACTTCGACTGACTGCCCATCGTCAACAACTAGCAGGAACGTCGCATCGCTGTTCAAGGAATCAGGTAGAGTGGCGTTGCCCGTGACAAATGCCTGAACGGGCAATTGCCCCGTGAGGTGGTGATCGAAGAATTGATCTTCCGGGTTCCAGATCGGGGCCCCATTTTCATCCACGGCGTCAAAGTCGAGCTGAACCTGTGCGTCAAACGTGAAGTTGCCGTTGTTACCCGTAAGACGGGTAATCAGATGACGACCTTGAAGGACGCTATTGGGTTCGGTGACGTAGTCGACTGTAATCACGTCGTCCAGGTTGCTGCCGCCGTAGTACCAGACCTGATTCGACTGCTTGGCATATTCTTTCCACTCGTCACCTGCTAAGTTTCCATCAAGTGATTGGAAGGTTTCTCCACGTCGATTGAATAGCGTATCCGACTGACCAGCAGGAGCGCCGTTACCATAAAGGAAATCAAGGCCCGTTCCACCAAACAGAGAATCCGCGGCGATTGAGCTGCCAAGCATCCGGTTAAGCCCGGTATCTTCCGCAGAAATGGTAAAGTCGAGTTCCAACACCCCTTCGGCACCCACACTTGGCAATAGTTCATACTGTAGCGGGAAGTCACCACTTCCGTACACTTCCAGCGTATATGTGCCTGCGGCCCTTCCGACCAGGCTTAAATCGATATTCGGCTGTAGAGAGGTATCGATTGCCAGGACTTCTTCGCCTGCGGAATCGAGAATCCGCGCAATGAGAATCCCAGTTCCTTTCAGATGGCGAAGAGAGATGGTATCGTCTGCCGTTCCAACCTCACTAAGCTGAAACTTGATCCTATCAACATCATCTTCCGCTTCGATAGCGAGGCCGAAGATTCTGGCAAGTGATTCAATCGAGATCAGTTGTGCCTGCTGAAGCGTCAAGCCGGTAAACTGACTGAGTTTTTGTGCGTCGTCCAAATCGATGGCGACGCGTGTGTCGTCTCGCAAGTTCCCAGCGGGGTCGACAAAGACACCGAATTGTCCGGTATCGATCGAGAGTGACAAGACATCTGCAGAGAACGTCAGCTGCCCTTCCGACAACATTCCAACGGTTACCGGAACGATCATCGAATCCAATACCGATTGCAGGTCGTCGACCAGGTCCGCCCGACTTTCATTGTCGACGGTCATCTCTGCTGGCAAAGTAATATGGACCGGTTCGTGATCGTCCCAGGCCAGGACGAATTCGGCTGGTTTGTTCAGTACCCCATTTACTGGCATGGGCGCGAACGCACTCAAAACGGCTAAGCCGTCTTCCCGATTCGCCATAGCTCCATCCATGAAATGCAAGGGCCCCGATGGCTCGACGCTCCAGGCGAACAAGATGTTCTTTCCACGGCCCCCTAGGACGTCATCGTTACCAGTACCAGCGTATAGCACGTCGAAGTCCGAGGCATCGCCTACTCCCGAATCGCCCCAGATTCGGTCATCTCCTCCCATACCGAACACCAGGTCACTACCAGACCCGCCATCGAGACGATCTCTTGCATTCGATCCGCGAAGAATGTCATCGCCGGGACCACCATCAAGAACCGCAACGAAGTCATCACTACGACTGATCAGCGCAGAAACATCCACCGCGCTGAGGCCTTCCGCCATCTCGATTACGTCATTTCCACTTAAACCGGAAATACGGAACTGCTCTACGAGAGGAGAACCGTCAGCCCGACGCCACTTACCAAGTAGCGTTTCAACATGCAAATCAGGGCGTTTGAGTTTCGTCACCAGGCGTTCTGAACCCTGCAGTCCAACCGCCATCCCCAATTCACTGAGGTTACTTCCGGCAGTCAATGCCAACTCGGCTTTCCGTCCCAGCCCAGTGGTTACGAATGCAATTTGCCGAGTCCCAATGGCAACGGCCTCGACCAGGCCAGACAATGGAGTCGAATCAATGACCACGGATATCGCAGCGGCCAAGTCACGAATCGTACCATGATCGAAAACCGGAAGTGAAATGCTACCTGTAATCTGTTGATCCAGAGTAAGCGTCAGTTCGACAGGCCCGGTGATGATCGGATCAATTTCGACTTCGAGACTCGAAACAACAGCGACTTCTTCAGAAAGTCGGATAATGTCATCCCCTGTCGTTCCCTCGATAAGAACAATATCGGTGGCGTTGTCATCCGGCCCGCTCAGTTGATCTCCGAAACGGTAATGCCCATCCAAGTCGTCACCGAATTCAGAGTAGGTGCCCGTATCGAGCACCATCATATCGATGCCGCCATCGCCAAACAGCTGATCGCTTCCATCCTGACCTTCGATCCAGTCGGAATCGGCTCCGCCACGAATGAAGTCGCGACCACCACCGCCATACAACTGGTCCTCACCCGAACCGCCGCGGATGATATCGTCACCACCTAGCGTGTCAGCTTCCGAGTTCGTCGCATAATTGGGGCCCCGCAAATAGTCACCTAATATGACATCATTGCCGGCACCCCCGATCAAGACTTCCCGACGAATATTGCCATAAAGAAAGTCACCGCCACCTCCCCCGAATAGCTGATCGCCCGCCATGCTGATTTGCGTCACGCGATCAACTTCTGCATAGGCATACAGGTAGTCGATTCCATCGCCGCCAAATAGTCGCTGACCATCCAAACTACCAAAAAAATCCCCAACGTCACCGAACACATGGTCCGAGCCAGCATCACCCATGACGACATCAATTCCTGCGTCGCCATGCACAATATCGTCGTTGGCCCCACCACGAACTAAGTCATTGCCAGAGCCTCCTAGAACCAGGTCATTCCCTGAACCACCATCGATATAGTCAGGATCTTCCTGGCCATCGATGTCGTCCTGATCTCCACCGCCGAACACGAAGTCACGGCCGGAACCTGCCCGGATCATATCTTTACCGTCGTCAAAGTCGCCTTCGATGGAGACTCCACCAACAAGGACGGGCATTAAATTCAGGGGCAGGTAACCCGTGGCGGTAGGGAACTCTGCTTCGGCATTCAAAACATCAACAGGAACCTCGAATGCCGCTGGATCATCCCGGTTCAAATCATTCGGGCCGAAGACCTGGTAGCCACCGAAGATGATATCACTTCCCCCACGGCCGAAAATCAAATCGTCTCCAAGGTGCCCTTCAACCCAGTCGTCACCGTCGCCAGCATCCACATAATCATCGCCAGTTCCCGCGAAGACGATATCTTGTCCCAGACGGGCGATAACGTAATCGTCTCCTGAATCGGCATAGATGAGATCATTGTCACTTAGCGTTGGATTATCTGAACCTGAGTCGATATAGTCGTCTTGCGCTCCAGCAAAAACTTCGTCATTGCCACCGTAAGAAAAGATTTTATCTTCGCCGAACGACGATTGGATAAAGTCTGGGCCTTCATCGGTGAAGATTGTGTCACTGTGATCTGACGGAACACCTGGCATCGCCGAAGCATCGACGCGATCACCGTAGATCACGTTCTTGTCGGTGTCTCGCCCGCCACCGAACTGGTAAAGCCCCGCAACAATGATGTCCCTTCCCCAGCCACCGATGATGAAGTCTGATCCACTACCACTTTCGATCGTGTCGTCGCCATCTCCTGCATCGATTGTATCTGTGGATTCGATGTCCAGACGCTGCAGGTCAACAAGAACCCCAAACTGGTGAAATACAGCAAGTTCTAGGAACTGAACCTGTGATTCACGGACGGTCGAGTAGATTCGATCGTCGCCATAACCACCAGTAATATGATTGATACCACCAAAGGCAACCACCAGGTCACTTCCGAACCCGCTATCGATTGTGTCGTTGCCGTGGTCGGTATAGATGCGGTCGGCATGGTCTTCCGCATCCCCAGGAAAAGCACCGCTATTGACCGGATCACCGTAGACAACATTGTGGTCGAGAACGTTTCCTAACTCGTCGACATGATCGCTACTACCAAGCAGGTCGACACTGGCGACAATCAAATCCGCTCCCCAGCCGCCGTAAATCGTATCGCTGCCGCGGTATGTGTGCACTTCATCGTCACCTTCGCCCGCGTGAACGATGTCGTTTCCTTCGTCTGTAAAGATCAGATCCCCATGATCGGAGCGATTGCCAGGAATGGCTTGATCATCGTCACGATCACCCCACACGATGTTTTCATCCGTCTGGCTTCCGCCACCATCACGTGAAGCACCCGCGATGATCGTATCGGCCCCCCACCCGCCGACGACAAAGTCACTGCCTTCACCGGCGTCAATTTCATCGTCTCCAACCCCCGCGCGTATCGTATCGTTGCCTGCGAAGGTAGTAATAATGTCCGATCCAAAACCGGAAATGACGATGTCAGGGCCAGCATCGCCAAAGATATAGTCGCGATGCGATCCAAGTTCGTTGCCTGGATTCAGGTCGCCATCTTCCAGATCGCCGTACACGGTATTGGCATCATCTTGACTGCCATCTCCTTCGACAGTCATACCCGCGATGATAACGTCGCTTCCCCATCCACCAGTGATGGTATCACTACCTGGACCGGCATTGACGTAATCATCACCCACACCGGCGCGGATCACATCGGCTCCACCGAACGTCGTAATATGATCGTCACCGGCACCTGCATAGACGATATCCGCCCCTTCATCGGTTGTGATTCGGTCAGCGTGATCGGCCCGCGTGCCTGGCATGCTAGCGGCATCTCCGCCGAGTTCACTCCCATCGACGTCACCCCATACCAAATTATGATCACTGCTGAGCCCGCCCCCTTCGCTGGAGACACCTGCGGTAATTTGATCGCTTCCCCAGCCACCTCGAATGGTATCGGAGCCAGACCCCGCTTCTACGACGTCATCACCATCTTCTGCTTCGATAACGTCGTCGCCGGCCAGCGACCGAATGGTATCGTTACCAGCACCGGCCCAAATGACATCGTTTCCAAGGTCGGTGACCACGTAGTCATCTCCCGGATTCTCGACGAAGACACCGGGCATATTGTCAGAGAAAACGGTATTCATATCGTTTGTAGCGACCGTTGGATTGCGACTTACTCCTGCAAAGATCATGTCGCTTCCACCGCCACCAATAATCGTGTCGGAACCGGACCCCGATTCGACAAGATCATTGCCGCGGCCAGCATGAATGAAGTCGGACCCTTCAAACGTCATGATCGAGTCATCTCCCCAGCCTGCGACCACGAGGTCCACACCGCGATCTGTCGAGATCACGTCGGCATGATTGCCAGGATGACTTGGGACGTTGGTTAGCGAGTCCAATTCATCGCCTGTCAGCTCCTTGTCACCATAAACCTGGTTGGAATCCGTTGTGGCTCCGCGGCCGAGCACGCTCGCACCAGCCACGATTAAATCACTTCCCCATCCACCAACGACTTTGTCAGAACCGCTTCCCGCGTCGATCGTGTCATCACCGTCGCCGGCATAGACTTTATCTGACCCGCCAAACGTGAAGACCGTATCGCTACCCGGTCCACTAACTACAAAATCAGAACCTTCATCGGTGGTAATGAGGTCGGCGTGATCTTCCGGACGCGAGGGATCTGGTATCGTTGGTCCGCCGTCATCGACACTTTCGTAGTCGCCTGGTAGCGGTTCGACATCGCCGTACACGGTGTTTCGATCGCCGATTGAGCCTCCCCCCTTATTGCTTAGGCCAGCAATAATCGTATCAGCTCCCCAGCCGCCAATGATCGTATCCGAACCGCTACCTGCTTCAACAATGTCGTTTCCAAAACCAGCATCGATATAGTCCGAACCTGCCAAAGACTGGATCTTATCGTCTCCGGGGCCCGATATAATGGTGTCGATTCCGAGCCCACCCAGAATGGCATCACCATGATTGCCCGTAGGTATAGAAGACTGAGTAGGGTCAAGTTGAGCAAAATTGAACGTCCCTTTGTTAAACGCGTACGCGGCGCGATCTCGTTGCCAATCTCCTGCCGCCAATGGCCCAAGATCGCCGTAGATCACGTTCGATTCCTGAGCCGATCCGCCATCATTTGGGGCAGCTAAAATCTGATCCGCTCCCCAGCCGCCGACGATTATCTCGGAACCGATGCCCGCATCAATCATGTCGTTTCCACTTCCGCCGTCGATCAAGTCGTTACCGGCGAAAGTCATGATCGTGTCATCACCGGGACCAGCAAACACCGTATCATCTCCGTCATCCGTTGTGATTTTGTCTCGATGATCCGCCTCAGCACCTGGCATGTTGGCTAGTTGGGCAGGATCAAATGCAGCAGTTGGGTCAAATTCTTGCTTAGCGTTGACCGGACCAATATCTCCATAGACAAGGTTCTGATCGTTACCATTTGCCCCCGAGATTCCGCCTGCGTATATCTCATCCCTCCCCCAACCACCTGCGATGGAGTCGGAACCTGTTCCTGCATCGATGTAGTCGTTGCCATCACCTCCATCGATGATGTCGTTACCGCTGAAGGTGTAGATTCGGTCGTTTCCAGAGCCAGCAAAGACCGTATCGGCAGAATCGATATCCCCGTAGATTACGTCATTCCCAGAACCACCAATCAACAAGTGATTGTCACCGCGCGTCTGCTCGTCCGGATCACTCTCGGTATTGGCTACAAGAAGGTCATCGTCATCTCCACCATCAAGCGTGTCGCTACCACCCCCGCCATAAAGCTTATCGTTTCCTCCCTGGCCATAGATGATGTCGTCGTTCTGAGCACCATCCAGGAAGTCATCCCCGGCACCGCCGTAAATGATATCGTTGCCGGCAAGCCCTAATGGACTGGCATGGATGTAGCCTTCACCGCTGATCCAGTCGTTGCCACCACGTCCGTCGAGTATGTCGTTACCATGGCCACCGACAATATAGTCATCGCCCCCACCGCCACGAATAAAATCGTCATCGCGACCACCGTCAATTCGCACAGAGCGATTAAGATTCGGATCGATGATGAAAACGTCATTTCCAGCATTGTCAGCGTGGCCTGTATTTGGATTTGCCACCGTGGCAATCAACGTCAACGTCGACAGCGGAACACTGATTTCCTCTAAGATAGAACCGCCGAAAGTTTCGTTGCCGTAATTGAAGGATTCAAACTTTCGGGCAACCGCCGAACCACCTTCGACCGTGACACTCCAGTAATCGGCAACGTCCGTCGTGGGAATCTCCAGAACACCGCTAGATGCATTAAAGCTGGGTGGAGCTTCACGAACCTGGGCGAGAAATGCACCTCGATCTACTGAACCAGGTACCTCGGGACGACCATCATCCGTCAATTTGAGCTCTGGAATCTCTGGAACTTCCGGAATCTTCGGTCGATTCAAGTCGAACTCAAGGAGAGTAATATTCACCGGCTCTTCGTAGACGTCTACGATCGTCCACGACTTCGTAATCTTCTTGAAACCAAGGTTGACTTTGAGTGATGCTTCCAGCTTCGCAAAGTAGAACAGTCGCGCATCGATTTGCCCACTGCTCTCGAATACATACTCTGGCCCTAAATCCAGCAACTGTTCAAATTCATCCAGGTGAATTCGCCCATCGTTGTCGAGATCGGTGAGATCAAGCCCAAGTTCCAGAAAGAGTCCGCCGCCTGCTCCTGCAGAAAAATTCAGGTTTACGCCAGGCGCTAGTGAGAGAGGCGGAATTCGAGGGGGTTCGATGGTTAGTGTAACCGAACCGGTCAACACGGCTTCTGGAACATCGGGCCCTGTTCCATCCGCACTTGCCGTATCACTTACGTAAAACCCGTCCAGGATGTCTTTCTCATCTCCAGTGCTGAGATACTTGCGAATACCGCGTGTGTCAAATCCAAAATTCATATCGACCGATACGCCGACACCGGCATTGAAGTAGCCAAACAACCACGGAGGAAACACGGGAATCGGCGGCTGGGCTGTAAAACCGAATCCAACACTAAATTTTGGAAGATCCAGGGTAAAAAGAGGAATATCTTGCCCCAGCAGCAGTTGAAAAGCGGCCAGGGGATTCTCGATCAATGGGAAAGCAAATCCTGAACCATCAACGGTAGCCGCCGGAACAAGCTCTCCTTCCAAAGCGGACGAAGATCCCGAACTCATGTTGCCAATGGCTTGGAAATACTTCTTGACCGAGCCGCTCAGCGAGTCGACCGGATTGGCAACCGTACTGAAACCGCCTCCACCAAGCGCAACAGGAACGATATCCTTCCCATCGAGCGAAGTCAGTGGGTTCGTGCCAGGCAGCTTGATCTGAGAGAGAGTCGTACTGCGTAGATCAATCCCGGTATCCGCCGAAAGTACCAGGTCTCCAAGCTTGACCTCGACACCATCTCCGACACTGGGTACCGAAGCAATATCAGACAGGAAATCGACGAACTCTACAAACTCAATGACCGCATCGAGATCGACATCTTCCACATCTCCAAACAGCCTGGCCAAATCGAGCATGTTTGTCGGACCAGCCAAATCCGATACAACAGGCAGAGGGTCTGTCAGAAAGTCGAGTACGGGCTTAACCGGACCAAGCAGATCGTTAATCTGCCCCACAATCGGTTCGACAAATCGATTGACAAACTGACCGACGTTTAGCCGGACATTATTAAACGCTATGGATGGGACATCGAGGTCAAAGTCACCAACGTTCGAGTCGTAATGCAATTCCCAATCAAGAGCAAAATCGCTACGCAGTGACGGGAGATTCGCTTCGCCGCCGAAACTCGCTACCAGATCAAGATCCACGTCGGCGAGAATATCGATCTTTGCTGAAAGCAAATCCGTAGGAGAATGACCGAATAACTCGTTCGACGTCAGGCGACCATCACCGCTTGGATCAAGAAGATTCACACGGAATGCACCGCTACCGTCATTAGGGCCAGTCACGTCGTAAGGTGTAATCGATCGGTTCTTCGCGTCGGTGATATCCACCTGAAGGAAGCCCATTCGCCCGGAAGCCTGAAGGCCTGGAATTCCGGCACGGATGTCAAAAACAAGCTCATCAGTTCCTGGTCTTGTGGCCAGATAGATCCCATCCGACTTGCTGATCCCGATGCCTAATCTCAAATCAAAGCGTGACTGAAGTTCAATCAGGCCTGCCACATCAAGCCCCAGGCCTGGTACTGCGAAATCAACCACGACCGGCAAATCGATCTTCTTCCACCCCTGTGTCACATCGAAATCGAATTGCACGTCATCCGTGGTAAAGTCGATTTCATTTGGCTTTGCAAGATTACCGTCCACTCGCAGGACAACATCCTCGACAGTAATCACACCGTCAGGAACGCCTGTTTCCCCCAGACCGTTGACATCTTGCAACCACCCAAGTCCGCCTGGCCCAAGCGCCTCGAAAATGCGCTGACGCACGAACGTGAGTGACTTTTCGCCCGACTGTGCAAAGCCGTCGGATACGCGGTTTTTGATGTCGACAATAAAGGTAGCAACGCGTTGAAGTTCATCGCCGACCAAGGGAATATTCTTGCTGAATACTCCATCGTCGACGGCCGTCTCGAACACGGCGAAGATTTGATCCCAACTTCCTATCAGGCCGTCCAGGTTCGACGAGAGATCGATACCGTCAAACTGCGACAGAAAGTCTGGCACCAGCGAAACCGTGGAACCGGGAATATCCGTCAGGTCACCGATGGACACAATTAGATCTGGTTGGTCAGGATCCAAGGGTATCGACTCTGTTGGAAAGCGAATCGGCAGGATTGCGTCGAATGAGCCCTCAAAGCTGCCATCCATCTGCAAGCCAATCGACTCTCCCAGGTAATATCGCCCATCTGGGTCGTCTGGTAGCTTGACGGTGAGAGCGATGGGATCGGTCAGATCTCCCCCCCCGTCGACATCGAGCTGAACGCTACCATTCTTTACGAACAATCCCAGCGGCCCAACAGCTGCCGAAAAATTCAAATTCTTGCCGTTTGCTCGAACTCCGATCATGCCGCCAGTCGTATCGTAAACGAACGGCTGTGGATCGGATGGTATCGAGAGATCAATCCCCAAATCAAAATGCAGATTGGCTATCGTATCGACCTGGAAGCTGCCGCTTCCTTCGACATCCACTAAACGGCCGACCCCAGGAATGCCAGCACTTGAAAGATCAAAGTTCACCGGGAGTGTGTGAGTTAGCGACTTATCCAGCTGTATATCAATTCGCAACGCCTCCGCTCCAGCAGTCAAATCGAGACTCAATTCAACTGTATCGCTATCGGTACCAACAGTAACCTGAAGTCCGAGTGCGGTTTCAAACGCGGTCTCGACATATTCCTCAAAGCCGTTAATCGAGTCCAATGCCGACGCCGACAACGAATCAGAGAACTCCTGAAGATCAAGATCCACGTTGAGCAGTTCAGACAAATTTCGGTCGATCACCGGCAGATCGTCCACCCAGAGCGATGCATCGAAACTTTGAAAAAGCCGATCGACACTATCGACCGCGTCAATCAAATGCTGAGGATCCAGATAACGAAGCACACGTAGTGGTTCAAGAGCAGGCGAGAGGTTTAGATCAACGGTCGGATCAAGATCAATGTCAGTACGAGTCCACGATGCGACAATCGGCTCGTCAAATATCTCAAGCCCAAGGATGTCCAAGTCGACCGGAAGTTCAAGCGAAGCCGTCGAGCTATAAGTGGCTTGGAAGATTCCAGCTGCTTCAGGGTCTGACACACCGTCAAATAACGCTTCTAGGGATAGCCTGCCCGAAACGCTTTGCAGATCAATGCTAGCCGTGGTGGTCGCTTGAAGCTCGCCATCATTTAGGGCGAGTGAGACAATCCCAAAGCGAGCTAAGGCATCCAGTTCATTCACTGAACCATTCAACTCTAAGCTGATTTCAGGACCGGATACTTCATCGGTCGAAACAAACGCGTGCCGTGCCAGACTATCCGTATGAAGTGGAGCTCCAACGATCTGCAAGCGGCCATCTGCTGACAACTGAGCAGATTGACCCACGAGGCCGAGACCTACACCCGCGATGCCCCCCAATGAACCATTGAACGCTATCACCGTGAATTCGTTATTACCCGTTGTCTTATCAATGAGTGATAGCGACTTCTGATCGGAACCGATACTGGCTTCAAGTTTGCTTGTGTCGCCGTTGATAACAGACAATACATCGCCAACCGTAACGAGCCCGTCGAGGTTGATTCCGAACACAGTCCCGTCACTTAACGTGATCGCGAAGTCGACAAAGGAGTCAGACGTTTCGATACCGTTGAATCCCAGCGCCGACAAATTGGCAACATTCGCAATTGAAATCGCACCGACCGAACTGTGGGTGGTTTCGATGGTCAATCTTCCGTCACGTGTCTCGACTCGGATCTTTCCGTCGAAAATCGTACCGGACAATTGCTCGCGAACAACCCGGTTGAGATCACGGCCCAATGCAGCCAAGTCGTTATTTGTCTCTGTGTCTTCAGATGGCAGAGTGACTTGAAAGACTTGTGGGGCCCCGCCCACCGAGGGAATTATCGAGAGATTAAAGGTAACGTCGTTGTTCAATCGCAGCGCGGCTGGAGCGTTTGAAGCGCCAAGTCCAACCTGCGTGGATACACCGCGGTTAACTTGAGTCGCATCGAGCCCATTCAGATGACTTAATGGAGTACTGGCATCGATGCTAAACGAGGCTCCCAATTCAGTGAGCTTGGCACCAACCGTCAGAGACAGGGCAGCTGAACCGGAAAGCGAAAGCTTGCTACTGGTACGTAGTTGTCCCAGATCACCTAGATCGTCGTTGAAAGCCAGATCGAGGTCGTCCGATTCACGTTCCAGGCCAATCTTCAGATCGAACAATATCTCTTGGTTGTCAGAATCGTAGCGGACATCCTGCACGATGGTCCCGAACAGGGCTAAGATATTTTGAATGGAACGGTCACTCGCTTTGGTAAGCGTTGATTCGATTTCCTGGAACGTCGTTCGCCATCCTTCTTCGAGGTCGATGAATGAACCGAGCGTTTCTCCCTGGATAAAGTCAATATCCGCAGCGAGGACCGATGACTTTTCCGCTTCGGCCAGCCATTGTCCCACTTGGCTGAACAATCCCAGTATGTCTTGGGGTGCCAGCGTCCCCAAAACGTCGAGTCCAAGCGCAGTGAGATCGGACAGATTGACCTGCGGGTCTCCTGCGAAGACATTTCCTGAGGTGAGCAGGATCGTAGGCGTCCCCGGGGCAGTAAATCCACCAAAAGCGACATGCGTCGGAAGGGACACATTGACCGTTCCAGTGCCAACAACCGAAGTATCAAAGATACTTCCGATGGTCACCGACTGCAGTTCAGACCGAGAGAATGACTTGCCTGGAACGGTTGCTGAGACATCAAGCATCGCACTCATAGCGACGACCGCGTCGTTGACGTCGAGTCGTAGTGCTCCGAAATCAAGGCCGAAGTCAAAATCGTCCGCCGTCCCAATATCAATTGTCGTAGAGATCGAAAAGTCATCAGGCGTCACATAGAACTCAGCCGTATTTGCCGCGTTCCGCGTTACTCCCAATTGAAGGGGAACGATTGCCGTCGTCACCAGGGGAATGTCAATTCCTGACTCATCGTCGTCGAACTCCGAAAATGTGAGTCCCACGTCTGCCGCCAGTTCGCCAAGGTTCAGGCTTCTAGTGAACGTCTGCTCGATGTCTAGTGCAATGTCAAACGCAAATTGGCTGGAAGATGCAGCCGCAACGCTGGCGGTCACTTTCAAAACCAATTCGGAACCATCTGTGGTCGTAAAAGATATCTCAAACGCTTCGAGGAAGTCGGCAAACTGCTGAGGAGTCGCATTGGGATGATTGGTAAAAAACTCGTCTACAGCTGGTAACAGCGCCTCACGAATCGTGGAGTCTAAATTCAACGCCTCCCCAGTGGTCAACTGGGTTAACAGGGTGTCGACATCATTCGCGGCGTTTGTGGGGCCAACTAACGGTAGAGGCTTGGAAAGGTCAGAATAGGATTCCAGTTCTTTGAGGCTTTCTGCTAACGCTTCTAAACCCTGGACCAATTCTACCTTGTCTTGCGCTGTAAATCGGTGGACGACAGGACTTACCGGCACGAATTCGATTTCCGGTGCAGCAAAGGCAATTCGTATAACATCAGCCGCAAGTAGCCCTGATGATTGGAGAGTCAGAGGTGTGCCGTTCTGTGGGTCTGAGTAGCCACTAATCACCGACGCGGCACTCACGCTGCCCAAAGTCGAAATAACCACCTTCGCATCACCGGTTCGTCCGGCACTATTGGCCGACACGCGCTGGAGGAAATCGATCACCTCCGATACCGAGAGCCCGGCGATACTGAATTCAGCCTCGAGGCCAGGGTTGCTATTGCCTGTGTTAAGACCTCCCGTTCTTCCGTTTAATGCAGCAAGGGCCAGTAACTCAGGCTGACCATTGCTACTTGAGGTGACCAAGTTCCCATTGGAAGTGGAAAGCTCTAAAGCGGCCGCCAAAGTCGCCACAACCCAGTCGGGGCCAAAGTTATCGACCGTGCTTGCCAGACCGGGGATATCAAGTTCGCTCCACACTGGTGCGTTGACGGAGCCCAACCAATCTCGCGTCGCTGCATCGATTTGCCCAGGCGTCGAAACAAACTCTCCCAGGGGATCGATCACAGCCTGAAACAGTTCCAGTGCGGAAGTTGTCTTCGGCCCGATAATCCCATCAACGGCTAGTTTGTCCCCGTTCGAATCACGAAAACCTAGATAGTTAAGACGTTGCTGCAAGCGAACGGTATCGACAAAATTAGCCGCACCATCAACACCGCCAAAGTTGCCCAATGGCTCGGCCCCTGGGCCAACCTCAAAATCAAAGCTGTATGCGTCGCCGTCTACGCCAAAATGTAGCCGCAATTTTCCTTGGAAGCCCCGGAAGTCCGGTCCTAGCGAAGTCGGACTAATGTCTCCCGGCACTCCATCGCTCGTCTCTGGAGCAAAAAACAAGTTGCCGGTCGACGAGAATGAATTTGCCGTGATGCGATCGGAAGTGAACAGTTTGCCGACCGATGTGTTTCCGGCTTGAACCAGAAACTCCCCTTTGCGGAAGGAGTGTTCTATTAGAGACAATTGGGTGGTCTGCCCGGTTGAAGGGTTGACCAGGCCCATACCCAGTAGCGAAAAGACATGAGTATCGGAGCTTGCTGCAGGATCCGCACTCGTTGCAACCCCAGAACCACTCGAATCGAGAATCTCAGGCAAAGAAAGTGAAGCGACGCTTCCGGTATAATTTTCCGATGCTGTTACTTCTACTGGAATCGTTGTGCCGTCATCAACGACGGCAGAGAATATCATCGACGAGAAATCGGGTTGGTTTGTCAACGGATCATTGGCGAGAACGGATCCAGTACCATCCCACACCGTGTCGAGTTCAAGCGTAATTCCACCTTGCCCGTTCGTCGAAACCTGGAACGGCACATCCTGAAGGATCCCTAACGCACCTGACTTTACGAGTGTCCCTGACTCCGGTGCAGCATTCGAGGAATTCGGGGCAGGTTGGTTTAAGATCTGCTCAAGTTCGGCTCGACTGAATGTGAATTCATCCAGAATAATTCCGTCCGCGACTTCTGCCCCAGAATTGTCGGCGAGTGTGGAAGGATCATTGACCATTAGGACTATACGAAACTTATCATCTGGGCGTTTCACCCGAATGACCGAATCGAGAAAATCGACGTCCTCGATTCTCATGGTCAACTGGACGCCTTGGTTGCTCGCATCTTGAGATAGCTTGACAAGCTTTCGTTGAAAGGAGGTAACCGACGGAGGCAAGATTTGCTTTGAGATGCTTGTGGTAACCGTACCCAGCCCGGCCGCGCTATTAATGTCGTCCGCTTTTGTAAGCGCAAAATACCAGTCGCCTGCTTTCACGCTAGTTGGGTTATCGATCGAGATCCATTTAACCAGTTCAACATTCCCGCTTGCGGCCTTACTAGAAGTCAATGAAATCTCGTCAGCAAACTTCACCCAATCCACAGACTGGTTCGTAATTTGCCCCTGAGCGTTGACGACATAAAACAGATTTTCATTGTAGGCTGCGCTTCCATCCCCTTGCCAAAGAACAAGATCGCTATTGTTAGCTCCAGCACCTGGAATACGTACCCGGGCGCGTGGAATGCCGTCATTCTGTGTCCAGCGGAGCATCACAGCGGCCTGATTCAGCGGCTGTGATGCAGGAAAGTTATACTTCGCTTCGGCAACGTTCCCGCCAGGAATTAGCGCGACGGTCTTCTTGTCTACCTCCAGCAGGCTATTGATCGGTTCGATAGAAACCAGTTCGCCGTCTCGCATGACTTCATTGAAGTAAAGACGGTAGCCAAAACCGGCTTCGAAGAATGGAATCTTTGCTGACGCATAGAACGCGAAGAAGTCGTTTTCACGACTCGCTGCATCGTTCGTGACGTCATCAATCATCTGAAGACGGAATCCGCCTTTGAAAAGCTCCAGGTCTTTTCCGAAGTAGATTGGCAAGATATCGGACAGTGGAATATTGACATTGATGCTCCCACCCGCTGTCGCGGCGAAGCGATCTGGCAGAAAGCCGTTGTCGTCCGTGTAAGCAGCGACGGTAAAGTCAAAATTCCCGGTTCCCAGAGACTTCGTGCCCGCCGTGAACAAACTGCCGGTGCCAGACGTTGTGAAGTATTCTTGCCTTCCATTCAGCGTTAACTTGTCAGTCGTCAGCTTAGCAAGAGACCAGCCTGGTATGATCTCACCCAGAATTGAAATTTCATTCGTAAAATCGAAACTCTGCTCAGGTTGTAAGTCATTTAAGTTCGTTGCGGTGCCAGGTTGTCTTAGAATCAGGCCATCGTCATAGGCAGCCGCGACAATCACGCTTCCCTTGGCAAGCGAGTACTTCGCGTTCGGTGGGTTCGACGCCGTGTAAGTGGGAGGATTGACCGTGTCGATACCAATCACGTTAAACAGTTGCTTCGTGATCGGATTGTCGAGAAACTTAAATCCCTTAATCTGCGGCCCAAATGTGGTGGATACGCCCCCGATAAGCTCCCACGACGGTGAAGCCAACTGGGTGACGCCTGCCAAGATATCTTGCACATAGAAACTGGGGAGGAACGCGGGGGTGTTGAGGTCTTTTCCCTCAAGAATGACCGTGTTGAGCTCACCATCTACAAACCCAATTCGGCCTCCAACCTTCGGCCCCCATGGTGTCACGAATTCAACGGCACCATTCCATCCTTTGCTTGTTGAAGACTGAATCTGGGCATACTCCAGTTCAAATTTCGATATCCCAAAGCCTGCCCAGCTTCCCGTTGTATTACCCTCCGAATCGGTAGAGGCACCGAAATTCTTCAGTGAGATCTTCCCAGTGATCTCGGTCCAATTCCAACCAGTGGGATCGTAGCTTGGCGGAAGCGTGACGCGTAGTGAATTGTTACCCGTCATCGAGACGTTAACGTTGAACTGATCTGTGTCGATCGATCGTTCGACTTTGCCGTTTTTTGTTTCGGTCTTGACGAAACCAAACAGCAAATCGCCTTGCAGCTTGAATGTTCCGCTTGTGTCGCCACCGCGGTTATCGATTTCAGCGAAATCAACCTCGGTACGTAAGCCTTGCCCTTCAGGCAATCCAATGATCGTTTTTAGATCGTACTTACCCGACTGTGCAGCAGGAGAACCGGACGATACTTTGACGTAATAAACCCCTTGGTTTAAAGTGCTGCCGACAGAAAGCGGATTTGCTTCATCCGCCGCTCCATTGACCTCGGGGTACAAGTCGACGTGGAATGCACCACCATCTTTTCGATCTGCCGAAAGTTCAACCACTTCTTGGCCACCATTAGGGATGGTGAACTTGAACCAATCGACATCATCCGCGTTATGGAGAAATGTGTTGTTGTAGCTACTGATTTTTGTGGCGTCTGACGCCCCTGGAATCGCACTCAGGTTAGTCGCTCTGGCAGACGTATTGTTATCAACTGACGACTGGTAGGAGATACTAAAATTACTGAGTGGCTGAAGCGCAAAGCCGCCGTATAGGTCGATAATTGGGAACTTGGCTCCATCCCCTTTTAAGACCTGAAGTCCCGTAATATCCTTGATTCCGTCTTTATCAAAGATGAGAAAGTCGTTGTCATCTGCCGTTGTCGACGGGTCACCGCCGATTGAGACGGTCAACGCGTTCTTCACGGTGACAAATAAGTTATCCAGGGAAGGGAGCGTTCCGCTGATCGACAGCTTCCCTTGAGCACGTAGTTCCAACCGACTATCGAGCGATACCGGATTGCCAGTTTGCGGTGGAAGAAACAATTCAAGGCTGTCAAGCTCTGCGGTGGCCAGCTTGAGAATCTGAGCCTTCTTCGAAGTCGTAGCAAGTTTGACATTGCCACCTTCGTTTATCTCAAATGAGCCCGTGAAAATATCATAGAAACCGGAATATCCCGGAAAGGTCTCGAGACTTCCATTGAGCACCTTCAGGTTCTGTTTTTGCGTTTGAGAGTCAGTTTCAATCCAAAACACAAAGTCGCCAACAGAATTGAGTACTTCTACCGGATCATCTTGAGAACCCGACTCACGGACAGCCAAGCCAAGCGAGTCACCAAGCTTGCGTACGAAAACCTTCGTACCGCTAGTCGCTAACTTTGTAATTCCCTCGAGCTGAAAAGAGTTCCCTTGAACATTGGTAACGACATACCCATTTGGTTCACTTAGTTGTTGACCGTTCAGCAGCGTGGGCCTTGCCCCAACGCTTCCCAACACGATACGATCACCGTTTTGAAGATAGCCACCGTTACTTATTGTGAACGTCGCATTGCTCACGCTAACCGAAACATCGCGACGAGTCGAATAGAACGTCCCCGCTGGAACCTCACCAGAAAACAACGACTTGATCGACGAATTCTCGACTTGCCCCTTTGTGAGTGAGGTAAAGTCACTGGAATCCATAAATAGATCTAGGTTCGCTGTGTTACTACCGACACCAGTCGGAACCTTGATGTCAAAAAGTTCGGTATAGGAGCCAGTACCGTTCGTATTGATCTCCAGGCTATCTGGTTCAGCCGTATCCGCCGTCAGCTCAGGAGTACAGAATCCGTCTTCCGTAGTTACCACCGTTCCTACGAACGATGAACTATGATTGGCATCCGTCTGTACACGCAAAGTGTCGTCGCCGGGAAGCACAGGCCCGTCAGCCAACGTCCAACCAATAAACGTCTCGCTACTAAGAACGCGACGGTCTTCCAGTTGCTCTAAACGATTTCGCCTACGTGAAAGACGACGAGTCCCCTTACGTCCCACACGAGACTTATTGCGCCGAGTCATTCCAACGCCCCATATTGCCAGAAATTAACCGCGTTGTTGATGCATCGGAATTTAAGGGATCAAATTCAGCTGGCCAATCCCGTAACACCAATGCAGCAACTAATCTGACGCGCAGCGCTAATCGATACGCGTGCGCCAAAAAAGAGATTGGGGAGCAGTCTATCAAACCGCAATTCACGAATGCAACTATTGCCTGAAAGATTAATCGAATATCTATTACCGGGGGGAACACAACATGTATATCCCACCTAGTAATTACCTAACGCAAGAGAACCGACTCCCATGTCGGAATGAATGAAGAATAAAAAGACGAATCAGTCACACAATTGCACCGTAAACAGATGCCTTCCTTTCGATAAATACCAAGTTCTCTCGCCCCCCTGACGCAATCATGACTTCTGCGATATGTTTCCTCGGCAATAACAACGGAAGACAATTCCACTCTTCCAAGTGAAAGAGTTCTAGCCTATCGCACCTTGTTTTTAGATTAAATTATTCGGGAAGTAGTTGACGGGCGATCAATATTTGGGCACAACTATCTGCCGATTAAGAAGGTTTACACTGCCACGCCTGCACACCTTGCCGGAGAGCCGCAGAACGAACACCTCGTTTCATGCCAACCGCCTTCGGGTGTACATAGCCACGAAGACCGAAAGGCGTTCAACAACGACAACTCGGTGCTCATTCTTAGTTTCTACCGGTTGTGCAGCAACTGACCCTATTGACGCGTATATGATATACGCGCTCATGCAAGACGCATAACACGTCATATAGACTAGGTTGAACCATGAAGCTTCAGTCGTGTCGGGAAGTTCGTCGTCGTAAACTTACTCGCACGCGGCTCGCATGCGAGAAGTGTGAGCCTCGTCTTATGCTCGTTGGCGACCTACAGTTCGTGAGCGCCGCGGATGCCAGTGTTGCTCCTGGAGCCCAACTGAGCGTGCCGGTACTTTACCAGACGCTCGATAGTAACCGAGACCCGTCGGACCAACTCGCCTCTGGACTTGGACTCCGATTACACTTCAACTCTTCCTTACTCACCTTCGACAGCCTGGCCCTGGGAGTTACCGAAGACGCATTCTTCAACCCCAACACGGTCGTTGCCCAGGACGATATCAACGACTTCGATAACGACCCCACGACCGACAAGTTTCTCACCGCCGCTTGGAACGACCTCATTCAGGCCGATGGCGGATGGCCTTCCGCTTCCGCTCAGCCGGTTACCCTCTACACGGCCAACTTCACCGCGGCTGGCGGCTTTACCGGTCAGACGCTTATCAACTTCAGCAGCAGCAGTACCGGCACCAATCCATCCAACGGACAGTCGTTCGCCTTCGATTCTCAGTCGGCGACGATCTCTGCCCAGCCCCCTGGCACCCTGAGCCTCGCGGCAACGGATGCCGACAAGCCGGAAGGCGACAGTGCAACGACCAACTATACCTTCACCGTGACCCGCAGCGGCAGCACGACAGGTGCCGCCAGCGTGGACTACGTTGTGAGCGGAAGCGGACCCAACCCCGCCGATGCAGCCGACTTCGGCGGAACCTTCCCCAATGGCACGGTCAACTTCGCCGATGGTCAAGCCACCCAACTGATCACCATTGCCGTAGCTGGTGACACGGCAATTGAGGAGAACGAAGGATTTACCGTGACAATCTCTAACCCCGCCGGCGCTACCCTGGGGACAGCGACCGCGGTGGGAACTATCCAGAATGATGACGTGGTAGCGACTCCGCTACAGTTCGTGAGCGCCGCGGATGCCAGTGTTGCTCCTGGAGCCCAACTGAGCGTGCCGGTGCTTTACCAGACGCTCGATAGTAACCGAGACCCGTCGGACCAACTCGCCTCTGGACTTGGACTCCGATTACACTTCAACTCTTCCTTACTCACCTTCGACAGCCTGGCCCTGGGAGTTACCGAAGACGCATTCTTCAACCCCAACACGGTCGTTGCCCAGGACGATATCAACGACTTCGATAACGACCCCACGACCGACAAGTTTCTCACCGCCGCTTGGAACGACCTCATTCAGGCCGATGGCGGATGGCCTTCCGCTTCCGCTCAGCCGGTTACCCTCTACACGGCCAACTTCACCGCGGCTGGCGGCTTTACCGGTCAGACGCTTATCAACTTCAGCAGCAGCAGTACCGGCACCAATCCATCCAACGGACAGTCGTTCGCCTTCGATTCTCAGTCGGCGACGATCTCTGCCCAGCCCCCTGGCACCCTGAGCCTCGCGGCAACGGATGCCGACAAGCCGGAAGGCGACAGTGCAACGACCAACTATACCTTCACCGTGACCCGCAGCGGCAGCACGACAGGTGCCGCCAGCGTGGACTACGTTGTGAGCGGAAGCGGACCCAACCCCGCCGATGCAGCCGACTTCGGCGGAACCTTCCCCAATGGCACGGTCAACTTCGCCGATGGTCAAGCCACCCAACTGATCACCATTGCCGTAGCTGGTGACACGGCAATTGAGGAGAACGAAGGGTTTACCGTGACAATCTCTAACCCCGCCGGCGCTACCCTGGGGACAGCGACCGCGGTCGGAACTATCCAGAATGATGACACCAACACGCCTCCAACAATTACCCTCATTGCCGACGTAACGATTGACGAAGACACGTCGACAGGCAACCTTGCTTTCACCATTGGAGACCAAGAAACGGCCGCTGGAGCATTGGTCGTTACAGCAACATCAGACAATCAATTGCTTGTTCCGAATGCTAAAATCGCGCTGGGAGGAAGTGGTACAGATCGAACGATAAGTGTTACACCAGTGGCGAATCTGTCAGGCACTGCTGAGATCACTGTGTCAGTGAGTGATGGCACTACGGTCACGGTCGAGTCTTTCATCGTAACGGTGAACGCAGTCAACGATCCTCCTTCTATTTCAGCCATTGCCGATCAGGTTGTTTTTGTTGGCACAGCGACAGCGGCTCTCCCGTTCACGTTGGACGATATTGACAACGCAGTGGGCACCCTTTCCGTCAGCGCCGTTTCAGACAATCAAACTTTGATCCCCAATGCCAATATTGTATTGGGTGGAAGTGGAGCCAGTCGCAATATTATGGTAACACCTGCTTCAGGGCAGACTGGCACGGCACTCATTACCGTTACCGTCGGCGACGGCACGGACACGACAACTGAAGTGTTTGAAGTCAATGTAACCGCCGATGGATTGGAGCTACATTACGTCTTCACGATTCCTGGCATCGGAACAGTGACTCCTGGCGATAACTTGGTCCTTCCACCCAACACCGAAGTCATTGTCTCCGTCGTGGCAGATAAGATGCCTGCGATAAATGATTTAGTGAGCTACCAGTTGAATTTCCAGAATTCGGACCTTGGATCTGGCGGGCTAACGCTTAGCGATTGGGAGACCGATTTCCCCATTGTTATTGACGGCAATCTCTTGACGCCGAGTGATGCATTTGTCGCGGCCGCAAACCTACAAGTCCAAACAACGCCTGTCATCCTCGGCTCCTTCAGCCTGACTACTCCTGCATTTTCTCAAGGAGGGCCCGTAGAGTTCCTTCTGACACTGGACGAAGTCTCCGGGAATGAAATCACTAGCACCACGATTGGTTCGTTAAGTGGTCAGTCCTATTTTATTAGTGATTTTGGCGACGTCATGATCCAATTCGATGTTACGCCACCCCAGGTCGTTGACGTGCAATTGAACGTCGGCCTGACAGATCCTGCAAACCTTCCGTCCGGTGTGCAGCCAACAAGCTGGAGCACCCAACGGAGCGACATTCGAAACATCGTCGTCACATTCGATGAGGATATCAGCAACATCACTGCAGATGACTTAGTGCTTACCAACCTAGGAATCAACGCCCCGGTGGATGCCGACCAGACGATATCGCTCACCGATGGCATGCTCAGTGTTAACGGGAATTCCCTGACTATCACCTTCGCACCGTATCAGTTACCTGACGGTGTGTTCGAACTCCAGGTCCTCTCCACTGTTACCGACCTATTGGGCAATGACCTTGACGGGGATGGAAACGGAGAAGGTGGCGACGCATATAGCATCGCTGGCAACTCGACTAACAAACTATTCAAGCTGACCGGCGACTACAACGGCACCGGAGGTGTTAATATCCTCGACTCGGCCGTTCCAATTTATTGGTTTGGCACGACGCTTCCCGCAGCACCGGAATACGTCGACTTGAACAAATCAGGAGCAATTAACGTTCTCGACTTTTCGGGATATATCGCAAATTTCGGAAAGGCCGTCACCTATCCTGCAGCTCAAATTACACCCGAGGTTTCCGGCGTCCCACTGTTAATGGAACCACTCGACACGGATCTCCTCTATGCCTTGCTGGCTGAAGCAGTGGCCGCAAAGAATAGCGTGCAGTCGGCGATTGTAAACAGTGCTCCATTACCGGGAGAGAGTTTCGAGCCCGCACATTCGGTCGACCAGTTGGCAGTTATGCCGGTCGTATTTTATTCGGATCCCTGCAAGATTATTCCGAACGACAATGTAGGCAACGCAATTCCAGTCGTTAGCCCAGATCTTTCGCTAGGTGACAAGATGGACTTTGGTGAGCGACTGATCGAGGATACTGCAGACCAAAATATCGCCGCCATAGACGAGTCGTTTCGCGAGCTATCCAACGATGATGACTTCATTCCAGATGAGTTTCTCTGTTTGGACAACGACTGGATTTTACTTAGCTATGCCTCTAAAAAGAAATCCTATTGAGACCGGCCATTTCAGAGGTGGCGGAACAATTCGCAGTTTGGAGATGCACCACTCTTCGCCATGTCCGTAGGAAAATCGGAATAGACTAGCTAGAGGCACTCTCTCCAAGTCCGTCAGACGACCAGGGGCATTGTTCGCTTGGATGAATTGTCCCATTTACTTGCCCCGAAGCGATGGAAAACGTCGGTTTGATAGCAAGAGTGCAGGATGCTTCGCCGAGGGCAAATTAGTCCTATTTGCTATTGAGAGTCATTAAATCGGGTCGCTTACGCTAAGCGATGCAACTACCCCTTAAAGAATCAGCGACTATCGTGGCAAAGAATAAACAACAACGAGGTTTACATCTTCCTCGTCGCAGGTTCTCGACAGGACGTTACCCAAGTTTCAATACTTCGCGGATAGAAAGACTTGAAAGCCGCTGGATGCTTTCAAGCACGCCAATCGACCTGCAAGTCTCGTCCGATGACCAACTGGTTTCCGATTCTCCCATGATGGTCGTTAACTCGGGACCTGTCGAACCTGCATGGCTTAGCGAAATGATGATTCAGTGGGGATCCACCGAGTCAATCGAAGAAGCGATTGACTCGGAGGTGGCATGTCTTCCAGCCGAAGAGGTCTACCTACGAGACTCTGAGATAGAACCAGATTGGCTTGTATCCAGTATCCCGACCGAAAATTCGGTTTCGATCGAAGCGATGTTCCCATTGTCGGAAACCTTCAAGCTCCACAGTAAGCCCGACTCCAGCTTTACCATCTATCTCGATTTCGACGGGCACACAACCGTAGGCACGACCTGGAACACTCAATATGGGGTGACAACAATCGAAAGCCCGGCTTACGACACCGACGGTGATCCCAGCACATTCAGCAACTCAGAATTGCAACGCATTCAGGACGTATGGGAAATTGTAGCCGAAGATTTTGCCCCATTTGACGTCAACGTTACTACTGAAGATCCCGGTTCCGAGGCCCTTCGCAAGTCGGGCACAGGGGATTCGCAGTGGGGTGCACGAGTCGTCATTACGGATGATACGTTTGCCGATTGTGGCTGCGGCGGGCATGCCTATATCGGCGCTTTTGAGGATCCACTTGACGAACCGGGATTCGTCTACAACACCAGCTTGCTAGGCGTGGCAGAAGCAGCTAGTCACGAAGTTGGGCACATGCTTAATCTCGCCCATGATGGCCTAACCGATGGCACAACCTACTACGGTGGTCACGGTAGCGGCGTTACCAAGTGGGGACCGATCATGGGTGCCTCGTATAGCGTAGCTGTCTCTCAGTGGGATTTCGGTGAGTACTATAACGCCAATAACAACACCTCTTCGGCGAACTACAGCAACGGCAAGGATGACCTTGATGTTATTACCACCACCAATGGGTTCACCTTCCGTGCCGACGATCATGGCAATGGAATTAGCACGGCAACCTTGTTGAATTCTGGAGGAGAATCGTCGTTCAGTGGGTCCGGTATTATTGAACGGAATACGGACTTGGACGTATTTGCTTTCACAACCACTGGCGGCGTTGGCTCCTTTCAATTTCAATCTCCTTCGTCACGCCCCAACCTGGATATCTGGGCAGGTATCTATGACTCCAACGGTAATTTGGTTGCTCAATCGAACCCAAGCAATAACTTATCGGCATCCTTGAATGACATCTTACTAGAAGCGGGAACTTACTACCTGAAAGTTGATGGTGTCGGTAGCCATGGTGTATACAATCCCATCACCGACAAGGTTGAGGATCCTTCCTCGCCGCCATGGCTGACAAGTAGCCCGGTAGGGTATTCACAGTATGGAAGCCTCGGACAATACGTTTTGACGGGATCTATTGTTGAAGCATCGAACGTTTTGCTTTCCGTCGCCGATGTGAGCGTTCTCGAAGGAAATACCGCGACCATCGTAATTTCTCTTTCCGAACCGACGACGGATGTCATTCAAGTTACCGTTAAGACGCTCTCGGGAACGGCAGATCAAACCGACTTCACTTCGCTGAACCAAGTTATTTCCATTCCGGCGAATTCCACCAGCTATTCTTTTCAGTTACCTACAGTGGAAGATGTCGAAGTAGAATCAGACGAGACCTTTGCCGTGGAACTTAGTAACGCGGTGAATGCTACGATCGACGATGGTTTGGCTATCGTAACCATTCAAAATGATGACGCGGGGCTGCAAATCTTTAGTTTGGCTGCTTCGAAAGATGAGTCAGATAGCGGGACGACAGATTTTACATTCACGATTGCGCGTACAGGAAACACGAGTGGGGCCACTACTTTCAACTACCAGGTTCTAGGAAGTGGTGTTAATCCGGCTTCCGCAAACGACTTCGGAGGAACATTCCCTTCGGGAACACTTAGCTTTGGCCTCGGCGAAACAAGCAAGCTATTAACCATATCAGTTAGTGGCGATTCACAGGTGGAAGCCGATGAACTCTTCAAAGTGCTTCTAAGCAATCCCACGGCAGATACAAGCATCCTTGTGGCGGAAGCAGAAGGGGTGATTCTCAACGATGATGCCGAGCTGCTGCTAGCGCCGACTCTAATTAGCCAATCCGAAGGAAATTCTGGGACAACCATTTATCAATACACGGTTACCCGTCTCGGCGACCCTCGCCAGCTAATCGAACTAAACTACAGCGTTTCCGGATTAGGAGTGTCCCAGGCCAGTGCGGAAGACTTCGCCGCTGGAGTACTACCTTCCGGATCGTTGACGCTTCTTCCTGACCATATGTCAGGCAATATCGACATCTTGGTGGCAAGCGATAGCACGGTAGAAGCGGATGAGGGCTTTTCGCTGAACGTCACTGTGGTAACTGCCGGCATCCCAATCGATAAAACGACGGTCGACGGACAAATTGCAAACGACGACGCCGCAATTGGGTTTGTCGTTCCCGCACAATCCTACGCTGAATCGGACAATGACACGGAAGTGGTTGTCATTCTGCAGCGGAGTGGCGACATGAGTGTTTCGCATAACGTCGACTATGCGTTCAATGGAGGTGACGCCGATGCAGCCGACTTCGGTGGGATAATCCCCAGCGGAACAATCACGTTTGCGCCTGGCGAAGATAGCCAAGTGATCCGAATTACTCTGGCGAGCGATAACAACGTCGAACTGGACGAGTCGTTTGAGTTGAAGCTCAGTGGACCATCTACTGGCGCAACCCTCTCCAATTCTATCTTCACAGGCACCATCTTGAACGATGATACATCGATTGAGATTGTTCCCGTAAACTCGCAAAAACAGGAAGGGGAGGGCAGCTCTACAAGTCTTACCTTTATCGTTAACCGCACAGGAAACTTAACTAGTACTTCCAATATCCGATTTGATGTATTGAGTGATGGAATTGCTGGTGCCACTGCTTCCGATTTTGTCGGAAATGCCCTTCCCTCAGGCCAGTTAACCTTTGCTCCTGGTGAAACTCAGAAACAAATCGACATCAAAGTACAGGACGACTCAGAGGTTGAAGAGGACGAGAGTTTCATCGTTGAACTTTCTGAACCATCTTCCGATGTGACCATCTCAACAGACCAGGCAATAGGTTTAATTATTAACGATGATGCCGCTTTCTCAATTACGCCACTTACGAACGAGGCTGCAGAAGGAGACCAAGGACTAACACCGTTGACCTTCCTCGTTACACGTTCAGGGGCTGTAAGTGCCATCGCCTCCGTTGATTTCGCCGTCAGCATCGAGACCAATGATACCGCAGATGCGGTTGACTTCGGTGGATCTTTGCCGCAAGGCAGCGTGCTCTTTAATGCGAATGAATCACAGCGAACAATAACAATCGATGTTCAGGGTGACGACGAAGTTGAGACAAATGAGACATTTACTATCACCCTTTCTAATCCATCACTAGGGCATGTGATTGAGACAGCAGTTTCCGGCGGCATTATCAACAATGACGACATCGGTGTGCGAATCGAAGCTGTTATCAGTGGTGTGAGCGAAGGTAGCATTTTCGCCTATCGCATCGTTCGAACTGGCGATTCCACGCAAACGACTACCATTCAGTACGCTGCCCAAGGAAGTGGTGCCTCCCCAGTCGATGCGGCAGATTTTGGAGGTACACTACCCAGCGGGCAAGTCGTATTCACACCAGGGCAAACTTCGAAACTAGTTACATTCAGCTCAAGTCAGGATCTGCTTGTCGAAGCAGATGAGACCTTTACCATCTCGATTACAGGTGACGGAAGTTTCGTTATCTCCACAGGCTCACTGACGGGCACTATTTTTAACGACGACACATCGACGCAATTTGCTCCGCTCGATGTAAATGAAGACGGGACAGTTGATGCGTCAACCGATGGCAACCTGATCCTCACAGTAATGTTCGGCCTGCCTGACTCGAACTTGACCCCATTTCGAGGAAGTTCCGTTCTAACCGAGGCACAGATTTCCAATAACGTGGCCGCGTTGATCTCGGACAATACTCTGGATGTGAATGAAAGTGGAAACGTCGACGCCTCAACCGACGGAAATCTGATTCTCGCTGTGTTATTTGGCTTTGCCCCGCAAAACCTAACTCCATTAAGAGGCAATACATCACTCACCAACGAACAGATCTTCGCTAACGTTAATTCCTTGACTATCGTTCCGCAGGCCAGTCTCACCACCCTTGAAGGTGAGTCAATCGGTTATGCCAAGCCCCAGGATGAACTCGACAGTCCCTCGTATGCCATCAGGGAGCCACTGTCTGATAACGCTCTCAACCAGATTTCCGATACAAATCTTCCGGACAAACTACTCACCAACCGATCATTGGTCGAAGAGCTAATTTTCGACGAAGCTATATCGAATTCTGTAATTCAGTTGCTTTTCGGGGATTGGGATAACTTCTCGCAGCGACTCGCTCTTGATGAATCCGAACTTTACGAACTTTCACTAGACCTTCTAGGCCTCGATGACACGGAAACCACTGCGAATTGAGTGTCGTGCAGATCGCGCGATCACAAGATAATTCGGGCCAAATTGGCGGCGATCTGACTTATTGTGGTACCCATTGATCATTGAACCTCTATTTCCTCGCAGAATACATCTGTCTGGCTACGGTTGTGAACGATTATCGCGCTGTATGATTTTGCGTGAATGGAATTCGATATGGGATCTTATTGTTCGCTAGCGTAAAGAACCTCCGCCCGGCCATTACTTTCATCGGAACAGACCTCAGTCTGAATTCTAGATAATTGAGTGCGAGCATTTGCGTGTTGAGTTACACTAACTCTAGCGAAAGCAGAGTTTCGATGATGGGGCTTTATCGGACGGACCAGCATCAACCTCGTAAGAATATGTGAATCGTTTGCGATTGAACGATCTGCGAGCATTTCATACGCTTTCGTTTCCTGCCTAAACCCCACGCTGTTCAATCTCCTTCCTCCCAAGAACCAGGCCTTCCCTATGCGTCTATCATGCATGATGCTGGCATTCTTCTATGGGGCGACCGTCGTTTCGGCCGCGGAACCCTATGAGGCGTTCCTGCAAGCGCACTGCATTCGGTGTCATGGGCCAGAAATGGTCGAGCGTAACTTGCGGATTGATCAGTTGTCACGCGATTTTAAGTCCGGAGTCGATGGGCATCTGTGGGCGGAAATCGTCGAGCGCATCAATGCTGGCGAAATGCCGCCGGAGGATGAACCGCAGCCGAGCGAAAACGAAATTGCCGCCGTTATTGCGCAGCTCGATACCCGCATCCGCGAAGGCCGAGCCGCACGCATGGCCGCTCGGTCGCCGGTGGCCCACTATCGATTAAGCCGACAAGAATATCAGAATACGGTCTACGACCTGCTCGGGGTTCGCTACGATCCCGCCCAACCTGGCGAGCTCAACGCCGATCCGCTCTGGCATGGATTCGAACGCATCGGATCGCAGCTGTCGCTATCACCGTCTCACGTCGAACGCTACTATCGCGCTTCAGAAATTGTTTTAAGCCGAGCGTTTCCAGAGCAGCCAGTCGAGTCGCAGACGATTCATAAGTCGGCGGCAGAAATTCGATACGATGGAGGAAAACGCCAGCAGGAGTATCTCGACCGATTTGGAATCAAGCGCCCACTGCGTGCTTTAATCTTCCCTGGACGAGAACTTCAGGCGCTGCGACCCCATTGGTTTAGTACGGGTGCTTCGAAAAGTGGGCTATATCGAGCGAGACTGCAAATCAGCGGCGTTCGACCGCCCGGTGGCCAGACACCTCACTTACGGATTGGCAAGCGTACCGGGGAAGGTACCAACGAGGGCCTGATCGAGCTGGATATTCTGGCCCCCGAGGACAAACCAGAGATCATCGAGTTCGAGGTGTTCCTGGAAATGCCCACGAGTCTCGATTTCAACGTCGTTGTTACCGACATCATCTCACGCGACAAGGGGGCCCATCATCGTAATATTCTGGGTGGCTCCGACTATGTCTTCACACATACCAGTGAAACGACCTTATTGAATCCGACAGGCCCCAAACTTTTCGACGAAGATGGGAATGGAATCTTCTCGTTCGTGCTGCTCGATTGGATCGAATGGGAAGGCCCCATCGAGAGTGAAGCGGAACAAGCAACACGCACGGGGGTACTCCCCTCGGCTGATGCATCCGTAGAAGTGATCACGCAACATCTCAATCAATTCGCCAAACGTGCCTGGCGGCGTCCGGTTAGTAACGACGAACTTCTACCCTATATCAAGGCCTACGAGGAAGAACTCGCGGCCGGTGAAGACATGGCTTCCGCCTATCAAATCGCTTTACTGGGCGTACTCAATAGCCGAAATTTCACTTATCTGGTCGAGGGAGACACTCAATCCCGCGAGCGACTAAACGACTGGGAACTTGCTTCGCGTCTCTCGTATTTCCTTTGGAGTTCCATGCCGGATCAAGCTCTCTTCGACGCGGCTGCCGCTGGGAAGCTTACCGATGGCGAACTTGCCAACCAGGTCGATCGTATGCTTTCCGATCCGAAGATCGATCGATTCGTCAACGACTTCCCCCGACAATGGCTACAGCTTCACCGCGTTGGGATGTTTCCGCCGGATGGTAATTTGTACCCGGAATACGACGTCTGGCTGGAAGCAAGCATGCGTGAGGAGGTAAAACAGTACTTTCGTGAGGTATTCTCGAGTAACTTGAGCATAGATAGCTTTATCACGTCGGATTGGACGATGGCCAATTCGCGGCTTTGCGAATTTTATGGTTTGCCTGCCCCAAAGGCATCCGGCCCGCAAAAGGTTGCTCTGCGTCCCGAAGACCACCGCGGCGGCCTGCTGACGATGGGCGCGATCCTTGGCTTGACCTCAGATGGAACGCGGCATCGCCCCGTTCACCGCGGGGTTTGGATCAGCGAGGCGATCTTCGGCAAGACTCCCCCTCCGCCACCTGCTAATGTCGACCCGATCGAACCCAATCCGCCTGACAGCCCTAAAGCGACGATTCGGCATAAGATCAAAGCCCATACCCAGAATGCAAGCTGTGCGGCCTGCCATCGCAACATTGACCCATTGGGCTTAGCCTTCGACCAATTCGACGCGATCGGCCAGTGGCGAACCCACGAACGTGTCGAAAAGGGGACCGGGGACGATCCGCCTGTTGATCCTAGCGGCGAGATGCCCGACGGTCGTGGTTTCGCCGACGCCGAGCAGTTTAAACAACTATTACTGGAAGATCGCGATCAATTCCTACATGCGCTGATTGAGCACCTTTGCTCGTACGGATTACGCCGTGTCCTGACGGTGGATGACCGAGAAGATATTGGAGCGATTGTCGAAGAGGCCAAACGCCACAACTATCAATTGAAAGACATTGTTCGCGCAGTTGCTCTGTCCGACATTATGAAGAAGCGGTAACACGCTCGTAGGATTTTAAACGCATCTATCCGAAAACCTTTGCGAGTTAAGCGATGACACCCTCCTGGCATATCGATCGCCGTCATGTCCTGCGTGGTCTTGGCAGCTTCATCACGCTCCCACTGCTGAACTGCATGCGGCCTGCGTTCGGTGAAGCCCTGGAGCCGCCCCGGCGCAGTGCATTCATCTACATACCCAATGGCGTCAATACGCTCGACTACCAGATTACCACCCCAGGCGAGAAATACACGCTCTCGCGTACGCTTCAGTCACTGGAGAAACATCGCAGCGTCATCACGCCAATCAGCGGAATGCATCACCCAGGAGGCTTAGGGCATCATCACAATTGCCAGAAGATCTGGCTCACCGGTGGCCAGCTAGGACCGACCGACCGTAACACGATTTCTGTCGACCAGAAGATGGCCGAAGTAACATCACCGCACACTCGTTTTCACTCGCTTGAGATCGCCAACAAGGGCGAGTCGCTGGCCTGGACCGCAGACGGCATTCGCCTGCCTGGTATGAGTCGCTGCAGCGAGATCTTCGCTTACCTCTTCGAAGAGCCGAAGAGCGGTACCGCTGCCCAGCGGCGCGCATTACGCCGCAAGAAGAGCGTGTTGGATGCAAACTTGGAAGAAGTGCGTTCCCTGGAACGACGCATGGGCAATGAAGACAAGGGGCGAATGACCCAATATTTAACAGCTGTGCGCGAGACTGAAGTTCGCGCTAAGCGAGCCGACGCGTGGCTAGATGTTCCACGGCCGGAAATCCTGGAACAGGATCGGCGGCGAACCGATCGTGAAGTACCACAGACTCAGGCAGGAGATTACTTCCGCACGATCTACGATCTTGTTGTGCTCGCGTTTCAGACCGACGCCACACGCGTGGTTACTTTCAGTAGTGGAATCGAAGGGCAGGGACTGCCTATTCCTGAACTCGGTATCTCGCAATCGCGGCACGAACTGAGCCACCACAATGGCGACCCTGGACATATGGAGAAGCTGACACAGAGCGATGCGTTCAGTATCGAGCAGTTTAGCTACTTCCTGACTCGTTTGGCAGAGACGCCTGATCTAAACGGTCGTCCGCTGCTCGAAACGACCATGTCCCTATTTGGCAGCGGAATGGCTTACGGACATGGCCACGGAAACGCAAATTTGCCGCTTGTATTGGCAGGTGGAAGTGGGTGCGGCCTCAAACATGGTCGCCATATCGACCTGAACCAGGGGCATTTTGACGGCTATGAATTGGACACGCCTGGCAAGCACTATCACCTCTGCAGCCGTCCGGTAAACGAAGGAGCTCACATGAGCAATTTACTGCTGACGATGGCGCATAAGATGGGTGTCGAGACCGAAACTTTTGGGGACAGTAATGCGGAACTGAAACTAGGATAACTCGACTCAACAAACTGAGTAACACGCGCAAGCCATGACACAGGATACAGGCTTCATTCACGTCCGCGTTCATCGGAGCATTATTGTGTTGGTTCGTCTTTGCACCCTGTTTATGCTTTTGTTAATAGTCAGCAAACTATCCGCGGACGAACCGTTTCGCCCTACGCCTGAGGTGTTCCCGCCGCTAAACGAAGCAAAAGCATACCGAGGCGAACTGGTCTTTGTAGATCACGTCAATCGTCGTGGAAGCCTGCGGCTGCATGTTGACGACCATTATCACGAAGGACACCTTCACCACTTCGCCATGTTGCCCTATGGTGAAGTCTATTATCACGGTGCACCCGCCGAACTGCGTGATATCCCTATTGGTACCGTCCTCTACGGACGGTTTTATCTGCCACCAGACCCAAAGACCTCAGCCGTTCCGAACGTCAGCGGGAACAATGTGACAGCGCCACGTGAGAACCATGCGATTCTATTAGAGGATGGGCCTAGCCTTTGCCTTCGGGAAGGAAAAGCCTGGAAGCTGAAGGAGATCCATCTCCATGGCACTGAGGGAGAATTGGTTGCTAATCTCGATCGAAGCGAAGGTGGCGATGGGCTCGGAGGAGAGCACACGTATACGATCGATGGCTCGACTCGTGTTTGGCGCGGCCGCGAGCTACTTGGCATCAAGGACCTGGTGGCAGATGAGACCTGGCCCGCCAACGGCAAAAAGCAGCTTGACGGTCAGTCTGTTCAACTGGCTTTAGGTTGGCATCCGCGATACTTGTACCAACAGTTTCATATATCCGACATTTGGCTGGACGATGCGGCGATGAAAGTCGCCTCGGAACGCCAACGAGAGCGACACATCCGGCACATTCGCACCCGCTGGATGCCTGCTCGAGTCGAGGAGATCGAATACGGCAAATTCGGTCATGCAACCGTGACGGCAACGTTGTTCGGTGGAATGGATGACACACTTTACGCCGACTTCAAGCCAGGTATCGGTGGCAAGATGGCCGCCGCCGAGAACACGCTTCGGACTTGGTGGCCTGACCACGACGGCATGGATGGCAAGATCATCTCGGTCAAGAAAGTTGAAGAGGAGCCAACACCGGGCAGTAGTGGGATTCAGATCCAATTTGAGGTCCCGCTCATACTGGAAGGCTTTCGCCCTGGGCGAGTTGTCCGTATCCGTCCTCAAAACTGGCCCAATGTTAAACCGCCGGTGGAAGAACGCGTCCGCGGATTTGAAGACCGCTGGCCCAGCGCGGAACTCTTTCGGAATAAGTAAACGGAAAGCCTCGAACCGTTGCGTCCAGGGTTGCCTCGTATGAACGCACTGATTGATTACGAAGTGCGTTTCAACTTGTCTTCAATCCCAATTATTCAAGCGCCACTTGAAATCGCGAATTATTTCTATAACATAAAGCACAATCGATTGTGCACTGTGATTTTTGCATTTTCTACCTTATCCATCGCTATTCGATTCCGTGACAAAAGCCCCCTCCAATTCGACTTTGAGCGACGTTGCACGCGAGGCAAACGTAAGTGTCTCGACTGCCTCCCGTGTTCTCAATGGGCTGGCAGAAAAGTACCGGATCAGTCAATCAACTGCCCAACTGGTGCGTGAATCGGCAGAGAAGCTCGACTTTCGTCCCAGCCAGGTAGCTCGCTCCTTACGTCTGAAACGCACTGGTCTGTTAGGGATCGTCGTACCTGATCTCTCCAATACCTTTTTCTCGTCGATTGCCCGCGCGGTGACTATCTCGGCTGAAGCAGATGGTTTCTCGGCGATTCTAGCCGACAGTGGCGGCTCCGTTGAAAAAGAGAAACAGCTGATCGACCAGCTAGTCGACCGTAGCGTGGAAGCCTTGGTCGTTTGTCCGATCGGACTGAGCTTCGAACATCTCGAGCGCGTTCACCATCATGGGACCCCGCTGGTGCTCGTCGATCGCTGCAAGGCATGCTCAGAAATGGTTCAAGTTACGTCCGATCACATCGCAGGAACACTGCTGGCGATGAAGTTGTTATTGGAAAACGGCCACCGTCACATCGGTGTGCTGCAGGGAATCGCTGGCACGCTCCCTTGCGATCAACGACTGCTAGGGGTTCAAGAAGCCCTCGCCGAAGTCGATATTGAGTTCGATTCGGCTATGGTTGCCGGCGATCAATTCACCTATGAATCGGGTTACAGATCTGCGCGCCAACTGCTGACAACCCATCCCGAAATCACTGCACTGTTTGCCATGAGTACGCCCAACGCGTTTGGCGCATATCAAGCCGCTGTTGAACTGGGGCTACGCGTGCCGGACGATATCTCGTTGGTTTGTTTCGACGACGTCGCGTTTGCTGACTTCATGCAAGTTCCGTTGACGACCATATCGCAAGATGTGCCGGAACTGGGGCGCTTGGCGGCTACACTCGTCACCCAACAACTATTAAGCGGTGAAGTCCCCTCGCAAAAACTGCACAAGCTACCTGTCACTCTCCTCACTCGAGCATCTGTTGGAAAGGTGCCCCCATCATGAAACGCGAACTATTGTTAAGGCTGTTGCTGGCAAGCATCGGGCTGTTCTCACCCCAGGCATTGCTGGCCGATGAACCCCAAGTCCCGATTCCCTTGATTTTTGATACCGATCTTGGCAACGATTGCGACGATGTGCTGGCGTTGGCAATGATTCACGCACTTCAGTCGCGCGACGAATGCGAACTTCTGGCGGTCACTATTACCAAAGACCATGAATTAGCCGCTCCGTTTGCCGATTGCATCAATACGTTTTATGGAAGAGGCGACATTCCCATTGGTGTTTGTCAAAGCGGTGTTACTCCGGAACAAGGCAAGTTCAATGGACTGGCATCAGCTACCGATAGTGATCAGCCGCGATTCCCCCACGACCTGAAGTCTGGTAAGCAAGCCCCTAAAGCCGTCGATGTCCTGCGCAAGGCCTTAGCCGAATCGAAGGATGGTTCGGTCGTCATTTGCCAAGTCGGATTCTCTACTAACCTGGCAAATCTGCTGGATTCGCCAGCGGATGATATCAGCTCGCTGTCAGGCCTTGAGCTGGTCAAGCAGAAGGTTCGGCTGCTTTCTGTTATGGCCGCCGCGTTTCAGAAAATCCCCGATAAGACCGGCGAACCTAAGCCATATCGCGAGTACAACGTTTTCAAGGATATTCCTTCGGCCCGTCGACTCTTCTCGAAATGGCCCACCCCCATCATCTGGAGCGGGTTTGAAATTGGCCTGAATCTGACTTATCCCCACGAAAGCATTGAACGCGACTTTGACTATGTCGCACACCATCCGGTCTCGGAAGCATACGTACTGTACAATCCGCCCCCACATAATCGTCCGACCTGGGATTTAACGTCGGTACTGGTGGCCGTTCGCCCCGATCACCACTACTTCGATCTTTCACCTGCCGGCAGGGTAACCGTGCTTGAGGACGGCTACACAACGTTCGAGCCAAAAGAGGGTGGACGCGATCGCTACCTGATTTTGCGAGATGATCAGAAAGCTCGTGCCATCGAAGCATTGACGCTTCTTTCCAGCGAGCCTCCACATAGATCGCCAGGCACATCCGCTGTTGAAAGGTAGTCGAATGCCAGATTCTACCATTCCGATCAGGGTAACTGTGGCAGGGTCTATCAACATGGATCTTGTACTCCGCTGCGATCATTTTCCCCAGCCTGGTACAACGATCGTCGCTCGTTCGTACGACGAGATATCTGGCGGTAAAGGAGCGAATCAAGCCGTTTCGGCCGCTAAAGCTGGCGCACAAGCTACGATGCTTGGTCGCGTCGGGGAAGATGCCTTCGGCGAGCGTTTGACTGGCAGACTGAAAGAGCAGGGGATCGACTGCCGTCATGTTCTTTCGACTCCCAATTGCGAAAGCGGTTTGGCGATGATCATGGTCGACCCAGCGGCTCAGAATTCGATCATCTTTATTGAGGGTGCCAATGGAAGGTTCACGCCAGAAGATGCGTTAGGACTCCGTGACGTGATTGAATCGAGTGATGTCGTACTGCTTCAGCTCGAGATCCCTCTGGAAACGGTGCGGGAAGTTATACGGATCGCTAAGGCCGCGAAAGTCCGAGTGATCCTCGACCCAGCACCCGTTCCGTCTGCTTTGCCTGAAGCCTTGCTACAGGTCGACTTGATTTGCCCGAATGAACATGAAGCAGAGCAGTTGACAGGAATTACTATCGATTCCGTTGATAGGGCATCCGCTGCGGCAGCTTCACTGCACGCGAAAGGTGCGCAGCATGTTGTCATCACGATGGGGAGCCGTGGTTCTTTTCTATTTGACGAAAATGGCGGACGTATGATTCCTGCATTTATAACCGACGCGGTCGATACGACAGCGGCGGGGGATGCGTTTGCCGGTGCGCTGGCAGTTTACTGGGCCCAGCATGGAGATTTGGACCAGGCGGTACGTTTCGGTAACGCCGCTGGAGCAATAGCTGCGTCACGCATGGGAGCCCAGCCCAGCATGGGCACACGATCTGAAATCGAAGCACTTTGGGGATCCATCCAATGAAACAAATAGTTCCAGGCCTATTACTACTCGTGCTCCTGCTTGGCTGCAAGTCGGAAGACTCGTCGTCGACTGCAGGAAACGGAGCGTCGTCTGAAGTCAAAAAACCACGCATCGCTTTGATCATGAAGTCGCTCGCCAACGAGTTTTTCTCGAACATGGCCGACGGTGCCAAGAGCTATCAGGCCGAGAATCCTGACCAGTTCGACCTTGTGGTAAACGGTATCAAAGACGAACGCGATATCAGCCGGCAGGTGTCGCTGGTGGAAGAGATGATCGCCAGTAACGTCGACGCGATCGTGATTGCTCCAGCTGACTCAAAGGCACTCGTGCCCGTTTTACGCAGGGCGAAGAAGGCAGGCGTGATCGTGATCAATATTGACAATCGACTCGATGCCGAGGTGCTCGCCGCGGAGAACGTCGTGATTCCGTTTGTGGGGCCCGACAACAAAGCAGGGGCAAAGAAAGTCGGCGACTATCTGGCAAACAAACTGGCATCTGGCGATGCCGTGTGCATCCTGGAAGGTGTCCGCACTTCTTTCAACGGTCAGCAGCGACTGACTGGGTTTCAGGAAGCGATGGACGAGGCACAAATCAAGGTGGTAGATCACCAATCAGCCGAATGGGAAATGAGTAAGGCGAATACCATTGCATCGTCGATGCTTAGCGAACACCCAGAAGTCAAAGCGATCCTGGCCGCCAATGACAGCATGGCACTGGGAGCCGTCGCCGCGGTGAAGGGAGCTGGTCGATCGGACGACGTGATGATTGTTGGGTTCGATAATATCTCAGCGGTTCAGCAGGCCATTAAGGAAGACAAGATCATCGCGACGGCGGACCAACACGGAGATCAACTGGCCGTCTACGGAATTCAAAATGCTCTGATATTGATTGAGAACCCCGACGCGGCGGTCGAAGACGTAGAAACGCCTGTCGATCTGATCACGAAGGAGTCGCTATCTCCGTGAACGATTCGTCGTCGAACCTGCTGAAAGTCACCGGCATAACCAAACAATATGGCGAATCGTTAGTCCTGCGCGACGGCTCTCTAACTGTTTGTGAAGGGGAGATCCATGCACTCTTAGGAGGCAACGGAGCAGGAAAAAGTACCTTGGTGCGGATTATCGCTGGGCTGGTTCACCCTACATCCGGCGAAATGTCCATCCAGGGAGAGGCCTATCATCCGCTGTCAAAACGTGAAGCCGAAGCCGCCGGAATCGAAATAGTTCAGCAGGAATTCAATCTCATCTCCACGTTGAGCGTCGCTGAAAACCTGTTGCTGACCAGGCTGCCTGGCCTTGGGGGCGTCATATGGCAGCGAGAACTCCATCGCCTCTCCCGCGAGGCACTCGACCGACTCGATCTCAAAGATATTCCGACCGATGCAATCGTTGAAACCCTGGGTGTTGGTCAGCAACAGATGATCGAAATTGCTGCCGCACTCTATCGGGAGTGTCGCCTGCTAATCTTGGATGAACCGACCGCTGCGTTAAGTGCCGCCGAAGCTGACTCCTTGTTCCTATGGCTGAGTAAACTGCGATCCGAGGGGGTAGGTATCATTTACATCAGCCATCGTTTGGACGAGGTCAAGCGTATTTCCGATCGAATCTCATTCTTACGCGATGGAACGATGGTCGGAACCTACGACACAGCCGAACTTACCACCGACGAAATGGTCGAACTGATGACCGGCGATCATCCGCAGGTTTCCCATGCACAGACAACAAAGCAACGGAAGTCAGATGATGCCGTCAAAGTGTCATCTACCTTTTCCCTACGCGTCGAGAACCTTTCTGGCGGGATGGTCGAGAATGTCTCCTTTCAGGTTCGCCGCGGAGAATGCCTTGGAATCGCTGGTTTGGTTGGCTCGGGTCGTACGGAACTAATGCGATTAATTTTCGGTGCTGATACAGCCTCGTCCGGAACTGTCTATGTGTCAGACGACGATACACCGCGGCGGTTTCGCCATCCCCATGAAGCAGTCGCAGCGGGCATCGCGATGGTAACCGAAGACCGCAAGAAGAATGGCTTGCTGCTTTCTCAATCCATACGAGTCAACACAACCCTGGCTGCCATGAGCAGCCGGTTCAGCCAGGCCGGCCTGATCCGGTTTCAAGCGGAACAGAAAGCGACCGAACACTATTGTCAATCGCTGGAAGTCCGCTGCACCGACGACCAGCAACCTACCGGAACGCTAAGCGGCGGAAACCAGCAGAAGGTTGTCATTGCACGCTGGTTAGGAACCGACGCCAGCGTGTATCTATTCGACGAACCTACGCGAGGCATCGATGTTCCGGCACGCAAGCGAATTTATAGACTTATCGATTCGCTGGCGGCCGAAGGGAAGGGGATTGTGATCGTCAGTAGTGACCTGGAAGAGCTTTTCGAGACTTGTGATCGAATCGCCGTGATGTCCAATGGAACATTAGTAAAGGTCTTTGAAC